>NZ_LMCH01000015.1:0-487412 GCF_001623095.1 Pseudovibrio sp. Ad5 | reverse complement strand
AACGCAGAACTATTCAAAACCGACGCTTGCGCTACCACGCACAAGCCGCTTAACATCAACACGCAATTGGGCCAGACACTCCACTAATCGAAAGCCAATTTTGTCCAACTATCTTTGACGACGGACAGTTCTTCTTCAGTTGGAGTTTTTGCAGGATGCAGTTGATTGGCTGGAAGATACATTGAATTCCAATAATAAAAGCCAAGAACAAAGCAGTGAAGAGACCGGCGATCTGACAAGTAAAATTTCTGCTGCCGAAAGCCTGGTGGCTACCCTTGAGGCGAAAGGCTCTGAGATTTCCGATCCGGAGACAAGGGGATATTTTGGTCAATACGTTGGAGCTGCCAAAGATTACATTACCCAGGCACAACAACATGCGAGGAAGGGCGAAGAAAAGACGTACTTCTTCAGCTTGAATTTCTGCAGGACTCAATCGAGTGGCTGGAAGACACTGTGGGAGCTGGCAGGGGCGATCAGGAGAAGAGCGGCGATCTAAACTCCAAGATTGGCATCGCCGAGAAGAAGATAAGTGGATTTGAAGCCAGCAAGTCCCAGATTACTGATGCTGAGCTACAAGGCCCGTATAAGCAATATATCGATGCAGCTAGAGCCTTCATCACACAAGCTCAAATCAGTGCGGATGGTGGTGATGAAAAAGATGCCCTTCTACAGCTTGAGTTTTTGGAGGATGCAGTCGACTGGCTGGAAGAGGCTCTCAGGGCCAGCTCCAACGAGGTGGCCGGGAACGGCATGTCTAGTCTCCTCTGCTGCAATTGGCAAAAAGACTAACTCTCAGGACCGCTCCGAGGACGTTAAGTTGAAAGAGGTCTTCTTTAACCCCAAGTACGAAACTAAGAAGCAAAGGTGCAACATTGACTCGCGCAAAAAACCAGAAGGACACAACCCGTTATTCTATTGCGAAAAACAGGAAAAACGCCATTGCATGAAGCACTCGATGAATGCCTTATTGGGGTATGATGCAATACCACTTGAGTCTTTTGCAAAGCACGCCCTGACACCTGTCAAAGAAAACATTGCCCAAGTGCCGCGGAGCGAGAAAGTGCAAATGGCAGAGGCTTACCTGAGCTATGATCAGGAACGTTTTAACAAAGAATATGAAGAGAATGCAGACAAGCTGCTCACAAGCCTTGCACGCGAGCAATATCAGCTCTTTAACGGAGTATATCCAGAAGAGAGCGATTCTACTGCCGGCTTCAGCCCGGATACTGCCAAGCTTGTCATGAAAGAGCTAAGGCCAGACTTACCAGAATTCAATGTTGACTGGCTGGAAGACCCCACGGGCAACGATAACGTGCTGAAGAAAAATAAGCAGCAAATTGAGAATCTTATGAAAGAAGGCGGACCTGATCGTTTGATTTATGGAAACGATGTTCACTTAGTAGCCTTCAGAAAAAACGTAGAGGGTGACTGGTTCCTCGTGGACAGCGAGAACACGACACTTCAACGCATTGACCCGCTCCAATATTATGAGGAATACAAGGATGCTGGTGCTTCTAATGTGATCATGCATTTCGGCAAAGAAGTACCGTTTGATTAGGCGCTATCAGCTTAACTTTGGCTCCAGTTCCGATTTGTAATTGCACAACATGACTTCTGCTCCAATCAGTTACAAACGCCACCGTTTCCCGCCTATGTTGTTTGGCTCTATCACCGCTTCTCCCTCAGCTTGCGTGAGGGAGAAGAGATGCTGCTGGAGCACGGCATAATTCTATCATATGAAACCATCCGCAAATGGGGGATCAAGTTGGCCCGGCTTACAGCCGTGAGTTGCGGCGCAAAAGAGCCGAAAGCTCAGATGTCTGGTATCTTGATGAGGTTGTCGTCAGCATCCAGGCCAGCGATACTATCTAAGGCGGGTCGTTGATCAGCATGGTTACATTCTTGATGAAATCCTTCAGAAACGGCGCAATACCAAGGCTGCCAAACGTTTACTGCCCCGTCTTTTGAAGAAGCAAGGCGTATCGCTCAAGCGGATCATCACCGACAAACTTGGCTCTTACGGTGCCGCAAAATGTGAAGTGATGCCCGCTGTTGAGCACCGCAGCCATAAAGGCTTGAATAATCGTGCTGAAAATTCGCATTTGCCTTTGCGAAAACGCGAACGGGCCATGCAAAAATTCAAGTCGCCGGGCCAGCTTCAAAGATTTCTGACAGCCTTTCCGGCCTGCGCAATCGACATTCACCTTCATCGTCTCAACGCTTTTGCTCAATGGAGCCAAGCCGTAATGCTTGACGCTTAAAATGCGCCTAGAGAAAGCTCTCGCGGCTAAATTCAGGTTAAGTTGATGGCACCGTAGCAACGCTGGCTGACTTGGTGTTCTGCCCATATTTCATCACTTCAGACATTGTGATCATGAGTCGAAACGCTCGCTTATTCAAAATTAATTCATATCCTTCAACAACCGACCATGTTTCCTCGTCTGCTCGATGACTTCTCCGAAGGTGTTGAAGCCGTGGGAGGATAGGAGGGGGAGGAGTTTGCAGAGGGCCTTGGCGGTGGCCTGGGCGTCGCCGAGGGCTGTGTGGCGCAAAACTATGGGGATTTCTATGCCAAGGCGGGTACAAAGGGCGTCGAGAGTGTGAACTTGATCTGCGCCGAAAACGACAGCAGACAAGAGGACCGTATCAAGGATCGGATGATCCCAGGCATGGCCGGACAAGTGGCCGTATCGATGTAGGAATGCCATGTCGAACGGTGCATTGTGCGCAACAATGACAGAGTCTTTGGCGAAAGCATGAAATTCTGAAATTGCAGTGACCGGGTCTGGAGCATCTGCCACCATGTCATCTGTGATCCGGTGAACTCCGGTTGAGGCAGCCGGAATGAGTCTGCCCGGATTGACTAGTTGGTCCACTGTTTCACCGGGAATGATACGTCCGTTGACAACCCGCACGGCCCCGATCTGAACAATGTCGTCCTTATTCGGCATGAGGCCGGTTGTTTCTGTATCGAAAACGACGAAGCTGAGATCACGCAGAGAACGCTCCTCAATTTCCTTTTCAAAATGGTGCTGGGCCGCCTCAAAATCATAAATCAGTGGTCGCGGTGCCTCTGGTGCGATGCGTGCGGTCGCATCGTCAATCAGGATCATGTAGCCCGACATCCCTCTGAGCTTTTTGAGGCGCAATTGAAAATTGAGATTGCCACGGGCTCCTTTCACATCAACAGCAATTTCTGTTTTCAATTCGATCAGCTGATCATAGGCAGCGCGCAGTTCCTCCTCAATAAAGTAATCAAAGATGGATGCACTCAAACGTGGAACATGAACCTGCCCAAGAATGTCTGCGGCTTGACCGTCATAAAGCATGATTTTGTGTGCAGGGCTGACGAGCACGATGGCGACGGGGATCTCAGTTAACAGCAAGGCCAGCTGCTCGCGCTCGCTCGCCAGCTGCGCCGTTGCATCAGAAACCAACTCATCAGTTTCTGCACTGTCATTGGTTAAACGCCAGGCAACCGCATGAGCCGCAGGCGCAAGGTCACCAAGGTATTTCGCTTCTTCAAAATCAATTGAGGCATCAACATTAGCATGAGCTGTCGTGCGGATGGCAGCGGAGAGACGTTGCACTGGTTTGGCAACATTTTCGTCAAACAGAAGCCAGATGCTGACTGAGATCGCAAGAAGACCGAAAATGGATAGAATACCGGCCAACAGGAAGCCTGAGGCCGGTGTTGTTTCTGCAATACGGGTGTATCCAAAATAAAGCGCAGCCCCGACAACGGCACAGCTTGCTGCGGCAACACCCGCGAACAAGAGGAAAATCCGAAATCGTAAACTGAGGCCTGTTAACATTACCCCGCTCCGCATATTGTTGAGGTGATCCTGTCATTTTCGGGCACTGACACCCACTGAGCCCCAGAGATGCTTCCACCTTCCTCAAAAATGATACCGTCAGCCAATGCTGCCCGTCGGCTGGTGGCGCAATCGGTAAGCACAGGAAGCTTGTTCACCGGAGACCAGCGGCCAAAGAAGTAAGCTTGCGCCAGTTTCATGCCCGGCTGCTCTGGATGTGTCTGGATCGTAGCAGTATCAATCGCGACAAATCTTTCCGTGAAGGGAAACAGATAGGTCCATGGACGATAGAAGGCTTTGCTTTCTACAGTTTCAGCAACCACTATGCCATCAGGGAGCGTATCTTTGGTGCGCGAAAACCAGCTGTACTCGCTGGAGATTGTTGCCAGCAACATGGCAGCACCGGCAGCAACCGGGGCAAACCAGCGCGGCAAACGCCCACCAAGAACATGATTGATCAACATCACAAGACCAGCTCCGGCAACGCCTGCAATGAAGGTCCCGATCAATTCAAGAAACATGTTATTCCTCCCAGGTGACTGTGGTCGCTTTTGTCTCGCCACAGCTTTGATTATTATTGGTCTAGAGCGGAGCGAATTCTTGTTGCTTGATTGAATCCAATCAAACAGAACGCCCTCTAGCTTAGCATTCCACGGCCATGCCCAACTGCTGACTGCATGGTTTTAACAACAACAAACGCATCCCGGACATGGGAGCGTTCAAAATCTGACAGGCTAGAAGGCTGCAGAAAATTATCGGGTTGAGCGCCTTGTTTAACCAGATCGGCCTGATGCTGGATTCGCGTCTCGGCGATCAGGTCATAAGCATCCAGAAGATCTCCTGCGCCTGATTTGCTCAGTTGGCCACTCTCACGAGCTTCTTCCAGCCGTGCGCGGGTATTAACCGCCCCGATCTGTCCTTGCAGCGCATAGATCCGTGCCAGATCAACCACTGGCACCACGCCGTTGTGCTTCATGTCCAACGTGTTCTTATGCTCACCAGAGCGGATGGTTGCCAATCCGCGCAGCAGGCTGAGTGGCGGCGTATGCTTCAACGAGTTACTGACCATGTGCGCCACGAAAATCGAGTTACGGCTTGAAGCTTCCAGTGTTTGTGTTTGCAGGTCTTCAAAGAGCGAGACTTCGCCGCCAATCGGCCTGAGGTCAAACATGACAGAGCTGAGCATCTGCGCTTCTGGGTCCGGTTTGTTGATCCATCCTTCAAAATAGGTTTTCCAGACAGATAACGGCTGGCTCCAGCGCAGGTTCGTCGCCATCATGTCACCAGGGCAGTAGATGTAACCACTGGTGTTCAGGCCATCACACACAAACTTTGCCAAATCAGCAAAGTACCCAAGCCGTTGCTCGTCGGTAACGTGGTCATCCAAAAACAGACAATTATCCTGATCACTGACCCCTGTCTGTTCGCGGCGCCCTTGCGAGCCACAGGCAAGCCAAAGATACGGGACGGGTGGAGGGCCAAACTTTTCTTCTGCCAGTTTCAGCAAGCGGCGGGTTGCGGCATCAGCAATATCAGAGATCAACCGTGTGACAATTTCGTGCCGACTGCCACCAGCCACCAACTGCACCAGCAGGTTGGGTATCCGGGCAGTCACCCGTGCTATGTCATAGGCATCTTTGGCCCTGGCAACTTCGCTGACCAACTCAGCTGAACTGATGGCCTGAAACCGTGTCAAATCCGTTTGCGTCACCATGCCGACGAGGCGCTCACCCTCCACGATTGGGACATGACCAATACGCCGTTCCATCATCAAATGTAAAAGATCCGACCCAATGGCTGATGGGGCAAGCACGATGGGACTAGCCGTCATGACAGCTTCAACCGGTGTCTCAACTGATAAAGCAGGCGCCAAAACCTTAAAGGAGAGATCCCGCACCGTAATGATCCCGATCAGCCCACCTTTTGCATCTGTCACACACAGCGAAGAAACGCGTGCATCCCTCATCTGCTGAGCAGCATGTTGTACTGTGTCGTCAGGACGGCAGGTAATCGGGTTGGGCGCCATAAATGATTCAATTGGAATGGCGGCCAGATCGTTTTCGCGGGTCCGCGGCTTCTGAGTCCGGTCAAAGAAACGGGCAACGGGTTGATGCGCTGCGATCAGCTCTGTCAATAATGCAGGCGGGAGCACCAAAAGGACGGTTGGCTCACCGGCTTTTGCGGATGTAACCGCGCGTCCGTCCAGAAACAGACCGCGCTCCCCAAACGAATTGCGAATGCCAAGACGGCTTATGACGGCATCATTCTTATCCCGGATTTCGACGCCGCCCTCGTAGATGAGAAAGAGCCCTGGCAGCTGTTCTCCAAGCTCATAAATACCAGCACCGTGGACACGCTCCCACACTGTTATCTGATTGGACAACGCCTCTTGATCTGTTTCTGGAAGAACATCATAGGGATGCACGGATTTCAGAAACTGCAGGACTTGCTCTGATGTAAGAGGCATGGCTCCGCCTTCAGCTGGAAGAAATAAAGTCCTGCCCAGCATAGGCCGGGCAGGACAGGATCGAAAGACAGCGGGTTACTGAGGTTCAGCAACCCGCATGAGTTATCAATGATCCTGAGCTGCACCGGCTCCACGAGGGATGCGAACGCTTTCCACGAGGTCCTTGATCACCTGAGGTGTTTCCTTCGTCATGCCTGCAACAAAGTAGGCAACAGCGAAGTTCACAGCCGCACCAATCGCACCAAACGATGTGGACTTGATCGTACCAAGCAGTGGGTCAGCATCAGAGAAGCTGGCTGTGCCTGGAATAAAGAACCAGCCCTTGTGCAGGAAGATGTAAACAAGGGTCACAACCAGACCAGACAACATACCTGCAACAGCGCCGGTGTTGTTGATGCGGGTTGAGAAGATACCCATCATCAGCGCAGGGAAGATGGATGCCGCCGCAAGACCGAAGGCCAGTGCCACTGTTTGTGCCGCAAAGCCCGGAGGATTGAGCCCCAGATAGGTTGCCACAATAATCGCAACCGCCATGGCTACTCGGGCAGACATCAACTCACTCTTTTCTGAGATTGATGGCCTAATTGCCCCCTTGATCAAATCATGGCTAACCGCTGAGGAGATTGCGAGCAAGAGCCCTGCTGCTGTTGAAAGGGCCGCTGCTAAGCCGCCTGCAGCGACAAGACCAATCACCCAACCTGGAAGGTTTGCAATTTCCGGGTTCGCCAGCACGAGGATGTCGCGGTTGAACTTTGTCAACTCATTTCCAACCCAGCCTTTTTCGCCGGCAAGAGTTTGCATTTTTTCACTCTTGTCGTTGTAGTACTGGATTTTGCCGTCGCCGTTCTTGTCTTCCCAAGCCAGAAGTCCTGTCTTTTCCCAGGTGTGCATCCAGTCATATTTTGGGTCGTTCTTAATTTGTGCAACTTCAACAGCACCACCATTAATGCCGCCGTTTGGCCACATCATATCTGTGATGTTAAGACGTGCCATCGCGCCAACTGCAGGAGCGGTGATGTAAAGCAATGCAATGAACACCAGCGCCCAACCTGCGGACCAGCGTGCATCAGCCACTTTAGGCACGGTGAAGAAGCGCATGATCACGTGCGGCAGACCAGCAGTACCAATCATCAGAGACAGCGTGAACAGCACCATGTTGAAGGTGTCAGCATTGTTTGAGGTATATGAATTGAAGCCAAGCTCGGTCACCACCTGATCCAGTTTGGTCAGAAGCGGTTCACCACTTGCAACATCATTACCGAACAGCCCAAGACCTGGAATTGGGTTGCCAGTCAATTGCAGCGAGATGAAAACTGCTGGAATGGTGTAAGCGGTAATCAGCACCACATACTGAGCGACCTGCGTATAGGTAACGCCCTTCATGCCACCGAACACAGCGTAAGCAAACACAACACAGGCACCGATCAGCAGGCCTGTTGTGTTGTCAACTTCCAGAAAGCGGCCAAACGCGACGCCAACACCGGTCATCTGACCGATCACGTAGGTGGTTGACGCAACAATCAAGCAAACCACAGCAACAATACGAGCGGTCTGACTGTAGAAGCGATCACCGATAAACTCAGAGACGGTGAACTTGCCGAACTTGCGCAGATACGGAGCAAGAAGCAGTGCCAGTAGCACATAGCCACCGGTCCAGCCCATCAGGAAGGATGAGTTGTCATAGCCGGTAAACGCAATAAGGCCGGCCATGGAAATAAAAGAGGCTGCAGACATCCAGTCAGCTGCAGTTGCCATGCCATTGGTGACAGGATGGACGCCGCGGCCCGCAGCGTAAAATTCAGATGTGGAACCCGCACGGGCCCAGATCGCGATGCCGATGT
This sequence comes from Pseudovibrio sp. Ad5, assembly GCF_001623095.1. Lineage (NCBI taxonomy): Bacteria > Pseudomonadati > Pseudomonadota > Alphaproteobacteria > Hyphomicrobiales > Stappiaceae > Pseudovibrio > Pseudovibrio sp. Ad5. The sequence goes on along the minus strand of NZ_LMCH01000015.1, from coordinate 479,289 downwards.
AGAGCGCAAAAGAGCTGCCCACAAATAGCAAGTTGATAGTAAACTGATCCATGATCTGAAAAGCCCCTATTCTTCTTCAACGCCGTGTTCACGGTCAAGACGGTTCATACGCCAGGCGTAGAAAAAGATGATCGCCAGGAAGACCAGAATGGAACCCTGTTGTGCGAACCAAAACCCCAGATCAGTGCCGCCAACACGAATGCCGCTCAGCAGCGGGCGTAGCAAAATGCCAAACCCGAACGAGACCAGAGCCCATATAACGAGGCTTATTTTAATGATACGCATATTGGCAGCCCAATATGCGTTGTTGGATGAGTTATCTGACATGCTCTCCTCCCGTTTGGGCCGGATGAAATTCAACCGGACGGCATATGCCCCCAAATCTCAAACTGGATTTGCTGTTGATGACCAGTACCTCCCACTGGTCAGCTGGCTTGGAGAGTATTCGTTGATCTTGTTTGGCTTAACAAACCCCATCAAGAAAAGCCGCTCAGGTGACGTAGAATCCCATCAAAATATCACCATTTCCAGAAAGCTAAGCTTTACATTTGCGTAGAGTTTAGAGCTCGCAGACTTACACAGCTAGCCACTTGCTCCCTAAAACCCGCCCCACTTCATCAAGAAAGCGTTGCGTCAGTTCCCAAAGCCGGAACTGAGCTATCACAAGATCCTCCAACGACTCCCACACAAGCCACCTTCACCGCCCAGTTTGTTCCCCCTCGGTCAACTTGTACACGCCTACTTACGTAGAGAATACTTATGTATTACAACCAAAGACTTTGAAACTACTTACAGCTTGGTCACATCTGTAGGGGGCATATGTGGGTGAGATGGTAGCAACAATTTGCAGTTGGTGATAATTCCATTTTCATAGACTCATCTGCCTCGTTTTCTTAGGAAGTGAATAGCCTTATTGAGCTATTACTGACTATCAACTCAAACTTACTTGACGTGGAGGAGTTGAAGGTCCTAGATCTTTCGCATCTATAATTTGGTGTAGCTGATTAACACTTATCCTCACAAATGATGTAAGGCCACGAGTTGTCCCTGGTGCTGGGTTACTTTGATTTCCATTGAGTAGAGGGTCTGCAGGGCTTTTGTTTCCAGGACATCCTGCGGTGTTCCGTGGATGGCGAGGGTGCCGTCTTTTAGGGCGATGATTTCGTTGGCGTAGGCGCCGGCGTAGTTGATGTCGTGGAGGACGATGACAAATGAGCGTTTGCCTGTGTCTGCTATCTCACGCAGGCGCTTCATGAGGCTGCGAGCGTAGTACATATCAAGATTGTTAAGAGGTTCATCCAGGAGGAGGTACTTTGTCTCCTGACAAAATGCCATGGCGACCAATGCTCGTTGTTTTTGGCCGCCGGAGACTTCATCAATGAACCGGTCAGACATAGTTTGCAGATCAAAATAATCTAAAGCTTCATCTACCGCTCTATGATCTTTGGCTGTTGGGCGACCTTTGTGGTGCGGGTAGCGGCCAAATCCAACAAGATCCCGCAGAGACATACGACTGCTGAGTGCGTTATCTTGTCTTAAGATAGCAAGGGTCTTTGCAAGTTCTCTGGTGGGTGTTTGAGACACTGATTGGCCATCAAACGAGATGGAACCTGTCTGGAGTGGCTGCAAGCGGGCCAGGAGGGACAAGAGCGTGGACTTCCCTGCCCCGTTTGGCCCAATCAAGGCTGTGATTCCGCTTTCTTTTATAGAAAGCGAGATGTTTTGAAGAATTTTGCTCTTTCCGTAACTATGAGAAACACCATTAATTTCAATCATCTCATTTTTCCTCGAAAGAGAAGCAGCAAGAAGAGAAGGCCGCCGAAGAATTCTACGGTAACGCTCAGGGTAGACTGGCTTTTTAAAATGCGCTCAAAGACCGTCTGGCCGCTGACGAGAATGAGTGCAGCGATCAGGATAGAGGCCGGCAGCAAAATGCTGTGACGGTGGGTGTTCATGATAAAATGGGCAAGACTAGTCACCAACAAGCCAAAGAAAGCGACAGGACCGACCAGAGCTGTTGAGACGGAAACCAGAGTGGCGACGAGGACCAGAACAGCGAAGCTTGCCCTCTCATAGTTTACGCCCAAATTGATCGCATTGCTGCGTCCCAGTGCAATGACATCAAGGCTGTATCTAAGCCGCCAAATGATAAGGCAACACACTGAAACGAGCAGGATGCTGAGGCCGAGCAGGTCTTTGTCTACGCTAGAAAATTGAGCAAAACTTGCACCTTGCAAAATGGCGAAGTCGTTTGGATCGATAATCCTTTGCAGGAACCCTGTCAGACTTCGAAACAATACCCCGAAAATGATACCCACCAGAACCATACGATGAAGGTCCTGCCTGCCTTTTCCCATCACTGTTGAGAAGAGCAATACGGCTGCAAGCAACATAACACCTACTTCTGCGAGAAACTTGATTTGTCCATCAAGAGCGACGTAGGTGAACCCTCCGAGCATAAACACCAGCAGCGTTTGAACCAGAAGATACAAAGCATCAAAACCCATGATGGAGGGTGTTAAGATACGGTTCCCGCTGATGGTTTGGAACAGAAGTGTTGCAACAGAAATTGAGACTGACACCAGCAAAAGTGCGAGTAGTTTTGTTCCCCGGAAAACAAGCAGGAAACTCCAGCTGCCTTTGGCGCCAAGAGTCATGAAAGCGATACAAGCAAGTGCCAGCAAAACGCTCAGGATAATGAGCTTTTTAGCGTGCATGAGCTGGTCTCGCATACAACAGATAGAGGAAAACGAAAGACCCGATGACGCCGAGTACCGTACCAACGGGTATCTCATAGGGGAAATGAACTAGACGTCCGATAAGGTCGCACGCAAGCACCAGAAGCGCGCCGAGCACTGCGACCCACGGCAAGCTGACCCGCAGGTTATCCCCCATCAACCGGCGGGCGATATTTGGCACGACCAGACCTACAAACGGAATCATGCCCACTGTGACAACAACCAAAGACGTTGAAAGTGCCAATATAAACAGGCCGACAATCACGACTTGCTTGTAATTGAGGCCCAGATTGATGCTGGCATCTTTGCCCATGCCAATGATGGTGAACTGATCAGCTACAACATATGTGAGAATTGCCAGTACGCCGCAAAGCCACAAGAGCTCATAGCGGCCGCGTAAGATGCCGGAGAACTCTCCGCTCATCCATGTTCCCTGAAACTGCAGCATTTCTGTTTGAAAAGCGATGAAGATGGTCAAGGCTTCCACGATGCCGCTGAAGATCAAACCAACGAGTGGCACGAGCAATGGAGATGTTACGGGTAATCTGGAGATCATTGCCAGGAAGACAGCCATACCGATCATTACTGTGATGGACGCAACAATCATCTTCACAATCAATGGGCTACCCGGATAAAGCAGTGTCACAAGCAAAATGCCCAGTGCTGCACTTTGGGCTGTGCCAACGCTGGAAGGCTCCACAAAGCTGTTTCGGGCGAGCATTTGCATGACAGCACCTGAAACAGCAAGGGATGCGCCTGTCAAAACAACTGCCAATGTGCGCGGGATTCTACTGATAAAAAAGAGGTCAATGTTCTGAGGGGTTTGCCACCAGTCAGAGATGGAGATCTCTTTGACACCAACGAATAAGCTGAAGCAGGAAAGTGCGAACAGAGCGACGATAGCAACGCCGATGTTTTTCATGGGACACCAAGGAAATGGCTAGAGCTGAGCAGCGCGCGCCCAGCTCTTGGCGAGAACTATTACTTATTGAAGGCTTCGATCAGCTGATTGAAGATGCGCGTGGTTGCCTGATAACCACCTTGGGCAATGTAAGTTGCAGCCGGATCAAGGTAGATCACCTGGCCCTTCTTCCATGCTGTTGTGCTGGTCACAAGTTCATTGGCCAAGACCTGACGCGCGTTTTCAGCATCACTTCCAATTGCTGTTGCGCGATCCATCACCAGAAGCCAGTCAGGATTGGCCTTCTGAATATACTCGAAAGACACCGCTTCTCCATGAGACGCGACGGCAACCTCAGCCATTGCCGGTTCAATTTTTAGTTCATCATGGAACCAACCGAACCGTGAGCCCGGGCCGAATACAGAGACTTTGGGGCCATTGGTGAGAACAAACAGCGCCTTGCCCTTGCCTTTAACTGAAGCTTTCACTTGTTCTAGCAACCTGTTGTAATTACTAGTAAGTTTCGCTGCTTCTTTTTGCTTATTAAAGAGCTTTCCGTAGGCTTCCAGATGCGCGAGCAGCGTTGCTGAAACCTCTGAAGAACTTGGCGTCATATCGATGGTAGGCGCGAGTTCAGACAATGGCTTTTCCTGTTTGCTGGAACGGCCTCCAACGATGATCAGTTCTGGCTCAAGCGCATTGATTGCCTCGAAATCTGGCTCAAACAGAGTTCCGATGACGTCTGCCTCAGACTGAACGCCATCAAGGTAATCGACATACATTTTGTTGACGACGCCTGCTGGTTGAACACCAAGTGCATTCAGGTTGTCGACCGCTCCGATGTCAAACACAATCAGATTTTTGGGCTCAACAACGACGCTGGCTTTGCCATTGGCGGTGTTGATTTCGACCTGATCCGAAAGGGCTGGAGAAGCTGCGAGGGCGAGGCAGGCGAAAGCGGCAACCGATCTCGTTACACGATGAAACATTTCTAACTCCGTTGGATAGATGTCTCATGGCTTGGCATCAGAGCCTGGCTGTTGAGCTTTGTCTCTATCTAAAATCAAAAAATAAGGATGTCCAATAATACCTGAAGTTTACACTCAGATATTTATGCAATTGCATCTAAACGGGATCTCAACCCGTCATGGGGCACCCTTCCCGATTAAATAAATAAGGCCATCACTGAGAATGGTTTGCCATGAGAATAAGTCGTGACCTGAAGCATAGGCTTCCAGCTTCACTTCATAATTCCTGGCAAGGAGAACGTCTCTAAGATGCTGGCTAGACTGTAGTATCCCGCGATCTCCGCCACCTATACTCTTTTCAAAGAGCCCCGCGCTGAGGAAAAAACGGATATCTTGATGGGGAGTGTTTGCAATGAGGTTCGCGACGTAATTCTCGTCATTCTCCTCTGAGTACCAGTAGGATCCGGACATGGAGAGCACATTTCCAAAGTGTTGCGGATAGCGCAGAGAGATGGTGCTGGACGCAAGGCCTCCAAAACTGGAGCCTGCCAAGATGGTTCTTTCTGGTGTCGCGGATATACCAAGCTCTGCCTGTGCAAATGGCAATAGTTCTTCCGCTACAAACGCAGCGAACTGAGCGTTGTTAGGAAGCTCCTGAGTTCGTGTTTTTGAATCTATATGAGATACAAATACGGTTGCTAATGGCGGAATTGCGCCGTCTGCGACCATGTTATCCAGAATGTCCGGAACAGAGATGCGGCCTTTATAGTGTTCTGCATCAAACATGATGAGCAGCGGAGCGGTTGCTTTTGATGCTTCATAGCCGGCGGAACGGTATAGCCAGATATCGCGTTTGTTCCCAAGGCCTTTGCTCTCAATCTCAGAATGTGTGACCTGACCTTTTGCGACTGTCTGATTGCCGAGAAAATGGCCTGCTTCAGCCGCTGGCAAAAGCACCGTAGAGTGTTGATTGTAAGGATCAATTGCGTTTGCTGGCCAAGGGTGCTTGTTGAGCGGATCTGCTGCCAGAGTTGCCAGAATCGCTCTCCGGCGTTCCATCCAAGTACCTGAAATCACCGGCACATCAACAGCAAGTTGATAAGAAAGCCGCGTGGTGTTGGGAACGATAAATGATTTAAACCAGACGTCACTGCCTGCAAGCTGCTCAAGCTCTTCATGATTGCTTGTTGGGGCACCAAGGAGGCGGACACCAGTTCTGGCGCCTCTGGCAAGAAATGTCAGGATACTCTTGTTGTTTCCGTTGTCTTCAATGAGCGGCGTGCCTTTTTGTTCAATCTCAGTCCAGAAGACATCCGTTGAGCCGCCTGATTTCAGGTGATCTGCAAGGTTGGCAATACGCGGGCTAAGGTATTCATTTTGTTCTATATTCTGATGCTCAGTACCAACTTGCTTGATGATAAACAGCGTGTAGTGCCCGGTTTCAATTGCAGAGACTTTAAGATTGATTGGTGTATCCTCTACGACGAGCAAGAATGGTGAACGGCCAGCGTTTGAAAAAACAAACCTGCGGATGTGAGCACCAGTCAATCGGTTGATACTGTCCAGGTTGAAACGGCCAGAATTCACTTGCCAGCCATGTTCTATGTAGTCCCCGGTTTCCGCCTGCAGCTCAAAGACTTCTTCCCGGCCTTGCTGAAGAAACCGTGTTTCAGTCGTACTTTCCGTTTTTGAAAGGTCGAGTGCTGACCCTGAAGACACAGTTTGAGACATCATAAAAACCACTAAGCTGATTATCGTTTTCTTAAATGAAAACATAGTGATACACCTCTACGCATTGAAGGTGAGCGTGGGCCCACCTCCTTGCTCCTTCATTATTAGAGATCAGAAACGAGTGGTGCCTGAGATGAAGTAGCGGCGACCGTCAACATTGAACTCATCCCAATCCGTTTTCAGGATCTGATTGTCCGCAATGTTTAGAACGCCAGCGCGCAACGTGAAGTTCTCATTGACGTCATAGCGACCTGTGAAATCTGCTGTGATGTAACCGTCTACTTTGCGGGCAAAGGCCATGTCTCCGTTGGCGGGAACAGAGGTGTATTGTTCGCCTACGTAGTTGGCAGATAACGCGAAACTGAGTTTTTCACTGAAATTGTAATCCAGTTTAACGTTTGCAGTATGCTCTGGCTGGAAGGCAAGCGGTGCATCGTTGGCGCTTGTGTTTTTTGCATCCAGATAGGTGTAGTTGGCAGAGACAGTCAGCTCATCTGTTGGACGCAAGGTCAGGTTGGCTTCTATCCCCATTGTGCGAGCTTCTTCAATGTTTTCAAACTTGAAGATCGGTTTGCCATCTGCAGTGAGACCAACATAGTTGGAATAGGTCTGAGCAACAGCAACATCAGCTGTTCTGGCGGGTGGAAACTGGATCATGTCTTTGATCGTGTTATGGAAACCGGTTAGCCCTACACTCCATTTTGCTTCGTCATATTTGAAGCCAACCTCAAAGCTACTGCCCAGTTCCGGATTCAAATCTTCAGCGCCTTCTAAGAAACAATCCCCTCCGCATGAGACCTGTTTCCAGTTGGGGGACATTTGCAGCAAGGTTGGAGCTTTGAAGGATGAAGACCAGCCGCCTTTGAATGTCAGGGCTTGTGTGAGGTGATAAACGCCGTAAACGCGGGGGCTGGCGTTCCAGCCGAATTTTTCGTGTTTGTCCAGACGGCCTCCGAGTGTGACCTCGAAATCTTCTGTGATTTCAAGGCGGTCCTCAATGAAGGCTGCGGCTTGCCAGAGGGAACTGTCTGACCCGCCCTCGCCTACAAGCACATACTTGTCTTCGAGGGATTGATGTTGGTAAGTCGCGCCGACGGTGATGAAGTTCGGGACCAGAAGATCTGCGTCAAAGCTGACTTTGCCATCGCCATTGAAGTTATAAGCTGTGTTCGGCATGTCATCGCCAGCGGTGTTTCCGTGGCCGTAGGAGTTGTCGATACGGTCACCAAAGACACGCAGCTCAGTCTCACCAAACTCGTAAGAGCCGTGATGAGTTATGCCCGCTGAGTATCTGTCCAATGTTGTCTTATCGTGCGTGCGCTTGCTGTAACCTGCGTTAAAATCAACGGAATTTTCTTGGTTTACATCCCAGGTTACAGTCGTATCAACGTGCTTGTTATCACTCTTGGCAAAGCCTGCATTGGCGCGCCCGCTTGCGCTGTCGGGGTTCAGAGTGCTTGAATCTTTGCGGCGAAAATCCCAGCTGCCGTAGGTTCGCATGAAGAGTTTGTCTTTGAGGATTGGGCCTGAAAGATTGAAACCCGTCCGGCCATAATCACCGGACTTGCGGTTTTCCTGAAGGGTATATTCGTTGGTAAGTGAGCCGTGCCACTCTTCGGTTTCCTTCTTGGTGATGATGTTGACAACACCGCCGATTGCATCTGAACCGTAGAGTGAGGACATTGGACCGCGAACGATTTCAATACGTTCGACGGCTTCGAGTGGAACCCAGCCGGAATCGTAGTCGTTTCCGCGGAAGGCGTTTGGAGCGGAGGTGACGCGTTTTCCATCTATCAGGAACAACGTGTAATTCTCGTTCAGGCCGCGGATTTGCACTTTGCTTTGATTACCAGCTCTGTTGAACGTGAGACCTTCTACACTTTCCAGAAGGGAACGAACGTCGCGAGCCCCCTGATTTTCCAAGTCATCTGCGGTGATAACGGAGATACTTGCTGGCGCGTTCTTGTAGGTCACTTCAGAAGCTGAGGCTGTGACGACCACTTCATCCAGCAGTTTATTCTCCTGAGCGGACGCCGCTGAAGCGCAAGTCAACGCGGTGGAAACCAATAAAAGGTTTAGTGCGTTCATTTGCGTTTTTTGCGTAAAACGGGCGTTCTTAAGTGCTCTATCAACGTCGCGGCTAGACATCGAGACATTCTCCAATCGTATCCGCACGACAGCACAGCACCATGAGCGCTCGCAGTGTGTGGCGAGCACTTTGGGCACCTCTTTACCGAGATGTTCGTGAGCTGGAAGGTCGCGCTGGACTTACTTCATTTATACGAAGTTTTAAACTTGACTTCAAAACTCATAATATATTTATGAGGGGGCGTTCGTCGATTGGAAATGCATTGGCGTGTGCGCCAAAAACATATCCATTCGCGCCAGCGAAAAGTCAGGGAGCACTTTCTGTGCAGATTGAGCAGCAGATCCGAGTCAAAGTCCTGGATGAGACAATGGGCCATCATGAAAATGAAAGTTTGGTGGAACTTTCACCTATTTTCCAGATTTTCATTTATCTGGAAGGTCAGCAGCAGTTTTACATTGATGATGTTTATTTTGATCTGGATGCCGGGGATCGCGAAGCACCCAAGCCTCAGGCTCTGCTGTTCAACCTACGAAAACCTGCCAATCTGCGCCTGAAGCCGAGTGAGGCCGGGCACTCGTTGCGCAAGGTTGGCATTGCAGCTCAACCGGACTGGTACGGTGCAATTGGGTTTCAAGCCTCTGCTCTTTCTGCGGAAGTGCGGAGCTTTATGAATGGCCACCTGAATTACTTCATCTGGCAGCCGGATGAACGCATGGTAGATTGCGCTGCGCGGATTTTGGCTATGACCAATGATGGGGCTGATGAAATCGGTGGCCTTCAACGTCAAGCTGAGGCGTTAAGCCTGATGTCTCAGAGCTGTGCGCATTTGCAAGGGGCCGTCCAGGCCGAGAAGCGGGAAGCGGACAGTCAGTTACGGATCAAAGGATTGAAGGTGCGGGAATTTCTGCTGGAGCATCTGGAGGAAGACCTTTCCATCGAGCGGATCTCTAAAGAAACAGGCCTTAGTAAACGCAGCATTCAGCGCCACTTTAAGGAAAAGTACAATCTGACAGTCTCTGATTTCATTCGTAAACAGCGTTTGGAGAAGGCACGGCAAGCCATCAACAAAGGTGGCATTACTGTTTCTGAAGCTGCCTATATGGCGGGATATAACAGCCCGTCCAGCTTTAGCAATGCCTTTAAGCGGATCTATGGATCAGCGCCCAAGACCTGGCGAACATAGCATCTGTGCTCGCAAAATGGTCATTTGTGAAACTGCTAATCACTTGCAATTGCTAAGATAATTCTTCTCAAATTGACTTTGGTCAAAGCGAATAGTTTGTAGCTCTTCAAATCTGTCTCCACAAAATTACTGATTGGAGAATCCGATGAAGCTCAACACAAAAGTCGCAGAAGCTCTTAACCAGCAAATCAATGCTGAGCTGAGTGCCTCTTACGTTTATCTCGCTGTGGCTGCCTACTTTGATTCCATTGAGCTACCAGGTTTTGCAAAGTGGTTCCGTCTTCATTCAAAAGAAGAGACTGACCATGCAATGCGTATTTATGACTTCATCGTGAAACGGGACTCCCGCGTTACTCTGGAAGGCATATCTGCTCCTACTGTTGAATTTGATTCAGCACAGGAAGCTATTGAGCTGGCCATGAAAATGGAAGTGAAGGTCACGTCGCAAATCCATGCTCTGTTTGATCTCGCCCATGATGAAAAGGAATATGGGACGCAGAACATGCTGCATTGGTTCCTGGAAGAGCAGATTGAAGAAGAAGATCTGTTCCGCCGTGTTCTGGACCAAGTGAAAGCTGCTGGTGATGACCGTTGGCACCTGCTGACACTTGATGATCAGATGGGCCAGCGCCAGGCTTAAAACTCTTGTTATTGTAAAGCCCTCGCTATGCTTTTAGCGGGGGCTTTTTTTTGTTTTGTGCCTGGTGATCTTTGATCACCCCCTGTCAAATTCCGCAGATACACACAGATCAGATTTTGATGAAAATCACATAACACATTGCATTTTATGGTGATTTCAATTCATTGATCATGTCGCACACGTTTATGTATATAGATGCACTTGCATCTATAATTACGCTCCCATATACCCTCGCGCATAAACATGAGTAATTATCTCATATTTGATTCGCCGTAGGTAATACGGCCAATATGTGGGTGGGGATCCTAATGAAGAAACTTCGGTGGCGCTTGCTTGTTTCCGTTTGTGTTTTAAACGGAGCTTATTTTTCTACCGGGGCTGCAGCGCAGGATAGTATGGATGCCAGCGAGGAGCTGGACCCTGTTGTTGTTTATAGTTTCAACAATGATCGCTTTGCAGTGGCTGCTGACAGAAACACCTCAATCTACGTTTCAACTCAAGCGATTGAAGCCGCTGAGATGGGTGATCTTCGTGATGTGTTTGCTGAGAATGCCTCAGTAACGGTTGGCGGCGGTATCCCTATTGCCCAGAAGATCTTCGTCAATGGTGTGGATGCTCTCAACCTGAACATGACTATTGAAGGCGCGATGCAGAACAACCGTGCGTTCCACCATGTAACAGCCAATGCCATTGATCCAGCACTGTTGCGTGCGGTGCGTGTGGATGCGGGTGTTGCCGCTGCAGATTCCGGCCCGAACGCTCTGGGCGGTTCGATCGCCTTTCAGCTGATTGATGCTCTGGACCTGCTGGAAGATGGCGAGACCATGGGCGGCAAAGCCACGCTGAGCTTTGACACAAACGGCAATACGTTCTCGCAAGCCCTGACCGGTTTTGCCGAGCAGAATGGCTTTGATATTCTGGCCTTCGCTAAGAACGCCAAGGGGAAGGATTACACCTCTGGCGGCGATTGGGAAATCCCGGGAACCGGAGCAAACTTGCAGACCGGCCTACTCAAAGCCGGTTACACATCTGAGACCGGACATCGCTTTGAGGTTTCCGGTATGATGCTGAAGGATAAAGAAGAGCGGCCTTATCGTGCTAACTTTGGTGCTTTCAAAGGCAGTTCACCGACCCGCATTTACGATACGATGCGGAAGAGCTTCTCATTCCGCTATGAGCATTTGGAACCTACGGATCTTTATGATCCAGAGATCGTGCTTGGCTTCAGTGAAAGCAACATCGATGTGGAGGAGAGCAGAGGGACTTCCAACACTTTGAATGGTAAATTGGCAAACACCTTCCATTTCAATGATGTGACAAGCTTCACCACTGGTGTCGATTTTTATCGAAAGACTTCCAAGTTCGAAGACGCCGCTCAGGATCCAACGGAATTCGCAAATAACTTTGGTGCATTTGGGCAGGTGCGATCGGAAGTTCTCTCTGGCCTTGAAGTTTCAGTCGGCGCGCGCGTCGATCATCAGAGCTTTGAAGGTATCTCAGATTTTGATGCCAGAGCGACAGGAGCAAGCGGCAATGCATCAATTTCCTATGAACTGGCAGAGGGGTTCAAGCTGAAAGCTGGATATGCCAATGTGTTTGGCGGTTATGCGCTGGAGGATAACTACCTCTTCTGGACTGACTGGAACTACACACAGTTCAAGCCGTCACGCTCTCAAAACGTCACAGCAGGGTTTGAATTTGAACGGCAAGGCCTTTCTTTCTCCGGTAATGTTTTCAGAACCGAGATTAAGAACGCTCGCGGAGAAGTGCAGATCAAAACACCCACGAAGGTTTACCATGTTGTTTCTAAAGACGTGACGACCACCGGCTTTAACCTCGCAGCGGGCTATGCATGGCAGTCAGGTTCAGCAAGATTGACATACTCTTATACCGAAGCTGAGGTGGAAGGCAGTCACGCAAGTTCTTATTCTGCGTTGGATCTGGCTGCACCTTTAGGGCAAGTGCTTGCCTTCAATGTTTCTCACCGGTTAGAAGATTACGATCTGACAATTGGCGGTGATATCCAGGGGGCGTTTGATTATGACACCGGGGCAACCGGTGATTCAGATCGAACTCTTGAAGGATATGCCGTTGTTGGCCTGTTTGCTGAATATGAGCCAGAGCAGATTGATGGTTTAAAGCTCCGAATTGAAGCGAACAACATTTTTGATGAGGACTACTCAGACCGGGGAACCTATGGGGGTGATTACAACGTGATTGGCACCCTGAAGGAACCGGGTCGATCCTTCAGTCTGACGGCGAACTACAGGTTTTAAGAGATATTAAAAAGGGTCGCTGGTCAGCGGCCCTTTTTATTCGTAGAGCTTGGTCAGCAGCTTGAAAAGCTCAAACGCTTCTTTCTTGGTGAGACGTTCTCCGACTTCCTGCTGGATGATTTTGAAATAATGCGGCCAGATTTCCTCGTGGGCATGGGCGGCCTGAGGTGTCAGGAAGATCAGCTGCGCGCGTCCGTCCTCTTTATCTGGACGACGCTCAATCAGCCCCTTCTTTTCCATACGGGCGATGTGCCGCGACATGCTGAACTGCGCCATATGCAGATGGTCTTGCAAGTCAGAGGCCTTTGCCCCCTGCTCTCCGGCACGTTCAACCTCCAGCAGAATTTCATACCAGACCGGGTTATCAATGCCATGCGTCCGCAAACTGCGCTCAAAGCGTGGGTAAAGATAGCGGTGGGCCCGCATCAGGTGAAACCAGACACGGCTTGCAAGCTTATCTTCAGCCTCCGTTTCAATCTCGTCGTATGTTTTCATCAACGCAAAGTCCCAGTCAGCAATCCGAAAGACCTAGCATACTGATCCCCCCTGCGGCGCTCACTCTGACAGATACTGACAGAAAGATTTGTGCAAGGCTCTCCTTGCCTACAAAACGCGGGAGTGGATTTGCTCGGCGACGGTGTCGATGCGGCTTTGGTTCTGGCCTCCAATAACGAGATAACGATATCCGTTGCCGGTCCAGTCTGCGGAGGCCATGCCTTTGAGACTGGTGGATTGCATGATGGTTCCGGCGGCATTGGTGTCTTTTAGGATGCAGAACGCAACCGGGGCACCGTTGGGGTCTGCAAAGACGATCTGGATGAGGGGTGCGCCTTCATGGCCCAGAACCTGGGTTCGCAGTAGTTTCAAGCCTTCCAGATCATTGAGGTCTGAAAGGTTCAGCTGCTGGCCTACAGCGGTTGAAGCTTCAGCCAGCTCTTGTTTCAGCTCATCCTCGGACCTGTTCAGGGATGCGATTGTCTCTTTAACGTAAAGCGCCTGATAGCTTGCAACCTCCTGCCGCCAGTCAGTTGCGTCATCTGTCCAGTACATGAGGCTTGTTCCGATGGCCAAGCCAATCACAAGCGTTGCTGCGCGGGTGCTCCATGTGCGGACAAAGGTTGGAGCGGCTGCATGATCGTTTGCAGGGGTTGGCTGTGCGAAGATCTTGTCTTCCAGCTGTTTGAGGTGATCTGCGTCAGGGATCTCTGCAAAGCCTTGCTGGACGACGGGGAGCAGGCCTTCAAGTGCCAGCAGGCGTTGTTCCAGGATCGGATCGCTCTCCAGATCCGCTTCGATTTTCTGTGCGGTTTCTGAGTCCAGAGAGCCAGCCAGATAAGACCGTAGGTGTTCGTCGGTGTACGTCATGCCAGCTCTCCCTTCTTCATCTGGTTGGCTTGTTCCTGCTTTAAAGGTGCAAGCGTTTTTCGGGCTGCAGATAAACGGCTCATGACCGTTCCAATAGGAATACCTAAAATTGCGGCTGCTTCGCGATAGGTGAATTGCTCAACAAAGACAAGTTCCACCACAGAGCGCTGACCTTCTGGCAGTCGCATCACCTGTTTAAACACTTCAGCGGCGAAAATATTCGTTTCAGGAGATGGAGACGGATCAATCAGGCTGGATTCAATGGCGGTGTCGAGCTGGCCGGTTTTCCTCAGGTGCTGGCTGCGCATCTCGTTTAACCAGATGGACCGACAAATGGTCATGGTCCAGGCGGCAAAGTTTGAACCTGCCTGAAACTGGCTTTCCCGTTCCAATGCCCGCAGACATGTGGCCTGCACCAAATCGTCCGCCAGATCCTTTTGCCCTGCAAGCGAAAGTGCAAAGCGCCAGAGCCGGGGCATGATGGTGATTAGGTCACTTTGAAAACGTTTCTGATATTTTTTTCCAAAATACATCGAATAAAAGCCAGCTGTCGTGTGTTCCTCAATTGATAGCAACCAAAAATCGTCAATCACATCAAATCACGAAGGCGACATACCTATGGTAAAAACCCTTTTTCGCACCTCTGCGATGCTTTTACTGTTGTCTGGCAGTGCCCTTGCACAGACCTGGAGCGTGGACAGCGACAGCTCACGCCTTTCTTACGGCACCATCAAGAAAAACTCCGTGGGGGAAGTGAATAGCTTTGAGAAACTCTCCGGCTCTGTCTCGGAAGATGGCAAGCTGCAACTGACAATTGATCTGGGTTCTGTTGAGACCAACATCGATATTCGCAATGAACGTATGCGCCAGATCGTGTTCCAAAGCATCGGGTCTGCTGATCTGACTGCGCAGCTGGACACTGCTGAGCTGAACCAGCTTGCAGTTGGTGCAACCACTGTTGTTGATCTGGAAGCCACCCTCAATTTGCTGGGCACCGAAATCCCGGTAGAGACAGAGGTTTTTGTAGCGCGTATTTCCGACAGCAAAGTTCTGGCGACTACCAATGACATGGTGTTTTTGGGAACTGAGGAAGCGGGTGTGAATGCAGGTGTGGATCAGCTGAAAACACTTGCCAAGCTGAACGGGATTACACGGACGGTACCGGTTACTCTTCGCCTTGTGCTGACAACAGACGGGAATCAAGCTGCAGCTGAACCAGTTGCGGTTCCAGCATCCGTTCAAGTGGCGTTTGCGGGTGATGTGAAGGCGGGCAAGAAGGTTTTTAAGAAGTGCAAAGCATGCCACAGCGTGAAGGAAGGGCAGAACAAAGTTGGTCCGAGCCTGCATGGTGTAATTGGCCGTCAGGCAGCTGCTGTTGAGGGCTTCAAATATTCCAAGGTTATGGCAAGTGCTGATGTGACGTGGGATACTGAATCTCTGACCGAGTTTCTCGCCAAGCCGAAGAAATTCTTGCCAAAAAACCGTATGGCATTTGCTGGTTTGAAGAAGCCAGCAGATATCGAGAACCTGCTGGCTTATCTGGACAGCGCATCAAAATAGCTGCGGTTTGATGCGCACGCGCCCGCTCGTCTTTCCACCACGAGTGGGCGCATTTATTACATGCCGATCAACAAAGACCCACTGACAAAACCTGCGCCAATGGCAGACAATAAGATTTTGTCGCCCGCCTTATAGCTTCGATTTTCCCGACACTTGGAGAGACTAAATGGGATAGTAGCAGCAGAGCTGTTGCCGTACTCCCCCAGTGTCATCAGTGTTTTATCGGCGTTTATTCCAAGATTGGTTCCGACAGCCTGAATGATCCGGGAGTTGGCCTGATGGGGTGCCCAGTGATCTACCTCTGACGGTTTGATGTCTGCTTGCCCCAGAATCTTCATGGCTGAGTCCGTGAGCGTGTTGACCGCTTTGGCGAAGACCGTCTGCCCGCCTTGCAGGCTCATCAGATATTCATTGGGGTCCATATCCGGTCTGTACGGATTGCGACTGCCACCGCCGGGGATTTTGATGAGGTCGTAATAAGCGCCATCAGATGCCAGATCGGCAGCAAGGATGCCCTGCTCTTTATGTGCCGGAGGCAGAACCACGACAGCGCCGGCAGCATCTGCAAAAAGCACGCGACTGGCGCGTTCTGCCGGGTTGATGCGACGGCTAAGGATATTGGCTGCGACGACGAGGACAGCGATGCCTTGCGCTTTGGCATAGGCATCGGCCATGGCCAGTGCGTAAAGGAACCCTGCGCAGGCTCCTGCCATATCGATGCCGCCGGAGTTTGGCAGGCCAAGTTTGTGCACCAGCAGAGGCGCTGACGGCGGTAACAGATGGTCTGGCGTGCTGGTTGCCAGCAGTGTCAGGCCGATTTTGGCAGGATCGATACCAGCGTCCTCAATCGCCATTTGAGCCGCTGGCAATGCGATATCTGTCAGAGCCTGATCAGAGGAGACGTAGCGGCGCTCACGAATACCGGTGCGGCGTTCGATCCAGCCCTCTTCCAGTCCCAAATCCTGTTCGATCTCCGCATTGAACACGTGGCGTTCTGGTGCGTAATGTCCAAAGCCGATCAGCCCACCACGGTCCTTAGAGGAGTTCATCAGCAGCCTCAGCTATTGCGTCGTAGATCTGGTCAATATCGCCTTGAGTGACGCAGTAAGGTGGCATGGAATAGAGCGTGTTGCCCAGTGGGCGCAGCAGCAGGTTCTTTGACTTGAAGAACTCATAGAGGCGCGGGCCGACATCAGACAGATATCCGTGATCCTTCACGTTGATATCCATGGCCGCGATGGTGCCCGTCTGACGGATGTTGGTGAAACGATCATCGTCTTTGAAACGCGCAAGGCCAGCGGATTGCATTTGCATGAGCTTTGCTATGCGGTCATAGACCGGCTCATTCTCCCAGATCTCCAGATTGGCGACCGCAGCGGCGCAGGCGATTGGGTTTGCTGTATATGAGCTGGAATGGAAGAAGGTTTTGCTTCTGTCCATGGAATAATGCTCATCATAGATTGCCGAGGAGCACATGGTGACGGCAAGCGGCAAAGAGCCACCGGTCAAACCTTTGGAATAGCACGCGATATTCGGCGTGATCTGTGCATGCTCACAGGCAAACATCTTGCCTGTACGGCCCCACCCCGTCATCACCTCATCAGCGATGAACAGTACATTGTGCTTCTTGCAGATCTCATGGAGCCCCCGCAGTGTTTCAGCGGAATACATGAGCATGCCGCCAGCGCCCAGAACGAGTGGTTCTACGATAAACGCTGCTACATCACCTTGGGCGCAGAGCTTATCCAGCTCATCTAGCGTGTTCTGCTCATTGCCAGCGGTTGGGAACGGCACTTTGGCCACATCAAACAGCAGCGGATTGTAAGGCTGGTTGAAAACGCCACGCTCGCCAACGGACATGGTGCCGATGGTGTCGCCGTGATAGCTGTTTTCCATAACGACAATGCGCTGGCGTTTCTCGCCCAGATGATGCCAATAGCCGAGCGCCATCTTGAGCGCCACTTCCACACTGGTGGAACCACTGTCTGAAAAGAAGACATAATCCAGTCCATCAGGCGTGCATTTGAGCAGCTGCTGCGCAAGTCGCTCTGCAGGCTCATGGGTGTGACCTGCAAAGATCACCTGATCCAGCTTTTCCGCCTGCTCCTTGATTGCGCCGATGACGTGCGGATGGCAGTGGCCGTGGGTTACGACCCACCAGGAAGCAATGGCATCAAGCAGTTTGTCGCCGTCATCCTTTGTCAGGTATGCGCCAGAACCGCCCGTAATCTTGGTCATTTCCGTCAGCACAGCGTGCTGGGTGAATGGATGCCAGATTGGTGAGTGCTTTGACATTATGCGTTCTCCCCGTTTTGCAGGCAGAAGTCTTCCAGACGGAAATTCTCTGCAAACGCTGTTCTTATTGTTTCTGGGGTGATTTGTTGCAGCAGTGGCAAGCGACCAAGCTTCTTGACACCTGCGTACTCTGCGATCGTGCGTTCTGAATCTGCCACTTCCTCACCGACAAATACAATGCCGAGCAGATTGCAGCCACGGGTACGCAGTGCTTCAATGGAAAGCAGGCTGTGATTGATGGTGCCAAGGCCGGTGCGGGCGCACAGCACAATCGGTGCCTGCCACTTTTTGAAGAGGTCGATGTAAAGCGTCTCACGCGTGAGCGGAACCATGACGCCACCTGCCCCTTCAACGACCAGCGGTCCATCGACCTGAGGTAATGCCAGGCTCTCCGTATCGATCAGGACATCTTCTGCTTCCGCTGAGAAATGCGGAGATGCGGGAACCTGCAAACGGTAAGTCTCTGGCAGTGTTTTACAACCTGTCAGACGTATTACTGCTTGTGTGTCGGTTTCTTCTTCCAGTCCAGATTGAACAGGCTTCCAGTAGGTGGCAGCTAAAGCTTGCGTCAGCGCTGCAGAGAAAATTGTTTTGCCAATACCGGTGTCGGTGCCTGTAACTACGATTGGTTTTGTCATGAGCGAACCAGCCCCACTTCTTCTGCAAGCACTTCAAACATGTTGGATACATCGGACTTGCTGGCATGCAAGGTCAACGCAATGCGCAGGCGGGATGTGCCCCGTGGAACGGTTGGTGGGCGAATGCCGCGGATGTCATAGCCGCGTTCCTGCAGTGCTTTTGCAATCAACATGGTGCGCTTGTCATCGCCAATGAGGAACGGAAGAATATGCGTTCCGCTGCCCTTTTGTCCGCACAGACGGTTCATCTCAGCATTTGCATGTTTTACAAGGTCAGCAAGCTGGTCCCGTCGTTCCGGTTGATCCTGTACCAGTTTTAGCGAAGCGCGCACGATGGCTGCGACCAGAGGTGATGGCGCGGTCGCGTAGATGAACCCGCGCGCGCGGTTGATGAGGTAGTCGATCAGAACAGCTGGCCCGCAGACAAGTGCGCCGGAGGCTCCAAGAGCTTTGCCACAAGTATGGAGCGAAATAACGTTCTCCCGGCCTTCAAACTCCGCTGCCAGGCCTTTGCCGCCCTCACCCAGCACGCCTGTTGCGTGGGCTTCATCGACCAGTAAAAACGCATCGTGCGTATCAGCGAGTTCTATCAGGTCCCTGATCGGTGCCTGATCTCCGTCCATGCTGTAAAGGCTTTCGCAAGCGATCCAGATCCGCCCGGTTTCGCCTTGTTGGCGCCACTGGGCAATGCGTACTTGCGCATCCTCAACCTGATTGTGCTTAAAGGCCATGGACTGGGCTGCACCCAACTTCATGCCGTCATGTGCACTGGCGTGGATGAGGCTGTCATGCAGGACAAGGTCGCCCTGCTGCGGCAGGGTTGAGAACAGCGCCATGTTGGCGTTGTATCCCCCACCAAAGAAAAGGGATCGCTCTGTGTTGAACAGGTTTGCTGCTTCAAGCTCAAGCGCTTCATGCTCAGGATCATTGCCGCGCAAGAGGCGCGAGCCGCCTGCGCCGAGACTGACACCACGGGCAAGAGCGTTTTCTGCCGCTAAACGCAATTCTGGCGCTGTTGTCAGCGCCAGATAGTCATTGGACGAAAAATCGCAGCCATGCGCTTTGAGCAATGAACGGGATCTGCCCCGCTCTGCCAGACGCTCGAGCGCTCCTTGGTGCTTATTCAGCAGGCTCATGCTCAGCCGCACAGCTTTTCAGCCCCATAGGGCGGATACCAAGGCGTTTGAACAAAGCTGCGTCCTTGGAGTCTTCCGGGTTGTCTGTGGTGAGCAGTGTTTCGCCTTTGAAGATGGAGTTTGCTCCAGCAAAGAAACACATTGCCTGCGTCTCATCAGACATTTCTGTCCGGCCTGCTGACAGGCGAACATGAGATTTCGGCATCATGATGCGTGCAACGGCAATCAGACGAACGAAGTCAATCGGATCAACCGGTTCAGCATCCTGAAGCGGCGTGCCTTCAATTGGGATAAGCATGTTGATCGGCACGCTGTCCGGATGCTCTTCCAGTGTCGCCAGAGAAACCAGCATGTCGAGGCGGTCCATATCTTTTTCGCCCATGCCGACGATGCCGCCAGAACAGACTTTGATACCGGATTCCTTGACCAGATTCAGGGTGTCGATACGATCAGAGAACTTGCGGGTTGTAATAACCTCGCTGTAGTAGCGCTCTGAAGTGTCGATGTTGTGATTGTAATAATCCAACCCAGCATCTTTGAGGCGCAAAATTTGCTCAGGTGTCAGCATGCCAAGCGTCATGCAGCTTTCCATGCCGAGCTCTTTGACGCCTTCCACCATCATTTCAATGGCGCGCATGTCGCGATCTTTAGGAGAGCGCCAGGCTGCGCCCATGCAATACCGGGTTGCGCCGCCTTCCTTCGCCTTTTTGGCTTCTTCCAGCACCATTTGGACTTCAAGAAGCTTTGAGGCGGACAGCTCGGTGTTGTTGCGAGCGGACTGGCTGCAGTAAGCACAATCTTCCGGGCAACCGCCTGTCTTGATGCTTAAGAGCTGGCTTTGCTGGACCTCATTGGGGTCAAAATGCTCGCGATGAACGCAGTGAGCTTTAAACAGCAGGTCATTAAACGGCAGGTTGTAAAGAGACTCAGCCTCTTCACGCGTCCAGTTCGTACGGATGTCAGATGATTTTTGCACGCAGTTCAACTCGTTGATTTCCCCTAGGGCGTGTTTTGCCGTCAATTACAGCAAAAATGTGGCGTGCACAATGATCTATTAGAGGAATTTATTAAAACTGCCGCTGATTGAACACCTTATATCCCTTCAGTTTTGCCGGGATTTTGAGCATTTCAAAACTGAAGATTTTATTTAGTTATGTCACATTGGAATAAAAAGCTGCGCCACTCAAATGATGAGATAAATTTGCTCGTAAGGGGCGAAAATGCAGAAAACTGCAAGTTTTTGAGAGAGTTGAGTTTTCGCTCAGTGATTTGGGAGAGAAAAATGGCGATCCCTGCAGGATTAGCAAAATCAAGGGTTTCTGTGGGTTTGAGCTTATGTTAGGGGCAAAAACGCCAAATATAGGCCTTTGAAAACTCTAACGAATTTGAGGCCGATCCCTAACAGAAATTGAGCGCCGATTGTCACTGTAATCTGATCGTTGAGCTTCTAACATACATCGCTCACTTAAGAGGGTGCTACAAAGCTTGCTTTGTTTACCAAGGCACTATTGCTGGCTTCATGTCTTTACGTCACAAATTTGGGCTGCCTCTCAAGTAGAGGATATCTTCTAATTAATTTTCCTGTAGCTATTTTAATCAATTAAAAATTGCAGTAGGTGTTTTTGCAATTATTTTTAATCCATACACATGCATTTTGGAGAGCAATTTTCATGCCGTCCTCTTTTTCACTCAAACTTCTCGGAACAACAGCCCTTGTTTTTGTCGCGCTGTCCCAATCTGCGCATGCTGGTGGAAAAGGGGGGCAGATGTTTGATACAGGTACCTTTGTCGGAGGTGACGGTGCAGATGGTGTGGCAATTTCGGGAACAATCAGCACCGACATGTATGCTGGGGGTGGGGGAGCTGGAGGCAGCAACTCTGGCCCACAGAATGGTGGCAATGGAGGCTCACTGACTTCTGATGCTTCAGGATCTAATGGTGGCTTCTCCGATAGTGGCCCTACTGCAGGTAGCGGTGGGAATGGAGCTGGAGGACTTGGAGGACTTGTTGGAGCTGGAAGTGTTGGAAGTGAGGGGCAAGATGGCATAAATGCGGGTGACGGCGGCGGCGGCGGCACAGGGGAAACAGGTGGTCGCGGTGGTAGCGGTGGCGGTGGCGGTGACGCTGTTCTTATGTCAGGTGACATTAGCATCAACACCGGCGTAACCGTACACGGAGGTGATGGCGGTGAAGGTGGCCTCAACCATGGATCTGGTGGAGAAGGCGGTTCTGGCGTCACCGCTACCTCTGGAAATCTGGCACTGACGAACAACGGCTCGATCATCGGCGGGGATGGCGGTGAAAACGATAACACCAGTTACTCCCATAGTGGGGATGGCGGAGTTGCTGTTGATTTGTCTGGCGGCCCCTACACTATTAGCAATAGTGGTAATATTCACGGCGGAAACAGTTTGGTTGTCAACGCCAATGGGTACCGCGGATCTGGCGCAGCTGGGGTCAAGGGCGCTGATCTAACGATCACAAACAGTGGCAGTATATCAGGTGGACTCAACCCAAATAATCAGCGTGCAAATGCTGTTGAGTTTACCGGTGGCACAAACAGCTTCACCTATCTTGCGGGCTCAACCGTTGAAGGTAATGTTGACGCGACTGGAGGGCTCAACGATACCTTTGCGCTGGGGGGCACGACTGACGGCAGCTTTGATGCCAGTTCAATTGAGGATACGAACCAGTACAGAGGCTTTGAGACTTTTAAGAAAACCGGCTCTTCCACCTGGACATTGGCTGGCTCTGGCGATCAGAACTGGACTATTACAGAAGGCGTCCTGGAAGGTCATTCAAACAGCATACAAGGCGATGTTGTTGTCGAGAGCGGTGCTCAACTTAAGTTCAATCAAAGCAGCTCAGGCACACATTCTGGAAATATTGAAGGTGCTGGCTCGCTGATCAAAACCGGTGTAGGTACTCTCACCCTAGCCGGGACCAACAATTACTACGGCGGCACCACCATACAAGCTGGTGCTCTTCGTCTTGACAGTATTGACAGGCTAGGAACCGATGTCACAACGCTTGATGGCGGCGCTCTCTCGCTTACCCATAGCACCGGCACTGAAACAGCTTCCCAACTGGCACTTGGTGGCAATGGTGGAACGCTGGATGTTGTGAACTCGGGAGCCAGCCTTGATGTAAGCAGTAACTTGAGCGGCACTGGTGGGTTGACCAAGACGGGGAACGGAACACTCATCCTTTCCGGCGCTAACTCCTATAATGGGGGGACGAAGGTTGAGGCGGGTACGTTGCAAGGCGATATCACTAGTTTGAATAGTCATATCAACACAGCTGCCAATACTAGTGTCGTTTTTGACCAAGATACAAATGGACACTACTTAGCAATAATGTGGGGTGCTGGTTCGCTGGTCAAAGAAGGCTCAGGTACGCTGATCCTGTCAGGTTATAATAGCTACACCGGCGGAACCGTCATAAATGAGGGTAAGGTTCAGGGAGATGCGAAAACTCTGCAAGGTGATATTCTCACCGCTGCAAGTACGAGTGTCGAGTTTGTTCAGTCGGCGGCAGGTACTTATGCAGACAACATGTCTGGCGAAGGTGCGCTCGAAAAATATGGCTCTTATAATCTAACTTTGACCGGCACCAACTCTTATAGCGGTGGAACAACTATTGGGGCTGGCTCTTTGACCGGCAATACAAACTCCCTGCAAGGCGATATCAAAATGGTTGGAAGCACACATGCCATTTTTGATCAAAACATGGACGGCACGCTCTCCGGCGACCTGTCTGGCGAGGGGTCTCTGGTCAAGCTGGGGACTGGAACCATCGTACTAACCGGCTCCAACACTCATACTGGTGGAAACTATATTGTCGGTGGAACCGTCTCTGTTGATAATATTACCAAACTGGGAACAGGTACCTCGACTTTTGATGGGGGCACGCTTTCACTGAGCCATGCAACTGGCACGCAAACGGCATCAAGTCTGGCACTCCGAAACACTGGTGCAACGCTGGATGTTGTGAATGCAGGTGCCACTCTTGACGTCACCAGTGACCTTAGCGGTAGTGCCTATTTGACCAAGACCGGTGCTGGTACGCTGGTTCTTTCCGGCTCCAATACTTATACCGGTGGAACTAGTGTTGAGGCAGGGCGGCTGAAAGGCACCACTGACAACGTTCAGGGGAATGTTGAGATTGCTGCGAATGCTGAGTTGGAGCTGGATCAGGAACTGAATGGAACCTTTGCTGGGAACATTTCTGGTGGCGGTCAGCTGATCAAGTCCGGTGTTAGCAACATTATGCTGACAGGCACCAACTCTTATGCTGGAGGCACTTTGATTAACGGTGGTTTGCTCTCCGTTTCGCACATGGCGCAGTTGGGAACTGGGGAAGTTACACTGAACGGTGGTACGTTCCAGACAACTGGTAATTCTGATCTGTCTTTTGACAATTTTGATCTGGACTCTGCCGGTGGTGAGCTGGATGTTTCCAGCAAGAGCCTGGCTTTGACAGGGGATATCAGCTCAACTGGTGAGCTGGAGAAATCCGGTACAGGCAAACTGGTGCTGGATGGGGCCTCCAACTCTGTTGGCGGTGGTACCACTGTTGAGAATGGCGCTTTGATTGTTGGTAGTTCCTTCGGCAAAAGCGGGGTTGAGCTGATCAGTGATGTTAAGGTGGAAAGCTCTGGCGTGCTGGGCGGACACGGAACTATTAAGGGCAATGTGACCAACAACAATGGCCGCATTGCACCTGGCAACTCCATCGGGGTGACTACAATCAACGGCGATTACTCCGGCACAGGTACACTGGAAATTGAAGTAGAAGGCGACACCAAGCTTGCGGACAAGCTGGTGGTGAATGGCAATGTGGATGTGAGCGACACTGTCCTTGATCTGGTGCTGACGCCTGCGGACAAAGCAGACTGGAGTCTTGATCCGACGGGGCCGTTCATCATTGTTGAAAATGACGGAACCGATGCGATTACAGGCGAGTTCTCTTCCATTGAGAACAACCTGTTGTTCCTGAATGCCGCGCTGGATTATGAGGCGGGTACTGATAGTAACGATATTGAGCTGACCTTGCTGCGCAATGACATTGATTTTGCCAGCGCAGCGCGCACGACGAACCAGAAAGCTTCTGCTGAGGCCGTTCAACGCCTTGGATCTGGCAGTGCGGTTTATAACGCTCTGATCGGGACTGTGAGCGATGAGACAGCAGCGCAGGCGGCATTTGACAGCCTTTCCGGCGAGATCAGTGCTTCAGCGCGTGGTGTGCTGATTGAAAACAGCCGTTTTGTTCGCAATGCGGTCAATGACCGTTTGCATACCTCTGCTGCTCAAGCACGCAAGGCAGCTGGGGCTGAAACTGCCCAACTGGGGTTATTGGCGCTCTGGAACATGAGCTATGGCAGCTGGGGCGAAGCAAAACGTGATGGCAATACGGCGGCTCTTGATCATTCAACCGGCGGCGTTCTGTTTGGTGTTGATGGCGATGCCTTCAGCAACCTGCGTGTTGGCCTGACGGGCGGCTACAGCCGCAGCTCCATGGACGCGGATGACCGTGCTTCAGAAGCAACGGCTGATACGTACACCTTTGGCGGCTACGCAGGCACACAGGTGAATGGCTTTGCTGTGCGCACTGGCGCTGCGGTATCCTGGCATCAGATTGACACTGAACGGTCTGTCTCCATCTCTGGCGGTACGTTTACCGATAAGCTGGAAGCGGATCAGAATGTGGCGACGCTGCAAGCCTTTGGTGAGCTGGGATATGCGTTTGACTTTGGCGCAACCACGCTGGAACCCTTTGCAGGTCTGGCTCATGTGCACCTGATCAGCCGCAGCTTTGCTGAAGATGGTGGCGCTGCGGCCCTTTCCGCTGGTGATCAGAGCACGGATGTGACCTTTACAACACTGGGTCTGAGAGCTGCCAGTGAGTTTACTCTTGGTGGTGCAAACCTGACCGCGCGCGGTGTTGTGGGCTGGCAGCATGCCTCAACTGATACGGTTGACTTCACCCAGAGCTTTGCCAGTGGTGGCAGCGCCTTTACGGTGGAAGGCAGCCCGATTGCCAAAGACATTGGCATTTTGGAAGCTGGCTTCGACCTAGCCGTAAACGAGCGGACACAGTTTGGGCTTTCCTATGCTGGGCAGCTAGCAGCTGAGAACAGCAAGCATGGTGTAAATGCTCGGCTTAGCTTTGAGTTTTAAACTCGAAATTCTTTAATGACATAAGCCCTGCTGCGGATAAAGACGCAGTGGGGCTTATGTTTTGGTAGAGATCATCCTGCCTTGATGTGCCTATAAGAGTAAATCAACTTATCTACCTAGGTGGTCCACCAAGGTGTGCAGTGCACTATTGGCATATATGTAACCCTTAAGTGCGCCAATCCAGCTACAGCAATTATTAGTATATCCCTCTAATGAAAAACTAAACCAAAGGCCCAATTTAAATGGATTATCAAGAATCTGCAGCGGCACTATTACCTTAAATTATTTAGCTATTTAAACTGAAACTTACTGTTCTTCCCACAATCCTTATTAATACAATATTGTTAATCGATCACTTTATGTAATTAGTTAGAATTATCAATCTATTTCAGCTTACATAAAATATTTTACTTGCAGGATGACCATGCTTTGCCAATAGTTTTTGAAGTCTGCTCTTTGGAATAATGAAGAAATTTAAAAGGTAAACTCATGCTATCCGCGGCTTTAGATTTTATTGCACAGCGTTGCGAAGTCACCACCGTTGGCGAACTCATCCATCTGCATGTGACGCTCACTCAGAACGAAATGGACCGTCTAGCGCTCTTCGGAGCAACGCTGGATGACTTAGAGCCAGATGACTGGATCTGATCAAGGAACTGGATAGCCCCGTTTTTGGGGCTATCATTTTCTATTCTTGTTTGTCGTCTGCTTGTTCCAGATCTTTCAGCTGATGCAGCTTGATACGAGTGTCCAACCGTTTGTTACGGGCATCAACCCAGCGGCCATAAGCCAACAAGATTGCTCCGATTAATACTGCGAGCAGTAAGGCGAACTGAAGTACCGGCTCAAGGTAGCTAGATGCATACCCCAGAGCCCCATAGACACTCAATCCAGTGATTGACCCGAACTCTGTCTTCGGCATCATTTGGCAATACCTTTCAAGTTGTCCTGAATGCTTCCATAAAAGGACTGCCAACCCTGTTCCTTTGCATGGCAGGCTATCAATGCAGCTCTGTGCCTGATCGCATCCCGGCCTTGGTCGCCGGTTATGCCAGGGTCTTTCGTTTCGACTGTCAGATCGGGTGGAGGATCAGGAGGCTTGAACAGCTCTCCAGAGTTTTTAACGAGCTTTCCGGAATTGAAGTGCTCGCATCCTGCTAAGATAAGCGGGATCAGAAGGACAAGCGGTAATCTTGCCCCTCTCCAGCTCCAGTTCATAGTCCCTTACCTTTTCTTCAAGCGTGCTTATCTGCTGGATGCGATCCAACAGCTTTTCACTTGCTTGCTTTGAGATGATCTTGTGCGCTGTTGCTACGCGTGTGAGCGCGTTGTTATCTGCCTTCAGTTGGGCTACTTCGGCTTGCCTATCATGATGAAGGGTGGAGAAGAACCAAACCGAGACGCAAAGCAGAGCCGTTGTTGCGAGAGTAGAAAGCCAGTTGGGTGTGCGAGGTTCAAATCTAGCCACAAAGGCCACAACAGCGCCAACAAGCGCCCCATAAGCCAGCAAGGCTTCAATGCCTGTGCTGATAAACGAGGAGATGAGATCTATCATCCCTTCGCCCCTTGCATGCAAAGTTTGTATTCATCTTGCCTGCGATTAACGAGGCCCTGTACCTTCCGACCACCACCCCTATTGAACCAAGTGGCAGCCTGACAAGCTCCCGTCCAATTGCCTGCATTCAACCTACGCCTTGCAGTCGATTTGCAAAATGCACCTGATCCGATGTTGTAAGACAGCGAAACCATTGCAAGATAGGTTTTGATTGGGATCTTTTCCGGGGCTGTCAGGCATTTACGCATCCCGGCTTCATGTTCTTTGAGGGATACATCAAGCATTGCATCACACTCGGCCTTGGTTGCTGTATCACCTAGCTTCACGCCCTTGGTTTCGCCGTAGCAAATCGTAGGTACACCAACAACATCCTCGTAGGCACTGGTTCGCAAACCTTCCCAAGCACCCACAAATGCAACAATGAGTGCCGCAGAGGCTCCAGCGAGCCTAGTTTTGGTGGTTTTCATGATTGAGTTCTCCATAAAAAAAACCGCCTATTGCGGCGGTTAGAAATACATATTGAGAAAGATATCGAGTAAGAGTTATTCCAGAACAGCGATTGGATACTTCCTTTCACATTAGCTTTGATATTTGCCAATGGACCAGGTGCGAACCATGACTTTAGTTGCTCTTTGGAATGAAAATGGTGTCGTCAAATGTGTTGCTGATACCAGACTTTCTAGCGGCGTAAATCCAAACACAGGTAGAGCAAATACACTAATTGATTCAGGCGGCAAAATGGCTGTTATTGCTGTATCGGTGAAGCCCGCTACTTCTAATGCCAAACATGTCGGCCGCTTTTATAGTTGTGGTTTTGCCTTTGCAGGCTCCACTATATTGGCTCAAAATACACATTTTATCGCAAGTACTTGTACACAAACGATGTACAGCGATAACGAGCGCGCACTCCCCTCAATTTCTCAAGTTGGAGAGATCTACTCCAAGGCAGGGGAGTATGTTGCAAAAGATCTCAACTCTCGAGAACATAAAGGGCAGTTTACGGCGCTGATTTTCGGATACTGCCCAGTTGAGGGTAACCAAGTTGTCTGTATGATCACGCCAACAATCCAAGAAGGCGTTTTTCGTATGATTAGTACGAAGATCACGCTCACCAATGGCCAATGCATTGCAATTGGCTCTGGGAAAGAAAAATTCAAGAAAGCTCTTCGAACAACGAACTCGATTGGTATCAACCAAGGGCCTATGTCTGCATTTAATCAAGTAGTTTCTGATCCGATGACTTCAGATGTTGGCGGTTTTGCGCAAATCATGATTGCCAATATCGATGGAGTAGAGATTTGCCCAGTTCTATATCCAAATCATGATGAGACGGTAGCATTGACGATCAATGGTTTTGACACCTCACTAATCGATCCTATAGAGGGAATTGCATTTGGAAATACAGCGATTGGACTTGGTTTAGAACAGTTAGCTGGACGGAATGCACTACGAGCGAAGGGTATTGATCCTGACCAAACAGTGGTAACTCGTGAACTACAAAACCTAGCATCTTTTGAGGCTGGGCTAGAGCATTGCTTTCAAAAAGAAACTAGTCTCTTTTTGGATGACGGATACACTTTAGCAAAGACCACATTAGAAGTGGGGAAGTGGTACTTAGCAACGAAGTGCGGGACATGTGGTAAAGATACCGGGATTTGCCTAGATCCGAGTGATGGCCAAAATCAGGTTCCTCTTAAGGGGCCGGGGCATATTACTACACGTTGCAACTTTTGTGACTCAGTAGTCACTTCCAAGACCGAAGCAATTTACCCCCTTTTGTGGGAGTAGTGATCGTAGGGTACAACGGACTGAAATGCTAGATCTTGACTATCCTTTCTGCTTAGCCCCTTCCCGTTTCCCTGCTCCGTCCTGGGGGTCTTTTACACTCAGGGTGGTTGCTGCTCCCCCACCCCTTGCAGCCTTGTGCGTTCTGCTCTCAATACGGTAGGTGCCGTCAATGCCTTGCTTGATCCCTTCAACGGCGCACAGAGCTTCTGCCTGAGCCTCCGGTGCGAAGTTGATAGTGATAGACCCGGAGGCCTTCTCACGCTTTCCTTGCCCTTCACGGGCCTTCAAAAGCTCCTTGGCTTGGTCTTCATCTTTGACCGTAGAGCGAATGGCATTTAATACCGGATCTTTTAGCGCAGGGTCTTCGATTTCCTCCTCTTTGTAGGGGCGTTTGATTTCAACCACCTTGCCTTTCTCCCGATCCACATAGCGGACAGAGCTTCCAGTGAAAGCCCTGCGCAGATCACGGGGTTTCAAGCGCCAAGTGATGATATTGCCGGGATAGGTGCACTTGATGATCGGAAGCTTGTTGTCAGCACCCAACAGCAGTAAAACAGCCGTCTTATCTCTGATCTTGAATGCCCCGTTCAGCTCTTTCGCATAGCGCTGGCCGATTGAATGAAAGCTCTCTCCATTTGCCGACCAGTAGTCGCGAAAGATTTCTTTGAATGCCGGGTCTACCTTGATGTTAAATCCGGCTTTCTTGGCAGCGCCTTGCAGGAATTCTTCAAGCGTAGCTTCATCTTTATGGAAGAAAAGCGGTTGCTTGACCGGTGAGCGTTCATCGAAGCCTTTCGCCTTGATTGAGAGCTTTTGTCCTCCAGAGCGGTTGCTTGAGGAAACGGGCTGGTCAGTCACCCCTTCGAAGACCTTCTTGCCTTCAAGGATTACAGATAGCCGATGGCCAGCACTCGGCAATTTGATCTGCCCTGCACGATCATCAAGGCTAAGACTACAACTGTCAGAGCTGATCCCGGCCTTATCCGTCGCTGAAATGTTCATGAGATAGGGGCGAAGATCCTGCGAGATGTCATTGCCATTCAAGATGACTTTCCAATCTACGGTCCATTCGTTCATTCGCTATCCAAACAAGTCTATTGTCGGCTCTGGTGTGATTGTGACTTCAGATGGCAGGTCTGGAATAAGCACTTCCCGGCCAGCTGCAAGAAAAGCTCCTTCGCCCGCTATGCCGGGGTTAAGGGTCAGGGCCTCGGTGATGAGATCCTGCCCCTTCCAGCCGTGCACGCGCACCAGCAGGAGGTCCAAGGTGATCCCTTCACCTGTAACGGTTACTGTGGTGGACATAGCCGCCCCTTAAAGCAGGTCGAAGACTGAAATCAGATCTGGAATGAGATCAGGTGAGACCGGGGTTTCATCCGGCAGCTGTTCAAGCCCAATCTGATAGGTGATCACAAAAGGAACACCGTCTCTTTCCAGCTCTTTGTGCGTTTGTTTTGAGGACTTGATAAAGTAGTTCCCCATTGGCTTGCCATCACCACGCAGCACCGGGAAGACTTCCCCAGTCCGTCGCATCTTGTCGGCAATCTCAAGTTCGACCAGCCCACCGATCCTGATAGGTAGCAGCTGCCCTGAGAGATTAAGGGTCTTGCCCCCATCTCCCATAAACTCACCGGGCTTCATCCCGCCCATAACGGGCTTTCTGGCCCAATCAGCCTTTGCTGAGATAGACACCTGATCCACGTTGAATGGGAAGGTATCCATCTGCAAAGCTCCAAGCATGTAAAGCATCAGCGCACCGCATATTCTCGGTCTGCATGAAGGCCGGACATCCGATCTTCGACCTGTTCAACAAACCCTTCGACCATGTCGGACGCACTGCTTGCCGCGTCTACATAGAAGGGGCCAAAATGATAATGAGTTTCGCCTGAGGGCGATTGTGAACCATTGCCGCCGAGCATCTTTGCACTCTCTGAAGCGGTGTGGACGTATCCGGACTGGCTTGGGGTCACCAGTTCGGCACCATTCTCTCCCACTAGATAGTTACGGCCACCCACAATCTGCCCGCCTAATGCTCGCGCACCTGAGATCTGCGGAACCTTCAGGGCAGAACCCGCAGAAGGTTTGG
The DNA here is from genome assembly GCF_001623095.1 of Pseudovibrio sp. Ad5. Classification (NCBI taxonomy): domain Bacteria; kingdom Pseudomonadati; phylum Pseudomonadota; class Alphaproteobacteria; order Hyphomicrobiales; family Stappiaceae; genus Pseudovibrio; species Pseudovibrio sp. Ad5. Next base: position 448,161 of record NZ_LMCH01000015.1, on the reverse strand, counting down.
GGATCGGGACCGCAAGGATTTGGTTTGCCTTTGTTTGAAGTGCCTCTGCTACTTTAGCTTCAGCAACTCCATTCGCAGTCTGCGCAAGCTCGGCGTTGAGTGCTTTCAGTTGCTCAACAATTTCCTCGCGGTCTGTCTGCAAGCCTCGTTTGGTTTGTCTCTCGCTTCGGCTATCGCCCAACTCTGCAATCTGGCTGTCGATCAATGCCAGGTCTTGCTTAAGGGCCTCAACGAGAACATTGCCTTTCTCAACCGGCCCTTTGCGTACCCCAATGAGATCTTCAAGCCATTGGTTCATTGCCTCACCGCGAGCGGCTCCATCTTTGAACCTGTTCTGCGCATACTGGGCTCTATCCTTCCAACTCATGCCCCATGTATTGATTGAGTGCTCAAACTCGTTGAGGGCTAGACCGATAGCATTCAGGCTGGCTGCACCTTTCAAGAGCTTGCTAGCCTTCATCCCTTTGATGTTGGATTTCCCGCCTCCGTTATCATTGGCAGCAGCTGGCATTTTGCGGGATACCTGAGGAACACCGGTTTTCTTAACGGAAGAAGGTTTTGCGCCTGCGGGGCCAACGGTACTGCGGGTCTTACGGCTACGCCCCATTGAGATTCCGGCTAACTTGCCCGCTCTCTTAAGCATCTTTCCAACACCGAGCACGGTATCAATGAGTGTTGTTTTGAGTAGCTTTGCTGCGAACCTGAGGCCAGTCAGAGCAACTAACAGACCAACTGCTGCGGTACCCCATTTAACGAAAAACCTCAGCATTTCCGGGTTCTCTTCCGCCCATTTTGTAAACGCTTTGATGTGTGGACCGACTGCGTCCGCCAAATCATTGATCACAGGCAAAAGACTGTCACCAATTGCAATAGACGCGGCCTCTACTTTGCTTTGAAACTCCTGCAGTTTGGCCGCGCTTGTTTCCCTTCTCTTCTGGAACTCGGCTTCAGAGGAGCCAAGGAAGTTTGCCTGAATAGCCACTGCCCCAAGAGCTTTATCCAGAAGCTCTGCATTCTCAATCAGAGGTGCAATTGCGCGTGCTTCATCTCCAAACAGATCTGAGATGACCGAGGTTTGCAGCTCCTTGGGTAGTTCTCTAATTTGCCCTATGACGGTTTTAAGCGTACCCACAGCGTCTTTCTGAAGGTTCTTGGATACCTTTACCGCATCCAGCCCCAAGCGCTTGTAGGCTTTGTGCTGGCGCTTTGTTGACCCCTCACCCCGTGCTAGCGCCTTACCTGCATTTCGGAAGCTGGTGGCCGCGACATCGGCTTGTGCGCCTGATGCAATCATTGCCGAGCCAATGGCTGCTGTTTGCTCAGCGGTGAAGCCGTATTGTTTGCCTACAGACCCCACACGGCGCATAAAGTCGAGCAGATCAGGAGCAGAACTTGCGGAGGTGTTTGACAGGTGGTTGATTGCATCTGCCAGCTCTCCAGTCTCGCTCACGGTCAGCCCTAGAGCAGTCTTGATCTTCGCAAGGCTCTCGCCTGCTGTGCCGGCACTTACATCAAAAGCAACACCTACCTTTGCCGCCATCTCCGCAAACTGGGTTAGCTCATCCCCGGCCATACCGGCCTGACCTGCTGCAGCCACGATGTCAGCAATCTGGGAAGCTGTCATTGGCATGCGCGTTGACATGTCGATGATGTCTTTGCGCATCTTCTTGAAGCCCTCAGGGCTATCAAAATCAACGACCTTCTTCACGTCCGACATGGCGGACTCAAACTCCATGGCAGACTTTACAGGGGCAGCGATGGAGCGGGCCAGAATATAACCTGTCCCGACCGCACCGAGCATTTGCCCCTGCATTCGGTTTAGCTCTCGTCTGTTACGATCAGCAGAGGCCTGCATGCCCTTCATGGAGTTCGCAATTGCGCGCGCAGGACCGCTTGCCCGGTCTAGAACTGAAATGACCAGCTTGGAGGTTAAAACACCCATGACATTCTACCGATTTGGAGGGGGAGCATTTTCAGCCTTGAGCACACGTCCAAGGCTGGAGACTGTTTCTAAAAAGAAATCAATCTCCCAGTTCATGACCACATCAACTGGCGTGTGGAGCCTGCGCGATACCGCGACAATCAAGTCACGAGAATGAGGCGCGTCTACCCCGTCAAGTACTCGTCTCTCGCGTCGAGCTGCTTCAGGGTCAAGACACCCTGCTTTCCCATAAGGGGAGCGGCACCTCGCGTGACTTTCTCTAGGTCTTCAACATCAAGGCGTTCAATCACTTCCAGATCGACACCGGCAAGTGCTGCCAGTAGCGCGAAACCGGCTTGCTCTTCGTTCGAGTATTTCTCGCCGATGAGCGTGTCACCAGCACGCATGCGCCGGAAGGACAATGAGGTGATTTCACGCCCGTCATGTTCAAAAGGGTAATCCAGCTGAACCGCTGCTGTGGTTGCTTTCGTGGTCAATTGCCGTGTCCTTAAAGCAAAAGAGCCCCCAGCAAGGCTGAAGGCTCTGAGAGTTACGATGAGTGGTTTTGTGACTTAGAGGCCAAGTGCGCGCTTGCGTTCACCATCTGTTGGATCAGGCCGCATTTCACGTTCCCAGAAATCCCAATAGAACAGCTCTTTGCCATCTAGGATGAGTTCAACGTGGGTGACTTCCTTGAATGCCAGGTTGCAACCTTGCAGATCATCTGCGCCCATTTCATCAGGTTCCCACTCCATAAGAGTGGCATAAATGAAGCCGCGGACAGGTAGCCAAAGGTTGCCCGGCATCTGGCGATAGTTGCCAGCAAAAACCCACTCTTCGTGCTTACCCAATTTTTCAAGCAGCTTGTTATCAAGCCCTTTGTGTTCGGCTTTGGGCTCAAAAGCTTCAGTGCGCGGTTTACCGAAGTCTACGGCACCAATACCGCCACCGGGGTTGTGGTTGACCGTTGTGTATTTGAAGGCAGGCAGAACAAGCTTGCTCAGAATGTTTGCGCGGGATTCGTCCGGTTCACTGACCAAGCGCAGGTCAATGTCACCGTTAATCAGCATAGGGCGCTGCATGTGTGGTTCTCCAGTAAAGAGGATTAAACAACAGCGCGCAAACGCGCCAGAATGTCTTTGATCAAGCCTTCGGTTGCGGGGCGATAGCGGCGCAGCTCAAAATCAGCCCGCTTGAAGGCGCTTGCAGTTTCCTGACCAATCTCAAGCTTGATGTGACCAAGCTCGATGGATTCAGGCTGGTTCTTATCTGCGGTGAACATCTCGGAGGCTGGCGTATAGCCGAGGATATGCTCGTTTTGCTTCAACCCACGCAGCTCACCAATGATTTCACGGACCCAGCTTTCAACCCGTTGCGCTGTCATCTTCTTGCCCAAGTGGCGCCGGGTGATCTTCATCATCTGTGTGACGATGTAGTCAGAGCCGCGCAACTGATGCAGCTGCGGCCACATAGCGTCGGTCTGCGCCATGTCAGTACCAAGGAAAGTAAAGCCACCATCAGCAACCGCGCCATAAACGCCAATCTCTCCTTCCGCAGCAATCGCCACATCAGCAGCGAGTAGGCGCTGGCCTTCCTTAGAGCCATCAAGGAAGTTGAAAGGGATTTTCCGAGATAGACCGGCAAGGCCAAAGATAGGCTCGTTGCAGATTGTCTCGAATGGCATGTTGCCATTGTTGGTATCTGCACGAACGATCAGGCCAGCAACACGGGATGCCATAGGGCGAGTAACGACCGCATCACCTTCCCAGACACGCGCAGCCACACCAACCGGCATCAAGCGACCTGAAGCCATAGTTTCGCGTGCGTCAATGGCATTGTCTGCGCTGGTTGGGTCAACATCTACCGGTGCAACAGCGAGGATCTTGCCGATGTTCGCTTCCAAAGCTGCCACAACTGGACTGACTGTATCCAGATCAGGACGCCATGCAGTTGAACCAGCAACCACAATGCCAGGTGTTGCATTGACCGCAGTAGGGATCTCAGTAATCGAGTTGATGATAGCAGCGATTGCAGCAGCGCTGGCCTCAGGGGTCGCTCCCTTTTTTGCTCGAACAATGGTGACATCAGCAGAACGGTCAAGCTGGTTGAGCTGGTCCTGAATCCCGCGAATATGATCCCGCAAAGGGCCGGTTCCGAGAGCTGCAACCGCGTCCTTGTCGCTGGACGAGATGCGCTTTGCTGTATCAATTGGAAACTCTGTGCCAGAAGCATCATCAGAGCTATCGATCACCACAACTTTGGATAGATCGCCTTCAGAAACCGGAAACGGATCATCCGATTTGTAAGAGAATTGCATGCCGATTGTGGGCGCGCTCATAGACATTTCTCCATGAAAAAACCCGCTCCGGGGATACCGTGCGGGTGGGTTAAGTCTTGATTGATTGGAGGGCTGGTTAGCTCAGCTCTTCCATAGCCTCAGATAGGGTCTTGGTCAGATCCCATAGGATGTCTTGTGACGGGTCCGGAACCGGGTCGAGCTGCTGGATTTGAGCGGAGCGGGTTACGATACTAGCGCGGTACTTGATTGCTGCATGATAGAGCGCTTGCACCTTCTCGCGAGTATCAAGCACGAGCAACACGCCTTCAGCAGTAACCGCCTTCACTTGAGACGCCTCAGGCAGTCCAGCATCAAACCCGTCCAGCATTTCACTCAAGCGACCAACCGACTCCAGATCTGTTTTGAACTGAGTGCCGTTAATCTGGGTGCCTGTTTGTATCCGCCGCTCAGCTTCTTCAGAAACATCAGTCGCCTCAAATGTGCGTGGAGGCTCTTCGTATAATCGCCAGTTCCCCTCGCCAAAGTTTTCCTCTAGCCACTTGGTATCACCATCAAAAACAATCGTGTTTTCGACTTCACCGGTGTCACTATTCAAAATGTCATAATCAGGCACATCAATACTCCCAAATCACAACGCCGCCTTTGCGTGCGGCACCTATTGCACCAGTACCCCAGAAACTAGCCGGGGTTGTCGGATCTCCGCCGTTTCCGTCTCTCCCGCGGGCTACTGTCGTTGTGAATGCTGCATCATGCCCAGATGCATTGCCGTTACCGCGAACACTCAAGGTGTGACCGTCATATTTAAATGTGCAGGTCTTCGTTTCATTGCTTCCGATAGAGACGGTTCCGGTGCTTGGACCGTCGCGCAGATCAAAGATCTTTACAACGGTAGCGCCCGCATATCCGGAGTCATTATTGTACGAAGGTCTTCCTGAAGCGGTCAGAAAGACCACGGCTGTTTTTGATTTAGAGTGCTTTGTCCATGTTCCGGTACTACGCGCAGTTACCTTCAAAGGACCGCCGCCACCGAGTCCAGCTGCTTCCATTTTTGACGCCAGATTACCTTCGTCAATGGCCTCTTTGCCATCAATCAAGGTTTTGCCGGTCAATCGGTTTTCCTGAACACCTTCTTGGACGATACCGACGCGTTTTTTGCCATCCCAGTTACCATCATAGTTTTGATAGAGCGCAACCGGGTCGTTTTCGATTGTCCCATCATCATAGTCCATGTGGGTGTATATACCGCGAGCATCGCCCACTCTCGCATTAGCGTGGTTCGGGTTGATGCCAACATGCATACCTACGCAAACGCCTATCCGGCCCGAACCGTTGAAAAAGGAGTAACTCCTTGCTCCATAGGCATAATCAACACTCCCCGTGGAATTGGTATCAGTTCCACACTGAGAGTACGAACCTCCCATGCTTCGAACTTTAGAAGAGCCGCGATGTCGAGTCGACAACAACCCCCCAAAAGCTTCGTACGTTTTTCCTTGCGAACCGCCGTCAATATACGAGAAAGACTTTAACCCGCGTTTTGTGAAGCGCTTGCCGGTATCTTCAGAAGCATTAGCTGGAGCATATTGCTTGTTTTCAAGAACCAGACTGTCGCTAAATCTGTTTGCAGAAATGTTTTCTGTGTTTTCTGACATGTTGCGATAACGCGCTAACCATCGGTCAGAAGATTTCATGGACCAGTCCGTATCCAACAGGTCAAGGCGCTTCGCTACGAATTTTGTATTCCCCACGGACTTGTAAGGACCATCAGAAACAAAGTGCCATGCATTGTCGCTATCATCATGCCAAAAGTGGTCAATGTTCTCACCTGATCTATCGGCAAATTCACCTTCTGAATCATTCGCAATGATGGCTTTGTTGTTGAGATATAGATCCCCAAGAACCGAAAGCGCTTTTCTGAACTTAGCGTTCTTCGTTGCATCAGCGAATTTATTGAGATCAGAAGCCTTTGCCAGTGTTGCAAGTTTGGTTGAAAGACCTTGAACATCACCTATCGGGTGTTCGTGATCCCCACTCGCCAGCTGCGACACAATATTATTGATCTCCGCGACTGAATAGCCGCGCTGCCCCAATGACCACTTTCCTGCAATAAACTGCAAGATGGAGTTTTCAGGAGCATCCGTCACATCAACATCAGAAAGATCATTGAGTTTGTGCGCGTGATTGGCCAAGGCAAGCAGGGCTAATGCCTCTGCCAGTCCATTGATCTTGGCCATCTCATGAGAATGTCCGGCAGTAGCAAGGCTCGCCAAAGTGACTGCAACCTCACCCAGGCGAGCATCAAATGCTTTCACGAACTCATTGATCTTTTTATGATCCTCGGAGACATTCTCTTCGCTGTCGAGCAGTGGCAGGTTTAGATTTGGCGTTGTTTCCATTGATCACTTCTCCTAGATGGTCGCAACTGCACGCAGGTCTTCCAGAACCGGCCTTGCCTTCGGATTGCCAGTTATGGTGATTTTCACGGCTGTCTGGCTGCCAAGGTTTTGGTCCAGTTCATAGGTGGCATCCACTGTGCCCGCCGCATCCAACACTTCACCGGTCTTGTAAGGAGCCTCAACAAAATCTCCTGAACTGTTCTTCAGGAATACTTTTGCTGAGGCGCCATTTGGTAGAGTTCGTTTGACCCGAACCGGGAAGCGGCTTGCATTGCCGGTCTGGAAGGCAACGCCGATATAGTCAGCGGTTTCAGCAAGCTTACCTGCCCGTACCTGAACACCGGGGAAGAGCCGAGGGCTTGCGGTTCTGGTCCCCTTCAAGATTGCTGCAATACTGACAGTTTCCTTCACCCATTCATCGAACTGCACACCGGCATAGGCCGCTGTCCGGATCTTTGATCCATCTGCACGAGTGATTTCAAATGTAATGGAACACCCCGTTTCAGGAGTATCGACAGCCGCCGCAATCATCAGATCAGAACAACGATCCAGATCCACGTTCCCCAACTCGACGCGCTTGGTGGTCTGCGTAAACTCAGCCGCATCTACGCCGCACGTCAGGTCAGAACCATGCACCGGAAGATAGGTTGAGTTGTTCGAGCTCTCAATCTCTGTGCCGACGGTGTAAGGGTTCACACCGAGGAAGCTCTGGTTTTTCTCGTCAAACTCACCAAGCACCGCAGCTGAGATCGAATGCTCATTATCGGGAGTGATCGCAATGAACGCATATTCCCGCGTAGAAAGCAGATAAGGCAGAGATGGAAACGGACATGGTGTCCACTTATTCAGCTCTACCTTGGACATGTCGATGACAGCTTGAGCAAGAATTTCATCAGTAGGAAAACCCGCTCCATTGGTAGCCCGCAACTCAACCACAACAGGCGTGTTTGGATTACCGATCTTGCAGAACCAGAGCTTTACTTGCGCAATATGCCTGTTACCCGCTGGCAAGCTAAAGGTTTGCCCTCTTGGATCGCGGTTTCGCGTAATGATGCGCGTCACCGTGATAATCTGAGGCGGTGGTGGTGGCGGAGGAACGAGAACAAGTGTTGTTACCCGCTGCATTGTTTGAGTGGTGACTTTGCCCTCACCCACAAAGCGAGCAAACGCCTCAGAGCCACCCACACCAAATGCTTCAACCAGCTTCTCACCAGCTGCATGCTTTTTGGCTGGAATGCTCAAGGTAAGCGTTAGCTGTCCATCACCGGCAGCCGCTGGTTTTTGCGCTGGCGTCATGTCCACATTATCAAACATAATGCGGTCAAGGATCTCTCCCCCACCGAAGCCTTCAATCGTGACCGTGATATCAATTGCCCGCAAAAACTTGGCGTTCTCTTCAGCAGTCCCAACCACCTGTTGCTCAGAGGTAGAAGAGGCCTCAGGCCCGAACACCTCATGGGTCACATCAGACGCCCAAACCTCATCAACATCTGTCCAGAAGTCCTGTGAGGGCTCCAGCTTCATTGAAGCCGGGAATGGTTCATGACTGGCAAAGCGGTTGATCAGCTTACACGTGGTGCTGAGCGGCTGATCAATCACATTTTCCAGCTTGTACGGAAGCATCTCCACGCCCGTGTTGTTGAGGTCATGGATGGTGACGTCCAAGGGCAGCGTGAGCATTCCGTTGCGGACTGCTGCGTTTTGCTGAGCGCCAAGATCACGCCAGCGATCATCGGCAAACGGATCAACAAAGATCCCGCGCTTTGCAGCTGGTTCCTTGTCGTGAATATCAAGTTGCAAGCGGTTCAGAGCAATCAGATCGCGAGAACTATTGAGGAGCTGCACAACCTCCCAAAGCTTGTCATAAGTGATGTTGTGAGTGCCATCATTCTTAACCAAAGGCAGCCCGTCAAAGTCGTTGTAGACGGTTGCCAGTTTCAAAAGGTTGTCAGGGGTTTGAGGAGCAACTGCACGTGCAGAAGATTGGCCTTCCACATAAACAGCGTTTCCGGTCTGATCCAGACAAACCAGATCTACACGCGGCAGCTTGCGCTTATAAATTACGACCACCTCGCCGCCCGTGCGCCCACCTGTCAACTCGATATCATGAGCCGATACGGTCACAGGCTGAACAGAGTCCCGATAACGATATTTGCAGTGATAACTGGACCCGGGTGATGGCTCATCTCCGGCCAATGACCAATCAACCTTATCGGCAGTCAGCTGGTAGTCAGTACCCCTCACGAATGTTTTGCTGCCTTGTTTGATCTGAACGATCTCTTTCAGGCTGTCATTTTGGAGTGTATCGGAGCCGTTGATAATCTGGCTGCGTGTGACATCCTCCGTGACTTCCTTTTCAAGCTGAATGTTGACCAGCTCATCAATCGGCCCATAGTGGAGGCGAAACTTCTGCTTCTTGTTGGATGCAACGGTGTAAGTGTGCTGCTCACCGTCAATCTGGAAAGTGTCCCACTTCTCTTCGATCTCAAGGCGCAAGGCATGCTCACGGGAACGTTTGAAGCCTTTGATATTGCCGGTGCCCGCGGCAATGGAAAAGACCACATTGCCGTTAGATTTCTCAATTGCAGTTACGCGGCAACCCTCATCAATGTAGTTGCCATTTGCTCCAAAATCCTGCGCCGCAGATACCTGTGCAACCTGGCTCATTTCGGCAGGCGGCGTCTGGTCTAGCGGTGTGCCTTTTACCAGCGTGTAAACCGGGTAAAGCTGACCTTCTGCGCCATCTCCCGCATAGCCCCAGACAAGGCGGGTAACGATCCTTGAAGCCCCCTTCTCGCCTTCCGCTTCTGTACCCGGCTTTAAACCTGCAAGCGTTGGGTCATCCTCGGAGTTGATCACGGTAGAGCTTACGCGCACACCAACAATCAGGTCAGTAGTCAGATCGACACCTTCCAGAACAGCTGCACCAACCGGACGCACATCGCCTGCCACATAGACAGTCCCACCACCAAGAAGGATTCTGCTTCCTGCCCGGTCAATCTCAATGGCCGCGCCGGACTTACGATCACCATCGCGAGAAACGGTATTGCCAATGCGCTCAGACTGGCGGCGTGCAATACCGAACGCATCATTAAGATCGGTTCCGGTGATAAAGACTTCCTCAGGCCAGACAGCTGCGGAATCGTTTTGGCGCTCAGGCGTGCGATCATGCGCGCCTGGCACGAGTGGATGTTCAAAAGCCATTTGAGTGGTCCTTATGCGAAGCTCAGGAGAACCTTTACGCGAGTGCGCTTGGTGAGCCGCAAATCAGTTGTAAGCGCCTGCGAGCAGATAGCTGCAAACGGTGTTTCGATCTGGTCAGGTAAAAGCCAGCGCTTTCCTTGTGGCAGGTCCGCTTTTGGCGTGGCTCCAAACAACAGAGCGACGGAGGCACATTCCTCGCCTGCCCCTTCCCCAAATCCGGTGAGCGCTTCCACATAAACGCGCTGCCCTTGATCGTGGGGAGTGATCTGCTCAGAGCCGATCTTGTAGGTGATGCCGGGGGCAACTTGATGCAAAGCCTTAAAGCGCCTTGCCCCAATCATGGAACCATCAGCACGGTAAAAGCCCATGTAGCCACCGAGCAGAGCTGTTTGGCGGGCCATAACACGCAACTTAGCGCCGACACCCAAATCCTGCCACGAGGTTTCAACCTCGCTCCATGGAGCTGCCAGTTCTTCCCAAGTCACACCGCCCGAAGAGGTGTCGATATAAACGCCGATTGCTTGCTTTTCAGCAGCGGTAAGCGCCCTTTGAAACTCATGGCTAGTGCCAAAGCTCCATTTGGTTGGAACCTCTCCCACCCGTGCCCCGGAGTGCGAAGACAAAAGAGCATTCCCAAGTTTTGAGTAAGACAGCTCAGCTGCGCGGATATCATAGCCATTGAAGGCCCGCATTACCTTGGTGCGCCGGGAAACAGATAGCCCGACAACCCCGGCAATGCGCGGCAGATCTTCCTCGCTGCGTGGGAGCCGGTTCAGTGCCAGCTGATCCCAATGCCATTTACGACGCCTGCTTGGCGCTTGTTCCAGGAGCCCACCATAGTCGATGAAGCCAAGCCCCTTGTACACAGCTGCTTCAAAGCCGCGAATGCGCAGCCATTCAAGCCCCTCATCATAGAGCTGATAGATGTTGTCTACATAAGGGCTCAGGATACCAAGGCCGGTTTCCTGTATCAGGTGCGGCATGATGCGTGGCTGCGGGTTTTGCCACTTCATGCCCATGTTGTTGTAGTGCTGGCGAACGACCTCAAGGCCTTCGTGATTGGTCTGCGAGATCGCCTGCATCCAAGGCGTGGCATTGGCCGGCAAAAGAATTTCAGTCATCGCCCGCGCCCCATGGAAGTGATCGAGATTGAACCAAGCGCAATGGCCTCGTTTGGATCCGCGACCACATCAACGAAAGGCGCTTCTACGATCACGTTGTTAATCCCATCCCCCATGGCCGTGTTGATCAGCCAAGCTCTTGTGAGATCAAGACCAAGACGCTCTTCCGCCTCCCACGCAGCCCGCAGCTTTGCCTCCAGCGCTTCCAAGGCAGAATTACGCGCGTGCTCTTCAAGTTGAACCTGAAGGGCCACATCAATGGTCTTGGTCACAGCTGAAACGACAATGAACCGGTCAGAGGTGACTTTGTTGGCTGGTTGGATCAGGTGCCCCAGAACAGCTTCAAGAAGTTCATCGCTTGCGTGGCCTCCCGGAACGGCTGACAGCACACCGACATAGAGCGTGGGATCAATGCCGTTGTCCCAGATGGCGACACCCTTCACATCAAGATGGGCATCCATAGAAAGCGCTTTGTATCGCTCCTCAGGGCCGCCACCAGAACGCCCGACAATGTGAAGCTTGATGCGTGTGCGAAACCGGTCATCTTGCTCGCTCTGCATGCGCGTAACGCCATAAAAAACCGCCAAAACATCAAGCGCTACGCCATACGCGTAATCCACGAAGTAGAGAACAAACTTCTCATTCCCCAGCTGCAGAAGATAGACCACCAGATAAACCAGTTCTTCCTGCAAGATTTTGGCAGGGTCTGTTTCAAGGCCTTCTACGGTCCATGGGATTCCGGCTGCATCAAACTTGGATTTCAGGCGGTTCAAAGATGCTGCAAGGATGGCCTCATAGTCGATATTCTCGATCAACTCAGGTGGTGGAAGCTTGGTCTGGCCCATGTGGCTTAACTTTCCAGTGTTTGCACCTTCCCATCCCGAAAAAACAGGCCGAAGGAAATAGAGCGTTCAACGGTATAATCTGGTGGTGAAAGGTTTGCTTTCGGGCGAAAATCCGCCTCTATAGTTAGGCCAACGTTCCCTAAGCGAACTTGTTCTACGGTGCCTTGCGGTGTCAGGCGCCTCACCTTGAACCGGGGCTCCCACCGGTCAATGGCTACAGCTATCAGCTGCATGAAGACTGCAAAGCGCTTCGGGGTAAGCTTCTTACCCAAGATCTCGACAAAGCCAGCCCCGAACTGCCTGCGCATCACCCGAGAATAGAGCCGGGTTCCAAGGATGACTTCTACCCCTTGGAGCGCTGATTGCAGATTAGAGATCGGCTGCCCAGTGTGCCTGCTCAATCCCGTCATATCAGGCCCCAGTCTTGGTAGGTGCCTTACTGCGACGCTTGCGGGGTGCCTTCTCTTCAGCGGCGTCTTCATTGGCAAGGCTAGCGGCGGCGATTGCCACGTAGTAGTCAGCGGCCTGCTCGGTCATCTCAACAATGCGGTCCTCAGGAACGCGCTCACCATCGATCGTGTCCGCACCCTCACGAATGCGGTATCTTTGCTTCGTCATGTCTGGAGTCCTTAATTAGGGCCTTTGGTGTCAGCTAGTCCCGGCGAAATACCGCCGTGTGTGTGCGTTGAGCCAACGTTCTTGTCATCGTGTGTGACCTTCCCGCCCTGAGTAGCAACACCATCACTGCTGATAATATGCTTCACGCCACCGACGGTGATTTCAATGCTGTTCTCAGCTGAGATCTGGAACTTGCCGTCCTTGATCTGAATACGGACACCAGCATCCTGAAAAACGTTTGCTTGCATGTCTGAGTTGGGTGTTTCGTGGCCGTCGCTATATCCACCTGGCAGTACTAAACCTTGTCGGGGATCACCGCTTGGATTGAGCATCCCCACCATCTGCCCAACTTTTAGCGGAATGGAAGTCTTGGAGGTTTCTGGATGCGGTTTCCAAGGTGAGAGATAAGGGGTGCCTTCTTCATCCTCTCCCAGCTTGATACGGTAGCCCTTCTTCGGATCAACTGCGTGAACCGGCCCGACCTGTATCATCTCCGCTATCACTGATCTTAAAGTTTCCAACTCGGCCTGCTGTTGCGTGAGAAGCTCGGTGATGACGTCCCACTGGTCATCCATCTTGAACTGCCTCGTCTAATCCGAGCGTCTCGATTTGGTCAGGATGCATACCGTTCTCCATTCTGAACACATCAAGCGGAGGCGCTTCCGGCTCTAAGGCAGCGTGCATCAAGTCAGCTTTAGCGGCTATGCTCGGATCACCACTCCCCTTCATAAGCGCAAACAGTTCCCCGAATGGGTTTGAGAGCACTTCAGCACCGGTTCTCGGCTCTTCCAAAAGCATGCACTTGAGTTCAAACTGGTGAGCTGCGAGCCGCAATCCATCCTGCTCGTTTGCAATGCGGCCTTTTTTGAAGCTGGTCACCCCCATCAAGAGTTCTCGGAACATCTTCACATACGGATCTCTAGTATCTGATAGTGCGTTGAGGATCTCGCGACCAATGAGATCAAGCTTGAACTCCATGTTGGCATCAGTAACCGGAATATCCTGCACGATGACAGCTTCGCCTGTTTCATCATCTTTGACGGACATTGAAGAGGTAATGCCCCATTCGAAATAGATTTTGGTGTCAGCTTGGCCGAGCAATTCCAGACTATTGCCGCTCGCCTGCATGTCTGCCTCGTCAGTATAAACAGTCAAGAAAGGTTGTTCTTGGCTCGTTTCTGGCAGGCCATCCTCATTGAAATTGAGTGCACCAAAAGCCGAATCCTGAACATTATCACCCACGCTTGTTTTGCCCTTAAGGGCTTCGCAGAGGCAGTGCCGTGCGGCAATTCTAACGAGGCTCATGCTTCCCCCAGCTCCAGTACAATGCGCATTTCATCTCGATAACTTGCGTGCAGGACATCAAACCAAGGCTTTCCATCGCGTGTAATTGCCCTGATGGTGTCGCCCTTTTTGATCTCAGGGCCGGTGTAAAGCGACTTTGCGATATGCAATTGAGTCTTCGTCGAGTTGACGCGGCCACGCCATTTCAAAGCATCGCCACCGCTCAAGTTGGTGTTGCGAACATTGCCTACTCTCAAAATCGCTTGGATTGTCGTGTTCCCGCGTGATTGGTCTTGTCTGCCATCCTGCAAAAATTTGAGCTCGATAGTTTCCGCCCATCGTTCATCTGCGGTCTTCACTACTTTCTCAAAATGTTTCTTCGTTTCAGGTGTCATGGCTTGGCCTCATAAAGCGAAAAGGCGCGAGTTTCCTCGCGCCTTTGTTTTATTGTGCTTCGGCGGCTTCAATAGCCGCTTGGTACTCTTCGACGGTCCAGTCTTCGTCTGGCGTAATGCCAAGCTCTTTGGCTTTGGTGTCGAGGTCATCAAACTGAGCCCGAACCAGATCGCGAACTTTCTCACGAAGGGTTTCAAGACCAATGTTTTTAGGCGGACGGTAATCAAGCTTTTCAGCTTCTTCACGCAGCTCGTCCATGGTCATGGCGCTATAAGCGCCTTCCCCACCCTCATCAGCTACCGGCTCGGTGTCTGGCTCATCAGCTTTATATGCAAGACCATCATCAATCAGGCTTGTTGCATACGACGCTGGAACCTTAACAGCTTCACCGGGCTCAACAGTGACGACGTCGTCCTTGCCCACGACCTCTCCGGGGATCATGAGCCCAGAAAGGTTTGCAATCCACATAGCTTTGGTCATCGTGCCCCCTTACTGGCCCGGAGTGTAGTTCTGAAGGCGAATTTTTCGCAGGACGCCGGGGTTTGTACAGAGAGACATGGCGTTCATCTGAACCTCAATGGAGCGGCCCTTACCGTTGGGATCAGCGTACTGTCGAAGGTAAAGCGGCAGGCCTTCGGTGTTCACCGTATCTTCGTAATCAGCTGGACCGAAACGAGTGATAAACAAATCAGGCACGCCAAAAGGAACAATGCGAGCCTCATTGTGGGCAATATAAGTGCCCCCACCGGCTTCTCTCGCTTTACGGCCCTGCTTATAGCGTTCAAACTTGAAGCCACCGAAATCAAACTTATCCGGGGCGGCGTTCCGTAACTTCCCAGCCGAAGATGTATTTAGGAAAGTCTCCCGAACCTCAGGACGGTTCCAGATCCATTCATGAAGGTTTCGGCCAGAGAACACATGCATATGCCCGTATGCCCGATCAAGGTCATCTTCAATGCCATACAGCGCATGCATCATGAAAGAGCCAAGGTTCAGATCTTTGTCATCATGATCAAGATCCAATGGCGCTGGAATTGCATAGCCAAACTTGGCATAGAGGTTTGCTAGCGTCTTGCCATTGCGTGTCAAGACAATGCCGTTAAGAGCACCCATACGCTGATGCTCCAGCGTATTATCAAGGTCGCGGTTATGTTTGCGGCCTTTCTTCACGACACGTTCCTGAAGCCGTTCCAACTGGTCATTTGTGCCAGTTTTTCGAACGTTCTGAATTTCGTCAGCCGAGATATGATCATTGCGCTCGTAGTGAGGGATCTTGAAGGACTCGAGGGTGCGATCTTCATCCCCGGTTGTTTCCCCAGGTCCACCACGAGCGGTCGGTTCGACCAGCTGCAAATCGTTGCCTTCGCGTTCAATGTCAATATAGGTGGTGTCCACCCCATCTTCTTCGAACAGGCCGGACTTGCCAATCTGATCAGGAACCGAAGGTTCTTCATTGATGGCAAGCGTAAGGTTGTGAACGCTAAAGCGGTCGTCATCCCAGATATCAGGCATTTAAGTCTCACATAATTGGAAGGAAAGTTGGTCTGATTGCGGTTTAGCGTGCGATCAGGCCAGAGGCCTCGAGCTCTGCTAGCTTTGCAGCTACTTTTGTGTCGTCATCAACGGATGCATCGAAGTTCAAAAGGACCTTTTTGACTTCTGCATCCCGGTGCAACACGACCGCTTCAACATCCTGCGACGTTGCATCAACAGCATGGGCAAGAACCGCTTTTGCCGTCTCTGAGCCATCGGCACCAGTTGCCGGAGATGGAACATACTTTTTGGAAGCTGTTTGCTTCCCGACCACAGTGGCAGCCTTCACCACGCCTGAGCCAGCAGCGATGGTCACGGACTCGCGAGAGCGGTTGCCGCTTGCTTCGGAAAGTAGAAAAGACCAGTCACGCTGGCGCATTTTCGTTGACATGCAAAACTCCATAAAAAAAGGCCGCGTATGCGACCTGCTTAAGCTTTGTTGCGGGTGAAGATGGCTTAGGAGGCCATCAACTCGCGACGCTTTTTGTAAATAGAACCAGCACTCATTGTCGGCTGTTGTGGCTTGTCTGTGCTGTCCAGACCGGCGCCTGTCTGTCGCATAGAGGAGTAATCGTTCTGCGATGGGTTGTTGTTGGAGTTTGGCGCAATGTCTTCCATCAAATCAAACTTAGCTTTGATCTGTTCGAAGTCCATGCCATCGGCCATGAAGGATTCTGCAAGTTTTGGCTGCTTCTGCGCCTGTGGTAGTTCCATCACTTGCTTTTGCAACTTCATGAAAGCTTCAACGCCTTCCTTGGTGCCATTAGCTTTGCCTTTAGCTTCCGCATCAGCCACCATCTGAGCAATTTCTTCGTCAGTCTTTGGCATTTGTGTCTGTTCCTCTTGAGTTGGGGGTGTTGGTACAGGCTCCCTGTCCCACATGTTCGTTAGAGCCATCGTCACCAGCTCCTTCGGAGCTTTGGAGTACTTGGTGTAATCAAACGGAGAGCACATAAGAGAGCTTACGCCCCCTTCATGTGTCGTCGCAAAGCCTGCGATTACCGCTTCCTCTCCAGTCATCCAAGTTTCAGCCTTCATGACCTCTCGGGCTTCCTCTGTGGTTTTCCCAGATGCTTTCGCGTAAAGCTTTGCATACTCATCCGCCTGCATGTCGAGAAGATCTGCTCCCTCTTTCAGGTCATGCGCCGTGCCCCAACCTCCAGAGGAAGGTTCATGTATCATCATCTGGGCACCAGCTTGCATGATGCGAACATCCGCACCCATCGCGATGAGCGAGGCAGCCGAAGCAGACATTGCATCAATCTGGACGGTGACCTGACCGTCATGAGCCTTTAAAGCGTTGTAGACCGCAATCGCGGTGATCGGATCACCACCACCCGAGTTCATTCGAACAGTTACATCCTTATCGCGTCCATGCTCTGCAAGTGCCTGAATGACATGCAGCGCAGTAAAGTACTCCTCGTACCAGTCGAGCCCAACGGCCCCATACATGAAGATTTGTCCGTCTCGATAAATGCCCATGTGCACCTCTAAGCTCTAATGCGGGCGGCGAAGCGTTTGCGTTTTCGTCTGCCCTGTTTGATCTCACACTGCGCTCTTGCGTGATTGAGATCACGGTCAATTCGGTTGAGGTCGGCATCGCGATACTTGACGAAGTCCTCACCAAAGCGACTTTCAGTGACCTGCTCACCGTTGCGCACGGCCTCATAGATTGCCTCCAGTTTTTCAACTTCGGCGCACCAGTCCTTGCTCATTCATCATCCCCAGGTTGCTTGGCTTTGGGCTTCTTAGGCCCGTCTTCGGATTGGCCGCTACCTCCCTGCACTTTTTCAGATGGATGCATGCGGCCCTGCTTCTTAAAGTCCTCGATCTCTTCATCGATTTCCCTTTGGATTTGGTCATAATCAACCCCATCCAAAGAGCATTCACGGCGGACCGATGAAACGCCATTTTCAAGACGTTTCTTACGGGCGCTTTCCTTCTTGTCATCGTCAGCTGTAGGCTGCGCCGGTCCGAGAACATCAACCTGGCTTATCTGTTCCCGGTTCGCCCGGAAGGCGGCATACCCTCCTTTGAACGGGATGCGAGCTTCTGCGACTTCTTCATCCAACCAGTTGGCGAAAGTCACTTTTGTAAGTGGGGCCACCACCCGGTCACGCCGTCGAGTCACGATGGGCCAGATGGTTGCATACTCCATTCTGACTGAGCTGTAAGTCGCTCCAGTGTGGTCCATCGTTACCGATGATGCGGTGGCGCCTATACGCCGGGCAACCTCTCTCAAGAGGTTTTGGAAGAAGGACACATAGTGCGGGTTTGGCGTTTTGCTTGAGTGAAGCTCAAACTCTTCTCCCGGAGCAAGGTGGTTGACCCTCACTCCATCAGAAAGGTTGATTGTTCCTTCCTGAAGGGCCTCAAGGCGTGACCGCCATAGGTTTGCAAGGTCTTCGCCGATATCTTCGTTGTCACTTCCATCAAGCGCCTGAAATGCTTGAAAGATATCTTCAGAGGCGTCGGGACTTTTGACTGTAGCCGCCATGATCGCCTGCGCGAGTGCAGTAGCAAGAGTCGCGTTTCCCAGCTGCTCCTGAAAGCTCATGTTGTTCAGAACTGCGGTCATCAGAGGGACACCGCGAGAGGCGTCAGGGTTCTCTGAGCGATCCATTAGCTGCACTACTTGACGCAAACCAAGGCCATCAAAGGCGTCCACATCGTGATCGATTAACCCGCCTATTTTGCCTTTGCGCTGGAACCTGTACTTCAGGTGTCGTCCGTTATCATCTTTGAAGATGCCATCTTCCAAACCAATCAACTGGCTGGTTTCCCACTTCAGTTTATGGGGTGAAACGAGCGAAATTTTAGTGCCGGTCCTGATGCCATACTTCTTACGCTCCGCAGGAGACATAAAGCTGAAAACGCCATATGCCTCACCTTTAGTTGCGTAGATCCGGCAAACCCCATCATCCATTTCAGCAAGCTTTTTCTGGCCTGCTAAATCGACTTCAAGCGGGTTGTTAGCGTAGGCGCGAAACTCCTTCTCAACGAGCTCCGCGAACTCCTTCTCTTCCTTCTTGTCGTACCCAAGCTTTGAGAGATCTGGCTTATAGTTGATCTTGAGCCCTTCCCCGATTGTATCGGTGATGACTTGATCAACTGCACCGGCGATCCACCCGCTGTTGTGCATGAAATCCGTCGCAAGGGCAGAAGCCCGCGCCGCCGCCGCTCTCACATCCTCGGACCCTGAGCGGATCGGGGCGGAGCGCTTTGCCAACACGCCAGATGGATCGCCACCAAGATAACGCATTGTCGAGCGCTGGCCGGTCTTCGCGAGCTGCCGGGTATTGGCAGGCACGCGGAACCGAGGTCGCGTTAAACCCTTGCCTGTCATTGAAATCTTCTCCGAAACTTGTTCTTAGGGCGGGCCGCCTTAGGTGCCGGTCGAGTAGTCCCACGACTGGCCTTTATTGGCGCTTCGGGTCTACTCATCTGTTTGGGTTCCTTAGGCTCGTTCGGCAATGCCGGTTTGGGTAGGCTCTGTTTACTGCCCGGTTTACTGATCAAACGATCAGGTAGTGATAGACGCGCGGCGGCTGCACAAACCTTGCAGTCCCACGCTTCGTTGCGGATGCCCTCTTCTTTCGGTTCCCAGCACCTCACGGGCTTGCCTGCGTGCTCTTTGATGATCGCCTGCTCTGCGGTCATTTGAGCGAAATAATCAGCTGGCAGGTCATCACAGGGGAAGTGAGTTGCGTTCGGCGTTGGCTCACCGTCTTCCGGCAGCTGAACCCCAAGCTGCAAGGCGATCAAGTCCTTTGCCGTATCAACCCCCACGATGTAGACATGCTCACCTGAGTTCTTGGTTCGAGATGGCGTTTTGGGCCAGATCTGGCGATGCCCGGCATTGTTCCCCTTGCCCTTGATTGCATAGATCCGGCGGTGCTTACGTTTCGCGCAGAACGATTGCACAATCGCAGCCCTATGACCTTGGGAGTCAATGCAGGTCGCTTTAATGGAAAGCCGCTTGCCATCCTCCCGGTAATAGACTTGGCGTAGCTCCCTATCAAATTCATCCCAAACCCGCTTGCCAGCTGTGTCACCGTCCAAAACGACATGCCGGATCACCCAGTTCTCATCATCCAGGCCATAGCCAACCACTGTCATCTCAATGCGGTCATCTTGCGTATCAGCACCCACGACAAGCAAGCGCACTCCCTCAGGTATTGCCTCATGGGAGTAGCCCTCAACCCGCTCTGCGAGCCCTTCAGCAGAAAGGGCAAGCTTGATACCCTTCACCACCTCGGCAAGCGCGGTGTTTGTCCACTTTCGAAGCATCAAAGGCTTCTTGTAGGAGTTAAGGAACTCCTTCACGACGTCAAAAAGGGAGTGTCTCGTAGAGTAGAGTTTGGAAACATGAAAGCCTGCATGCCCTTCGTAGTGCGAAGCTTTTTTGCATTCGGGACAATGTGAGCGCCCCTTCTCGTTCCAGTGCCCTGCACCACCCCATTCGAGCGGGTTATGCGTCTTCCCGCAACATGTGAAAGGCTTCGTCTGCCTCCAGCCATAATCTGTTTCATCTGCAATGCGCAGCAGCGCCAACTTGCGCTCTTTCTCACTCCACCCAGCCCCACACTTTGAGCAAAAGTACTGCGCAGTATTTGAAAGGTGGTTGCCGTTGTCGTCCTTGTCCCATTGAACAGTCTCGCGGGACCAATAGAGCGCCTGCTCTTCATCGCAATGAGGGCAGCGAACAAAGCATTTACGCTGATCACTGGCCATGTACTCATGATAGATCTTCGATGTTTCTTCGTCTGAAGGCGAACACACACGGACATTCAGACGGCGCTTGTTAAAGGTCGAGGATCGTTCCTCACCCAATGCCAGTGGGTCGCCCATACCGCCTGCATCTGCGGGGTAAAGATCAACCTCATCAGCGAGGGTAATGCGCTTGGGGCGTGACGCCAGATCAGTTGGGGAGTTAGCGCCCACGAAGTCCAATGCTCCGCCAGGGTACTCCTTGTGCTCCAGTGTTGTGCCTGAATCTCGTGACTTGGCGTCCGGTATCAACTCCCTCAGAACTGGTGTTGTATCGACGGTTTTCTGAAAGCGTTCCTTGGAGAACGAAACAGCAAGCTTCTGCGTAGGTTGAATGAACAAGATCGGCGACGGATCTTGATGTATATGGTAGCTCGCAACGTTCTGTAGAAACTCAGTTTTCATCAACTGAGTGCAGGCCATTGCTGTGAGAACTTGCGTATCCTTCTCTGTGACCGCCATCATGGGGCCAATCGAAACAGGAACACGTCTTGTCTTCCAACGCCCCGGATTGGCTGTATTCTCTCGGGCTACATAGCGGTATTCATCTGCCCACTCTACGAGGTTAAGCTTTGGTGGTGGCTTGAGATCGCGTTGCCTACATTCTGCGAAGACATCATCAATACGCTCACTAGCTATCGTCCGCCAATGCTTCAAGGATTTCACTCACTTTTGAAGAGAGGATCTCCTCAATGTCGGGAGCCTCAAGAAGTTCAAGGTCAGCAGAGATTTCACCGGGTAACGCAACAAAATTAGCTCTGATCTCTGAGTATTCCTTCGAGATCTTGGCCTTAACAATGTCGATTGGGATTGCAGTTCTGCGTAGCAGCTCAAGCTCAATTTCGGCCTTCTCTGCTGATGCATTGTCCTTGCGTATTTGCGCCCGTTCGCGCTCAGGTATCTTGTCTTCACCTAATGAGGACTTGCTGAACATCTCTCGCCAAGCAAACACCTCTGCAGTGTTGTAGGTCGTTAACTTCCCCGCCCCTTTATCATCATGGATCGGGCACCCCTTAGCCCTCCACCTATGGAGCGTCTGTCTGCTAATTCCAAAGACTTCACAAAGCTCCAAAGTGCTAACAATTTTGCCCAACACGTATCCTCACATAAAAAAGGCCGCAGTGTTACAGGTTAGCAACGTCTACAGCGTATTCGTTCATTGAAATTGTTAGGTTTTTGGGATTGGTGGAGCTAAAAACCCGTCTAGTAACCCCGCTGTTTTTTGAACTGTAACGGGCCATAAATCGGGCTCCGCCACCGTAGCGGGCTGAAAAAATCGAAATACGGTCCCTAGACCGGGGGGGGTATGCATCGCGCATGCCTTTTGCGCCGTGCCACGTGCCCTTTGCATCTTCCAACCCCAAGGGGGAATCGCGTATCACGAACCTCGATAAGGAGTGCCGATATGCCGAAGAGTGAACAGCCTAAGGATCAGAGAACCAAGCGCAACGCGCTACTGTTAAGCTCACCATGGGCTTGGATCATCTTCATTGGTCTTACGATACTCATAATCTGCCTCTGGTGGGCTAACGCCCGGTACGCAGTCACAGGAGAACTCCCCTATCTTCTCTCCTATTTCGATACCCCTGAGCCTCAGCCACAAAGCATATTGGAAAGGCTAGGCATCCTAGGCACTCCTCAGGCAGTAGGTGGTTACTCAGAGAGAGGCCCTACTGGTGATACATTTGGGATAGTGAACTCACTGTTTGCTGGCCTTGCCTTCCTTGGTCTGTTCTATGCGATCCTATTGCAGCGAGAAGAGTTATCTACAGTGAAGGACGAAAGGGACGACACTCGTGAAATTCTCGAAAAGCAGGAAGACAACATAACCGCGCAAACCAAGCAACTTGGTAAGCAGGCATTTGAAACCAGTTTTTACAACGCCCTCGACTTGCTTTTTAAACATAGAGAACAGCTCCTTCACCCCGGCAAAACCAACATTAGAGGCAGTGCTGCTTTGGCACGGTATGTTAAAGATCTGCGAGATAAGACAACATCAGCACTTCACGTTTCGAACCTTCTCACCGGATATTGGGCTGCTCCTCGAAACGAACCGCGTGACGGTAGCGTTGATTACATTCGTTTCGTTATGATGATTTCTGAGATGATCGAAAAATCAGAGATAGATAACAAAGAGATATATCGGGAAATTTTGAGATCTCAACTTCTTGATTCCGATCTTGTTTTGATTTTCTTCGCTGCATTTTCAAAAGAAGTCCAGTCTTCTGCATGGCGGCAACTCGTGATCGAGAGCAACCTGCTCAAATACATTGCTCTGCGTGATTGGACTAGCGATTGCAAAGAATGCATCAAGGAAGTCTATGACGGCGAAACTATGTACCTTTGAGGGCCTTAACCCTTCACAGCCAGCAGACGCTTAATCTCCACTTCCATTGCCGGGGCAAAGGAGCGGGTTGCGTTGTCGTGCTCGGCCTTTGATGGGCCTATTACCATTTCATCCGGAATGCGAACGCTACTCTTGAGGCTATGGAAGCCCCTGTACCAGCGCTTACCTACGTTAAGGTTGGCCCGGAAGACTGCCCCACCAAGGTTCAAGGTCTTGCGACCTGGGAAGCGTCCGCCCTTCATGAATGCCTTTTCCAGATAGAGCCTCTGCCCCCTTGGCCGCGCTACTACCCCGCCGCGCATCAGCTCTCTTGGCTTGAAGTGCTTCAGGCTGATTAGTCCGCCCTTTGTGGTCAGCACATAAGACAGGCTGGCAGCGTTGCCCTTATAGCTCGCACTCGCCCTCTTAGGCTTCCCCAGAGCCTTCCTAATTGTACGGGATGGCAAGCCTGTTTGCTTAGGAAGCGTCTTCAGCACGCCTTTACGCAGCTTGGTGCCGGTTTTATTGATGACCTTTCTGTAGGCGCGCTCTGCTGTCTTTCTGTTTCCTATCCGCTCAACCGCATTACGAAAGTGCACATGGTTGTCGTCTGCGAATTCGAGGGTAACTGGAGGCATTATGCGGAGCCTTCTTCCGTGGCATGCGTGGTTTTGCTTTGGCCTCAGACGCTTTGTTGCTCTTTGCCGATCACGCAGCCCGTGTGCCGAACATCAATTTGTAACTTCTGGTTTCTTGAGCTTTGTGCTGGATAGAGCTAACCGGCCAGCAGATGTTTTTTCAAAGAGAGATTTGCAGATGAATACATTGAGTAAAGCCACTCTCGCCTTCATGTTTGGGCTCGCAGGCTGCCTATCTGCCCAATCAGCGGAGATTGTTTCAACTCAGGAATCCGCCACTGCTGCGTTACTCACTTCAGTCGAAAAGGTTCGTGTCCAGATAGTAGACACCGTACACGGTGATTGCTCTCCTGAACCCGAAGTACTGAAAGATAAATCGGAGGGCGCACTGCGCAAGAACGGGATACCTGTATCTGAAGATACGACTGCCTCTAATGCCGCCGTGCTCTATTTGACACTTACTGGTTTCAAGCCCGGATCGAGATGTGCTGTGATGTTAGAGGCAAAGCTTTCTGTCAATTCGTATGCCATTGCCGCCCCTTCACAATACCTGCAAGAGGGCACTCGATTTAGCAATGTAGTGGATCTCAACCTTGTAGGGCACCTGTATGTCACCGACAGCGATATGCATTGGAACTTAACTGAAGCAGCTGGCGAGCTTGCGAATGAAGCTGCAAAAAAGATCCTACATGCGAGAGATTTTAAGTTCGAATACAAGTAGCCATTTGAACGTGTCTTGCTTTACCATAACTTGCATGAGCCGCATATCTCGACAATAAAAAGTTATTACTTCACCGCTCGCTAACCGTGTTTCAAATACTGAACGGGAGTTACTCACGTATTCGCCAATAGCGGGTCATTACCTGTGTCTAAAAAGAACGGAGTAATAACCTATGAATCGCTTAGCTTTAACTACTGCAGCACTTGCAGCTTTTTTACTATCAAACCAAGCCTCATATGGACGGACGCTTGAGTTGGTTTTCTCCAATATGTGCGGAGTGGATATTATAGTCTCTTCAGATCCGCAGCTACAAGTCAAGAACACAGCCACCAATGCAGCTTTAACAAATCCATTCTTGCTTGTAGAAACTGGTGAACTAATTGAAACTGAAAGTGAGTTTAGGAAAGATTTCAGTACACGCTTTAGCACTGTAACACGAGACGGTGGTACTTTAATGCCACTGGGTAGTTTTGATCTAGAATTTATAGGCACAGTAACTGAGCGTTTTTGTAAAATTCCCGCAACTACAAAAAATGGATTTAAAAACGGTTGTAAGGTAGTAGCGGTTCCGTTGCTTGATACGCAGGACAAACGTACGTGCGCTGTTGTTTTTGAACCGTCATAATCTAACATCCAGCAAATCGCCCCTGTCATTTGGTAGTCCTCTGATCGTATAGCCGATACTTAGACAGGGGCAGATACACTGCGCTGGACCGCCAACCTTAAAACTCGTAGCCCGCAACCTTCCCAGCCGCCTCAGTAGCCGCTTTAGGATCACCCTTCACGAAAATCAGCACGTTTTGGTGTGTCTTGCCAAGCTTGCGCCCGCTCTCAAAACCTCCACGAGCCCTCAAGGGCAATGAACCGGCCTGAGTGATCAACACAGCATCATTGTAGAAGCGCAGGCCCGCGTCTTCGCAGGCTTCAATGGTGTCCCGTACAAAACCCCGGTTTATGCCTTCCCGGTCCCTGAAATCACCAACCACGATGGCTGCAAAGCGGTCTTCCTTCAGCCGCGCTGCTGCCTGCTTCATTGAGGCACGGAAGGCCCCCACAAACACGTCGTAGTGCATGTTCGAAAGGTCTGAGGGATCATCTGAATACTTCTCAAGATCGCCATAAGGTGGACAGGTCAGTATGAAATCAAAGTAGCCGCGCACATGCTTGTAAAGCTGTACAGCATCACCAACCTTCCACTTAGGCTTTGGTTTAATCCCAAGGACATCAGCCTGCAGGTCATTGGCTTCAACCTGCTCAGGGCGCAAATCTACACCTGTATACTCGCGCCCCATGTAGGCGGCTACTAAGCCCCTTACAGATCCACCAGCAAAAGGATCAAGAACCTTTCCCTCAGGCGGACAGAACCATGCATAACAAAGCTCAGTCAGGACTGGGTCAAATACGCTTTTACTTGCCCATGAGCCGGGTGCTGTGCCCTTCCCGTTGATCTCTGACCACTTAGCCATTGCGCTGGCGTATCCGCTTAGGAGGTCTTCTTTCCTTCCTTCACCGCTATCAATCCCCAGGTCGAGCCAAAGGCGCTTGCGGTCTTGCCATTCCTTGGCCCTTGCGCTCAACACTGAAAAAGGCGGTACGATAAAATCTTGGCTTAGTGCCCCTTTAGTCATTCCATGCTCTCTAAGCTTGATGCTCAGGGCATTCGCTTATGGGCTCTAAGGGCCTCAACTGGTTTAGTGTGCCGCATCTCCGACACTTGATTTCAATGGGTTTCACGATTGCACCCGGTTCGTTTTTGAACAGGAGTGCATTGCAGTGGCCACATCTGGTTGATTCCAAAATGATTCTCGACGCATAAATGCCCCCTGCTCATTAATTGCGGTGAGTAGATATGGCGGGGGCGGTAATATGCTTAGTCTTACCGGGCGGGTGTTGTAGTCATAAACGTGCCCGTAGCTTTGGAGGTGGCTGCCTCCATGCCTCTCGCCTCATTCCTTTGAGGCGTTCATGATCGATTTTAAAAAGGATTTCTCTGTCACGAGCGCATTAGTGCTCCTTGTGCCGCTTTTGGCGTTATCGGCGATAACTATCGCTGGTGTCATAGTTATAATCGGCGTGTTGGCGAATTTCGCTGAAACAATGTTCACCACTGGTCACCGCTCATCAGCCACAGTTGTCGGCCTTTTAACGATGGCTGGGACAATAGCGATGCCAATCGTGACCGTTCGGAGTTTTTATCTTGTTCGTAAGCAGCTTTCACACCAGTCAGATGCAAACGAAATTCAGTTGTTGCCATTTGTAAGAGAAGCCCATTCGTTAGTCGCTCAGGATCTTAAAAACTTGCAAAGCTTGCTGGAGGCAGACTCCCTTCTTAGCGCGATCAACGTTGAGCGGAAGATCTCTAAATCACAGCAGCCTATGGGCGGCTCAGAAGCTACAAATTTTGCTATCTATGAAGCCATTCGGTCGCTAGCAAATAGCGAAGCAAAGGTTATGGACTACATTTCTGATGAGGTATCGAACCAGCGCAACGAGATCACCTTCATCATAAACTACGTTAAGCAGCAAATTTTAATAAATGAAAAAGCCGCAGCAAACGACCCTAAGTATATGTCCAAGAAATACAATCAACGCATTGCTGAGTTGATTGGGGTTTTCAATAACCATTCAACC
The DNA here is from genome assembly GCF_001623095.1 of Pseudovibrio sp. Ad5. Taxonomy (NCBI): domain Bacteria; kingdom Pseudomonadati; phylum Pseudomonadota; class Alphaproteobacteria; order Hyphomicrobiales; family Stappiaceae; genus Pseudovibrio; species Pseudovibrio sp. Ad5. The sequence continues at coordinate 421,461 of NZ_LMCH01000015.1, read as the reverse complement.
ACGAAGGGTTTTAAGGGAGATATTGCAGCTAATGCATCACAAAATGATCTCATGTTTGCGGTGAAACTGGTCAAGTACTATGAGTCACTACAAGCGCTTAAGACAAAATATGCCATCAAGCTAAATGCCTTTCAGAGCTTGCTGAGCTAGTCTTCAACATTCAAAAAGAAAACCCGCCGATTTGGCGGGTTAGTCATTTGGGAAACTTGAAACGAATTACGGCTAAATCATCAAGCCGCGAGTTGTCTCATCTTATCTGAATAGATACCCGATTTAGGCCGGAACTGCACGGATAAATCTTTATCAGCGAACGCGGGTAAATCTCTTTTATTACAAACTCTTACAGAAATTTGGTGAAGTGCTCTCTCAAAACGATCATGGGCCGTTTGTTTTGCTAGTCCCATCTGGTCAAGAACCTTCTTTGGCTGGATCTTGTAGGCGTAGCAAAACACCAACAATGAGAGCGCTTTTCTCTCTTCGTTTCGCTTGATGTAGTGCATCCAGTCCCATGTCTCTTCCATCCGTGCAATTGCTGCAGCATCCGGCCCGGTCATGTTCCTGGCTCTCTTTTCAGCCTCAGTGAGCTTCTTGGCGACAGCGTTTAGAGCCGCTTCCCATTGGTCATCCTCACTCGGGCTGAAATCAGGCCAGAAGCTTTGCGGTTGCCCCGGTCTAACGCCTCGCACCTTCATAAGGCGCATGACAACCTGTGCCTCTATCAGCCGATCTAGGATCACCGCATATAGTGCCTGAATGTCGCTCATTTATTCCTCCGGCTGTTTCAAAAATTCAATAAAGGCAGTTTCTGCTTTGCGGGCTGCTTCAAGGTGTGTTTCGGCGTAACCTTCCGCAACTTTCTTCCAATCATTTACAACCCAACTCCAGCGCCCTTCACCATTGGGGCCAGTCTCCCAGTGCATACGCATAGTCGTCGTTTTGCGTTGAGGCGGTTTGGCCGTGAAATCTTGCGGTTGATCCTCCCATGTTGGGCGCCAACGAAACACCGGCTTGTATGGTTTGTTGTCGTTCATGCCGCTTTCTTTTCCTGCTTGATGGCTCGGCTTCGCAAAGCCTCATAGTTCAAGGGGGAAACATAGAGCACCCGATTGTAAAGCGCGCAGATCTGATCTGTAATCTCTGTTCTGTCGCCTGTCCCACTATCTTCCACCACTGTTCCAATCTCCACTTTCCACACAAAGCGGATTGGGACGCTCATAAGAGCATCCCTTCTTGGTGTCCGCGATCTTCCCTGAAGGTTGTGGTAGGCCCATCAAAAACAAGCTCAGCACAGCGCCCACCTGAGCCCATACGGACTTTATCGGCGTGCACCTGTGCTCTGTCCTTCCAGTTGATCAGATCCGTTTGCCATTTGACATGTAAGTCTGTGCCTTCCTTTGGCTCTTTGCGAAGCAAGATTGGCTCAGGGCGGAAGAGAATGAGGATGTTGTCCGCGCTGTCTTCCATATTTGACCCGCCAAACAGTTCCTTACGTGTCAGGCGTTGTAACGGTTCTCTCTCTGATCTGACTTCATGGGCAAGGGCAACGACTGGAATGTTGAGGGCTTTGGCAAGCTCCTTCAACTCCGAAATCACGTAGCCACAACGTGCAGGAAGGTTTGAATCCAAGCGGCTATCTTTAGCCCGCATGGCCTTTACGCTATCGACAAACAGGGCCTTAGTCCCAAACCTAGACTTGTTAGCTTTTGCTCGGATAAACAGCTGCTCAACAGTCGTTCTAGAAGTCTCATCAATATATAGCGGGATACTCTGGCAATCCTCTTTTGCAAGGTAGATCTTTTCCAGCTCATCTGCTGAAAGCCCACCCCGACGCATAGCGTGGGTACTGATGCCAGACATAGCTGCAACACGCCGCATGGTGAGCTGTTCTGCGTCCATTTCCTTTGACTGGAAATCAACCGGGCCATACTGGCAGGCAATGAACTCGGCAATCTGCAAAGCAAGGGCAGTCTTACCGCTTGCCCCTTCTGCACCGATTACAGTTAGCTCGCCATCAACTAAGCCACCACCCAAAAGGTTATCAATTTGCTTTAGACCGGTCCCCAAAGCATCGCCCCCTGTTTCCTGAGGCTGCGCAGCCCGCTCATAAACAGCTTGTGCGCTTTGCCCAAGGGTTACAGTGCTAGTTCTCTGTGCTTGCCCTGAAATCTCTTGAAGCTCTTCAATAGCGCTCTCTGCAAGCTCAGCAGCCCTTGTGTCAGTGTAAAGAGCCTGCTGCCCTTTCTGGAAAGTCTCGGCAATCAGCTCCTTGTTACGCCGGTTGAGGAGCGGTTTCACAAGGTCTTCGATTTCAGCAGTGAGCTTCCTGCCCTTAGCTGCGAGTGATTTGATGCGCGCCACAAGATCTGCATCGCCTTCATACGGGGCGTTTGTCTCCACAAGGTGCAGATCAAAGCTGCCCTCTTTGTGACAGGTGTCCAAGCCGATCCAGACAGCCTTCCAGATAGGATCATGGAAGTGCGCTGGGGTCACCTGATCTGCAACATCCCAGTACAGCTCAGGAGCCGCCAAAAGGCGCGCAAGAACTTGTTGTTCGATTGATTCAAGGTTTGTCATGCTGCCACCTTCTCAAACTGTCTGATTTCTGCTTCGTCTTTTTGAAAGAAATACCAAGAGCAATTATCCTTGCCTTTGGTTGTGGTGCCGGGAATCCATCGCAACCGTCCGACCGGCACTATCAAGGAGCAATAGCGCATGTATGGCTCGCTCTGACCGGTGTAGGCCCAATCAGCGTCAAACAGGAGCCAGGTGGGCACCATCACCCGAAGATGATCAATGATGCGATGTAGGAGGTAACCTGAGGCTCTATCCCTGCTCCATGGCGGGTTGGTTATGATTGCTTCTGCGCCTTTGAGATCTTCAATTTCAAGGCTTAAAACATCGCGCTTTTCAACCATGCGATAGCGCGGCTGAATATCGTAGCGTGCCTTGCAATCAAGTCCGGCTCTCAGGAATGGCCCCACAAGATCACCTGATCCGGCAAAGGGTTCAACGAAGGATCGCACCCCACCCAAGTAAGGCAGCAAGATCCTCGCTGCCTTCGGGTCGATGGTGCGGTACAAATCTTTGTTGACCTTTTTGAAGTTACTCCGCTTCCCCATCAAGCGGCTTCCTTCGTTACTTTCAGGTCTGGAAGGTTCGCCTCGATGATAGCCTTTGCTATTGGTGGGCACACACTATTGCCGCACTTGGCAACCTGCTCTTTCTTGGACAAGGGCTTGCCCTTGAACTCAAAGTCGATCTTGTAATCTTCAGGGAAACCTTGCGCTCGATACAGCTCCTCAGGCGTGAGCATTCTCATCCCGATATCTACTATCGCATAGGGCTCGCCACCAATCTCAACAGTTACGAGGCTGAAGCGGTCCTTCGTTGTCACAGTGCCCATTGGCTCCTTAGTATCCTGCCCTACGCTTGTTCCATAATAGGCCATAAGGAAAGCTCGCACCTCAGCGATATGGTTGCCCCCGGCTGTTAGCGTAGGCATTGCAGCATCAGCAGGCTGCCCATCCTTACAAGTGCCGCGCATCATCATGAGGTGACTGGTGACCAACGCTTGGTGAGAGCCCGTCTGAAGAATAGTTGAAACCGGCGCCTCAGCTGAACGCCCCACCACACCGGTGTTATGTTGCGCGAGGAAAGCAGAAACCAAGGCGTGCTTTGCTCCGCCTGCAACAACCGTTCCCAAAGGCGCTTCAATATCCATGGTGCGGGGCAGCTGCCCTTCGCGCTCCCCGTATCCGGTTTGAACAAGAGATGCGGCAACCAAAGCAGACTTACCACCTCCTGAGGCTGTTACGGTGCCGAGTGGGCTATCAGCTTCGCCGCCGACGGAGTTTCCAAACTGGCGCTGAATATATGGGACCACCAATGCCCTGCACCCGCCTCTTTCTGTTTTGATGGTTGTGACAGGTTTACCCATGGGCTCCAGACTGCCCCCATGGCTCATGTTTAGAATGAAAGGCTCTGGCGCATCGATGACAAACTTCTTTATTCCTGCTGCAATGCGTTTCAGGGTGTTATCAGCAAGAGGTTTCTTGCGTTCAAAAATGGATGGGCACGGGATTGACCAGTCGATGCAATCTGCTGCCGTCTTCCAAGGGAGCAGCTGTCCACTTTTAACCTCAAGAGTGCTTGGATCTCCATGTGTGGGAGCTGGCCACTTGATTGCCTTCTTGTCCCGTCTGGCTACCATGAACATGCGCTTTCGGATGGTCGGGGCCCCATAGTCACAAGCCTTTAAGTCCCTGACTTCAACCTGATAACCCAGTTTCCCAAGAGCAACTTTCCATGGTTCAAAGTCTTCCCAACCGCGAAACTCCATAACGTTTTCTAAGACGATTATTCGTGGCCTGTTCTTCCCAAGCTTCTGGCAGAAGTTCACGATGGACCACGCTAGCATTCGCACTGACTTGGAGGTTGGCTTGCTACCCCGAGCCTTTGAGAAATGGCGACAATCTGGAGACGCCCAAAGCAACCCCACTGGACGGCCTGCTGTGTACGCTTTCAGATCAACATCCCAAACGCTTTCAGGTAAATGCACGGTTTCTGGGTGGTTGGCCGCGTGCATGGCCAGCGCAGCTTCACAGTGATTGATAGCAAGATCCGGAGAACGCCCCAGAGCCATTTCAATGCCGGTAGATGCGCCACCTCCACCCGCAAAGGCATCAATGATAATCTCGCCCTGCTGCCCACTCAGATATTCAAGTCTTTCAATGCCAGGTAAGTTCAAGTGTTCCATTATGCAGCAACTCCATAAAGATCATTGTAAACATCCAGCCAGTCAGAGCCCGCCTCAGGCAAAGCTATGTCCAGCACTTGCAATCCGTTTTGAGTGAGGTTTTCAGCAGCTTGCAGGGCTGCCTTTTTGCCGGGGGCCAGATCCCAGCTACCATCAGGCTTTTGAAAGGCCTGATCACCGTCGCCATAGATGCGGACTCGCTCTATTTCTAAAGGTGTTTCAAAGTTGATAAGCCCCGCTGTAGACAGGCAGGACCAGCAAGGGCGCCCCGTCAGGGCGTAAACTGCAAGGGCTGTCTCAACGCCTTCAGCTATGCCGATTTCCCCGTCAGCAGCTTCCTGAAGCCGCACTGCACCCCCAGCAACCGGACCAAGACCGAGCTTTGCATTTGCGACCGGTGCTTTCCGGCCTTCTTTGGTGATGAAAATACGCCAGATCCCGGTGAGATCGCCCATGGTGTCATTAACGCGGCAAACAAGGGCGGGAAGCTTTCCTGCGTCCGGATACTTCAGGCCCGGGTGGTAACGCAGGCAATCCGGCCACTGCATTCTCGGGAGCCCACGCCCCAGCAAATATGCTTCAGCAGGAGTGCCCTCAATCGGTTTGGATTGGTCCCAGAGCTTAAGCGCGTATTCAGTGCTATCGGCTTCCTGCTGGGCTTGTTCTTCTGCTTCGCGTGCAGCTTTGGCCTTGGCCTCTTTCTTGCGCTCAGCTGCTTTACGCTGCGCATTTTCATCCCAAGCGCCTTCTCCGAAGGGAGGTTCCTCTCCCGTCAGAACCTCACAGGCCGCTTTGAAGTCCACTGACATGCAATGCATTACGATGCCGATTGCATCGCCGCCTCCGCCTGCTCCTCTACAGTTCCATTTCTGCTTCACTGGATTGACGCTGAAGCGATCTGTGCCCCCGCATGCGGGGCATGGCCCAGTGTACTCTTTGCCACCCCGCTTCAGCACTGCCCCACACTTTTGAGCAGCTTCTAACAATGGCGCTTTGTTGGCCCGCTCCTTGTAATCTTCCCATATCCGACTGAAAGTATTCATGAATTTACTTTTCTGTCGAATGAGCTCGACTTGAATAAGTTGAAGTAAAATTTACAACTATGGACAACATGAAGATAATTAAGCGATAATAGTGGTAATATAATTCCACGTTTTGGAGGGGTGAAATGGCAGTATACGGAGTAATTCAAAACAGATTTAAGCAAATATCTGAAGTTATATTTATCCGGAAAACCATAAGTCTTTTGTTTTTTACAGTTGGCAGTTTCTGGTTGGTTTGGTTTTTTGTTTCCGCCATCGACTTCGCCGCTTTTGAGGCTACCGGTTATTTTTTCGCCTTTACGTTGTCTTGGTTTGCCGCGCGATGGGTCTGGCCAGAACCAACTCATTTTTGGCAAATCGTTTATAAAGGTGCGCTTGCGTGTATCGCTGGAACTGCTTTCCTGACGGCTGGTTTTTATTGGGATGGTGGTATATCGATGGATCTTGAAAACCTTACGAATGCTATGAAAGGGATCATGAAAGAAGCTGAAAAAGTCACTCTCTTCGTTTGGTTGTGTATCGGAGGAGGTTTGGTCAGCCTTTGGCTCTTCTACAAAAAGTAAGTTCACAGCAAAGTTCCTTGGTCCTGAGGTTCCATGACCGGCATCAGCAGTACTTGCAGATAACCGGTAATCAAAATTCTGGTTTTCGGGGACGCCCCATCAATGCCGGGGCCGCTCCATGCAAGGCGCTGCAATTCTTCAAGGTCGAGCAAGTCCAGCGCGTTGAGGAAGTCACCCAGCCTTTGTTCCCATGCCGGGTAATTGCAGAGCAGATCGCTTACGGCCCCTATCAGGGAGCTTTTGAGTTCGATTGGTGGGTTTTCCATCTCGGAAAGCGCGTATAGAACTGCCCACGCATGCTCCCTGCCCCTCAGATTGATCATCTTCTGGATCCGCACTGCGGAATGAGTTTGTTGTGGTGAGCAAGGCCCAGTTCTTATCCGCTTGCTCGCGTGCAGAACCTCTATTCCCAGTTCCGCGCACAGGCTTTCCGCTTCCCTTGTGTCGGTTGTCGTTACCGCTGGCACGCTCCAACCTCCTCTGAAGCTCTCGTTTCTCCCGCACGAGTGTTTTGTTTGCTGATGAGGCAAGCTCGAATTGAACCATGTAATAATGAGCCCGCGCCTGCTGCAGCTTCAGATCAGTATCGATAGTGCTTCCGGGTCGATTTGCAGCAACTTGAGCACGTGATAAGCGGCTTTCAGCTGCTTCTAGTCTCTCGTTTTTATGAGACTTCCAAAGGTCCATTGCATTGCCCCGTAAAACTAATGTCTGCTGAAAAGATCTGTGGTTTGCAGTGCATAGGACGGCGACTGAATGGCACGGAAGTAATCAAGAATTCCGAGAGCTTCCGCTTCGTTGTCGTCCTTTGGCGCCCAACCTAAGAGCCTGCCTCTGCCTATTGCTTGCTGCTTAAACCAAGTCCGGCTGTCTCTGGTGCCCCTTGGTGCCTGCCCTCGCCCGAGGTAGTGCTTTCGCCAAGTCTGCATTGCAATCTTCTGATACGGGATCTGGTTCGCGACGGCTGCCATCTCACAAAGTCGATGTTGTGCGGGCTGCCATTGCTCATTGCCCCGGTTCATCTGCTTCCCGCTGATAGCTGCAAGCTCATCTTCAATCGCAAGGTGCGTAACGCCAAAGCTTTCGATCTTTCCCAGCAACCAACCATAGAAAGAAAGGCTTCGGCCCCCGTACCCGCCTGTTTTGTCTTTAGCCCCGCAGTCAAAAACTCCTGAGACTGGTTTAGAAAGACCGGGCTCCCAACGAGCCCAGCCAGTCTTTACGCCGAGGTCAAGCGCCAGGTACATCAGGCGGCCTCTGGCTGATCTTCATTGTCATTGGCAGCCCAGCCGAGAGCCAACTCCATCTGATCAACCAGTTCGGCTTCGTCTTGATCCATATTGGACACAACAGCCTCAACCTGATCCATCAACTTTTTACGCTTCAGCACTGCATTGAGTTCCTTGGTAGGAACCCCCTTGTCACGGGCGTCCTGCTTGATCTCCTTGATCTTCTCGCGATTGGTTGCGCACTTGGACATGTACGAACCCTTGTCGCTCTCAATGACGGTTTCAACGTCTAGGATTTCTTTGACAGCCGTGGACAGGGCTTCTTTATCGACTTGATTGCTCATGTGCTGCATCTCCTGCGGGTTGCTGGTGGTGGTCTGGTTCATTCCGCAGCCATCTGGTGTTGGCTGGCGTTGTAGCTCGCGTCGTAGTTGCGCATCAGCTCCTTGATCTGCTCAAAGCTCTTCTTGATGCGCTCGTGTTCTTTGGGGGAAATCTCACCATCTTCTGCGGCCTGCACGATCTCTTTCATGCTGTCGCAATGCACTGGCACAACGTTCATTGCCGCGGCTGCTGGGTCCAGTTTGGCAACACCTTCAGCCTTCTTGCGCACCTCATAGCCGCAAGACTCGAGGTGGGCTTTTGTCAGGCTTGGTGCCAAGCCAATGGCAGCCATCTCGCGCTCAAGGTACAGAGTGTCTTTGAGGGTCAGACTACGCGCTTCATTGACTTGGTAGGCTTTGCGGATGGTGGCTGAGGAATGCCCCAGCACTTCAGCCGAGCTCTCAACGCCAAACGCTGTCACGAGGTTTTTAATCTGCGTACAAATCCAATTGTTGAACTGGTCAGATGTTCTCGGTGCGTTCATGGAGCGCTTTCCTGTATTTTGCCCCCATGACACAACCGGAGATAGAGGCTAACTTTATGTTGTTCCAAACGGCAGGAGACCACCAAGTGAGGCACTACTTCCAAGAGAGGCCTCCTGCCACATCACACCGGCTCAAATTGCAAGGAGCTACCAGCGTGAATACAGAGAATGAATTTGAGCAGATGCTTTCTGACCTGAAGGACAAAAGCCCTGCTGGAATAAGTGGATCATTAGAGGACCGAATTACTTTCCTTGAGGCTCTAATGATTTCGACATTGCGGGAAATGGATGCCGATAAAGCAGAGGAGATCATCAGATTGTCACCTCATAAGATCGGAAACCTTCCCTCTCATTATGATATTCAGGCGGACTACTACAAAGCTGTGCTGGGTAAGTAGTCCCGGGTCCCGAGGGCAGCTGACTGGGAGGAAGGTCAGCCGCCCTCGCTAGGCATAGCCTAGGCCGCCAGTGGTATTTGGCATTGAGCCTTTAAGAGGTAGAGAAGCCGCTTCGAGGGTTCAGGGATCTCTTGGCCCTGCTCGAAACGGTTTACTGTAGGCTGTTTGACGCCGAGAAAATCGGCGAGATCGGATTGCGACCAACCCAACTCTGTCCGCAGCTCTTTCACTGACTGATTATCCATGGGTTCCATCCTGTATCGTGATGAAGCTAAAATACAAAACGGATTTATTGGTGTCAATACCAAATGTATTTTATTAGGGTGCATATTGTATGCCATGACACAAGAACTCAAAGACCGACTAAAGATAGCGAGAGAAAAGGCAGGCTTTGCTAGTGCAGCCGACGCAGCTGATGCTCTCGGCATCAAGGTCCCCACCTACACCCACCATGAGAACGGGACACGCAAGCCGAAAGCTGACGCAATTGAGCGCTACGCACGTTTCTTTGGAGTGACACCTACTTGGCTATTGTTCGGCAAAGGCAATAATGAGACTGAAAGCACAGCAAGCACACCAAGCCAGCTGCGCAGAACAGCCCAAATCCTCGCACCTTTCACAGTGCCAGTATTCGGCTCCCTTTCAGGTGGTGGAGAAGACTATCTTGAAGCAACAAATGAAGCTTTGGATAACATTGCGGCACCCCAGAGCCTTATGAGCGCAGAAGGGGCGTACGCTCTCTACATGCCAGGATCCTCAATGGAACCGCGCTACCATGAAGGAGAGACACTTTTTGTAAACCCCAAAAAACTCCCACGCCCAGGCGAGTATGCTGCGGTTCTTCACGAAGTGAGAGGCATTCCAGTCTGGCAGATTGGCAGATATGAGCGTTTGGATTCTGGTGTCAGAGTTTTCTCACGTTACAACGGAGAAGAGCTGCGGATCCCCGCTACGGATATCCGCGCCCTGCATAAAATCGTGGCCACCGGTGAGTGGTAGCAATGCTCAATAGCTGCTTGAGGAGAAGGCTTCGACGACGAAGAGCTGCAGTCCGATTGTGAGCACGAGCCAAATTAGCATTGGCGACACCCCTCTATCGGTTCGTTTCCCTCGGAGATAGAGATACACCGGCGGGAGAAGGAATGCCCACAACCGCAAATGACGTGTTGCATTCGAGTGGCCAGCATCCTCAATCTCTCGAATGTCATTGAATGCTAGCAGCACAAAAGTCAGTATATGCAAAAAAACAGAAACTAACTCAGAGGCAGAATAACTGAATTTTGCAAGTCGCATTATGACATCAACAAACGCAAGAGCGAGTGGCAAGACAATGAGGTAGTTGAGCCAAGTGTCGTCTACGCTTATCACCTTGGTCCGGTGCGACCCCTTCAAAGAACGGCTGTTGACAGCATCAGTGAACCGTTTTCGGTTCCCACCAAATGCCGCCCTCGAGATCACATCACTTCGCTTCACTCGGCCAGCTTTTTCAAAACGCTCCAGATCTTTGCTCGAAACAGGTCCAACCCATTGACCATTCTCGATGAAGAACCAACCCTCATCTTTTTCCTCGCCAGCACCACTCATAAAACACCCTCTACTCACCCGGGTAAACCTAGCCAGATTCGATATTTAAGAATGCTGAATTGTTTTGATTAATCGAAGTTCTGACGAGAGCTTCTTTTGCTGCTCTGCTACAGCCCCATAGAATGCAGAAACTTCAGGCATGCGATTGCTCGTCTTCAAACATTGTAGGCCGCCTTCATAAAGTGCCCCAACCCAACTTTTCTCACGCCTAAAGAGGTAGAACAGTGTCGCTGCATTTTTTTTCGCTACATCAGGTTGATAGGTCGCGTAATTCTCAAACACAAATTTGATTGCGTCTCTAATCTGCACATCGTCAGCAACTTGATAGAGCCCTACAGCGGCCCGTAGAACACTGTTAGCGGCTTCTACTGCCTGAGCGTTATCTGCACCCTCACCATCCCTTCTGCAGGCTCGGAGCGCTTCTTGAAGCCCATCCATAGCAGCGGCGTACTCACCGCATTGATCCAAGTGGGATGATGCTTCCGAACTCTTCGCAATCTCAGTCATAGTGTTCCCCTCGCTGCTGCTCAGTTTTCAGTGAATAGATCTGCCCCAGCCACGCGCTGGCCACGGTGAACGCCAGGTGCACCTGCAGCGGGCCGCTCAGGATACTTACCATCCAAGATCTCTTGAAATTTCCCTTTCTGGAGAATGAAATCCAAATGAATTACCCACCCTCGTTCATTCTCACCCAGCAGGAATGGACACTTGCCCGCCTTGGCGACGACCTCAGCGAACGTGCGCCCTTTCGGGAGATCCTTGAGCGCTCGTATGAACTCTCGTCTTCGCTTATCAGAGAGCTTGGTAGGCTTCGGCAAAGGCAAAGCGTCAGTTGCCTTACTCGCGTTGTAATCTTCGACAGATTCAACGTAAAAGTCATAGGCGTCCCGAACCTCATCTGGCGCGGAAGCGACAATAGAATCTACGGTAGTAGATTCTGAAGCTTGTTTATTGTTATTTTGTTTATTGTTCTTCTTTGTCCCCACCGCGTCCCCTTGGCGTCCCGGTTCCGTCCCCTTGGCGTCCCCTTGCTGTCCCTGCTGCGGAATGATCTCCTGATATTTATCGTAATTACAGATAGTTATGACGGTTTGACCTGTCCCTGTGTCGAACTCAATAAGGTCCCATTTCTGAAACCTTTTAAGTACGCCTTGCGTACCGTTGTTACTGAGCCCGAACTTTCGCGAGAGAAAGCGGATTGAGTGCGACAACTGCCCCCGCTGAAGGAGACGTGCTTCTCCCGCAATTACCATCTCGGTTGGCTTCCAACATGCCTCGCCAATCAACCAGACCCAAATCCCCCAGTCACTCGGACCTTTCAAAGCCTTATGATCAAACGTAGCGCGATCAATTCGTATCCAGCCAGCCATAGAGTTTCCTTATCACGAACTCAAAGTCCGAATTAAAAATACATCTAACTAATACATTTTGTATTTGACATTGTAAATCCGTTTTGTATTATTCACAGTATCAAACGGGTTGAACCACTCACAAAACGAGTTTCTTGATGGACTTTGAGACGGACATTCAGGCGACCTTAGATCTCGCCATAAACGGCTTCCTTTACGCCGAGCAGGTGATTGAAGCGAAGGTCAATTGCGCGCTTGATGAAGATTGCGACGGCTTCGTTATTCAGGAGATCAGAGTTGAGGAAGCTGGCTCTGACCGTGAGAAGCGCCTTGACGCCAAGAGCGAAGGCGAAGAGCGCATTCTATGGCTCATGCTTTCTGCAGTCGTTTATCGCAGCGAGCACATCTCGGAACAGTTTTGGGACGCTTACAACAGTGAAATGAGGATGGCAGCATGAAACACTATGTGTTCCCCTTTGAGCTTGTCGCCATGTCGGCCTGCTCTACCAACCGCGCTAAGTTCGGCGAGCTTTTGATCCTAGCTGAGTTCGACAAGATCTATGAAGACCAAGAGCTTGAAGCGCGTATCTTCCTGCCTTGCTTCGAGATCTCGGACCTCGATTACTCCCTGTTCCCTTCCAGCCATCGCCGGATTGACCGTAAGGGACGCCGTTACATTGAACTAGATCTGAAGGACTCTGGCCTTTCTGAGATGGCATTTGCAATCATGGAAGCGCTTCAAGAGCACATTGAAACCCTACGCGAATGGGCAAAGCAGGACGGCTCCTTGCTGGTGTATGATCCTGAGCTTGATGACTACAGACCTCTCCGGGAGTTTGACAAGGCGGTGTCGGTCATCGATCTGCGAGCCTATCTGGACAGCAACTTTGCTGCGGCTGCGTAACAGCCGCACCTGATTTTAGCCCTTAAAGGGCGAACTCACTCACAACCAATCACCTTCCAACTGCGGCGCTTATCGCTCCGCAGAACGCCACAACTTTGCTTTGTGAAAGGAGGAAGTGCCTTGGAAACCATGACCCATGGGGACTGTCTGCGGTGGGCTCAGAAGTACCGCGATATGTGCCTCACTCATCAAGAAATTCATGAGCAAACCGGGAGTACCGGCTCTTTGAGTTTCGCTCGGCAGTATGAGCGCCTCGCCAAGCACTGGCAGGCAAAAGCTGACAGCTTTGAACCGAAGGAAGCAGCCTGACATGAATGCAGTGACCGACAATGAGGAACGCAAGAAACTTGACCTTGCCGACCTTCGTGCCAACCCGGAGAAATACTTCGGCGAGGAAGGCATCAGCTTTGAAGATCTAGAGGCTGTCATCGCAGCCGAGAATGTAGCGTTCAAAGCTGATTTGAGCACTGAGAAAGGCCGGAAGGCGATTATCTCCTTTTCGCGCCAGTGCTCAACTTTGAAAACCGCCATTGATGGCGCGGGTAAGGAAAAGGTGGCTTCGATCAAGGCGCAGGCCACTGCTATTGATGCGCGGCGTAAAACCATGCGCGACTTTCTTGATGCTATGCGCGATGAACGTAGGTTGCCCCTTGATAATTGGGAAGCGCAGGAACAGAGCCGCATCGCTTCCCATCGCGCTATCATTGAGGGGATCATCCAGAACGGCTGCGTCGCTTTCAATGAGAGTTCTGCCGACATTCAAAAGCGGATTGATGCTGTGCGCTCTGTTGATGTGACAGAGGGCGCAATGCAGGAGTTCGCCGATCAAGCAAGCTCAAAGAAAATCACCACTCTCGAAAGCCTCGACAGGCATCTGAAGCAGGCCCTTCACACCGAAGAGCAACAGCGCAAGTTGGCTGCGCTTGAAGCTGAGAAAGAAGCTGAAGCAGCCAAGGCAGAAGCCGACCGCAAGGAGCGCGAAGCGGAAGAAGAGGCAAAGCTTGAAGCTGAGCGGAAGAAAACCCGTGAGGCTGAGGAGAAGGCTGAGAAAGAACGGATCGAAGCGGACAAGGCCAGAGCAGCTGCGAAGGCCGTTGCCGAAGCTGAAGCAAAGCGTAAGGCAGAAGAAGACGCAAAGCTGGAGGCTGATGAAGCTCGCGCAGCAAACATCGAGCACCGCAAGAAGTTCAACAATGCAGCGCTGAAAGCAATCATGGAGGCAGCTGGCATTGGCGAGGATCGCGCCAAGAAGATCGTGCAGGCCATCGCCTCCGGCGCCATCCCCCACGTTTCAATCAAATACTGAGTTTCACATGCAGGGTTTCGGGTTTTGGGCAGCTCTTCCTGCTGCCTTCAAATGGGGAGCAATAGCCTTTGTTGCTTCTCAGTTTTTCACTCACGCTGACCGCTGGGTCGCTACAATCGCGGGATAACATCATGTCTGAGAAAATTTGGGATACCTACACAATCAGCGAGCCGGGTATTTATGCCGAACTTCCGATTGAAAAGTATCATTCCCACATTTGCGCTGGCCCTTCCATCTCTTCCAGTGGGCTGCGCACTATCGCTAACGGCTCTCCAGCTGAATACTGGGCAACCTCCTATCTGAACCCTGAAGCTGAGCCGCGCGAAGACAAGGACCACTTCCGGCTAGGGCAAGCTGCGCACACGCTCTTTTTGGGAGAAGGCAAATTTGATGAGCAGTTCGCTGTAAAGCCCGCCACCTACACAGACTCAAAGACGGGCACCGAGAAAAAATGGAACGGCAACGCCAACGTCTGCAAAGAATGGATCGCTGACCAAGAGCTTTCAGGTAAGCGCCTTCTTTCAACCGAGCAGATGCATGATCTCAAGGGAATGGCAGGCATGCTCCCCTGGCAAGCTAACTGCCCGAACTCTGGCTTGCGAAACTCAGGGATGGTGCAGTCTGGAATCCTTGACGGTGCGATTGAGCGCTCTTTGATCTGGAAAGACCCTGAAACCGGCATTTGGCTCAAAGCACGCCCTGACCTTGTGGACCTCAATGACGCTTATCCGGTTGACCTGAAGACAACGCGGGAAGCCCGGAAAGTACAGAACTCAATCGCAGACCTTGGCTACAACATGCAAGCCGCCTTGGTGGCTGAGGGACTGCGCGAGGTTTGCGATCTGGATTGTCGTGGATTTGCGTTCGTCTTTGTGCAGACCAGCGCCCCTTACACGGTCGAGGTTGTCGAACTGAGCGAAGAAGACCTTGAACTTGCTCGCCGTGAACTACGTCGCTCTATTCGGCTGTTTGCCGACTGCCTCGGTAAGGAAGAATGGCCTGCCGGAACCGGAGAGCCTCGTACTTGGATTACCCCTCAATGGTATTCCTCCAAGTTGGAGAACCTTGAAGCAGCAAACGACTTGCCGGTTCTGGAGAAAGCAGCATGAGTAGCACTGCTCTCACATCCAATGGTAACGGTCGCAGTATAACTGCGGCCATGGCCGAGCGCTATGGCATGGATGCCTCCACTTTCGAGCAGACCTTGCGTAGCACAATCATGAAACCGGACAAAAACAAAGAGCCACCCTCCAAAGAGGAGTTTGCTGCATTTCTGGTCGTTGCTCATGAGTACAATCTGAACCCACTTACCAAGGAGATTTATGCTTTCCCTGCAAAGGGTGGCGGTGTTGCTCCGATTGTCTCCGTCGATGGGTGGGCCAACCTCATCAACTCCAATCCGCAGTTCGACGGCATGGAGTTTCAAGACGAGTTGGATGACAACGGCGCAGTCATTGCGATCACTTGCCGGATGTTCCGCAAGGACCGAACACGCGCCATCTCAGCAACCGAATACATGGAGGAGTGCAAGCGCGGCACAGACCCTTGGAGGCAATGGCCGCGGCGTATGCTGCGCCACAAAGCAATGATCCAAGCAGCGCGCTATGCATTCGGCTTCTCAGGGATCTATGAGGCGGATGAGGTAGAGCGTGCTTTCGATGCCCCTGAGCGCAAATCGAGCGGACTTGCGCAACGATTAGAGGCGCGACGTGCTAGCCCTCTAGCAGGCCCTCAGGAAGGCTACAACGCTGCAGCTGAAACAATAGAGGGCGAAATCCTCGCCGCTACTGATGAAACCCAAGCGGAGTACATTGCAGATGCACATCAGCAACAAGCTGAAAGGGGAGAAGCTGGCGATCAGGCAGGCAAAAAAGCGCAAGAAGCTGCTCAGCAAGACGGACAATGTAATCCTGAAACTATCAAGGGCGGTGGACAAGGAGCGCAAGGGATTAGCGACAATCCACTCTCTCAAGGCGCAACAGCGATCTGGTCACAACTAGACCCTGAAGCCCGCAAATCTCTGGATGAAGACTCCAAAGCCATACTCAAGCTTTTGATGGAAGACCTTGCCAGGGTTGGCAATCCAAAAGCAGCAAAGAACGCCCTCACAGGCCACCAGAAGAGCATTCGCGCAATTGGGGAGCAATCCTTCAGTGAGCTTTGTCAGGCTGCTGTGACGGTTCGCTGCGCCCAGTTTGACGGGGGTAAGTGATGGGCTTCCGTTTACGCCGCCCCAACACTGCTTTCTCCCTCGACCCTTCAGGGAAGGAACACGCGCGCAAAAAGGATGAAGGCCATCTGGCCTTTGTCCGCAAGCTCCCCTGCCTCATCACAGGCCGGTATGGCGTTGACCCCTGTCACGTTCGCTATGGCGACCCGCTCTACAAAAAACCGCGGACAGGCAAAGCCACTAAGCCTGATGATTGCTGGGTCGTTCCCATGATCAGGAAAAAGCATGACGAGCAGCACGGCCAAAATGAGCATGAGTTCTGGCGAGCACAAGGCATCGACCCGCTCGCTGTCGCAAGAGATCTCTACGCGATCTCAGGCGATGAAGAAGCAGCAAAGCGCATCTTGACCGTAGCAAGAGTGAGGAAAGCAGCATGAAACACACTGAAGAAAAACTGCAGGCCCTCTGGGATAAAGCCTGCTTAGCAAACCAAGAGCTAGCTGCCTTCTGCACGCTTCATAAGATTGACGGAGATGCCTTCGGAAAGCCTGAGGGCATGGCTCACGCGGTCGCAGCAACCAACTACGACAGGGCGATGTTTGACGAGCTTGCAGACCTCTACAACGCAGCAGCTTGGTCTGCTCGTAAGTACTGCCATGCGGTAGGTGAAAACAAAAAGCAGGATCGTGCTTGGGCGAAAAAACAGCTCAACAAGAACCCTGCTGACTTGGTGGAGGCAGCATAGCGGAGGAGTGATGCTTTGAGGACTAAATCACCATTCAAGCAAACTGATATCGCTCGAGCCATTAAAGGGGCTGAAAAAGGTGGCCTTTCCGTCCGCAGCGTCGAAATAAAAGCGGATGGAACAATACGCCTAAGCTCCGAAGTGACCACAAGCGACAACGACAACAAGGAACCACCCAAGGTTAGCTCAATATGAGACAGAAGAGAAAGCGCCTCCCGTACATTCTGCGGGAGGTTGGGCGTGGGAAGGTCTTTTGGTACTTCAGGCGTGGGAAAGGCCCTAGAAGCCGCCTCCCCGGCGAGTATGGCTCAGAGGAGTTCATGGAAGCCTATACAGCCGCTCTCAATGGCGCCGATGCACCTCCGAAGAAGAAACGCGAAGAGAACACCCTTGGCTGGCTGATTGACCAGTATCTCTCAAGCCCTGAGTTCTCCTCGTTGAAGGAGAGCACTCAAGCTGTAAAGACAAGCTTCCTAAACAACATCGCAAAAGAGAGCGGACATCATCCACTGGAGGCGATTGATGCATCAACGATCCAAGGTGGGAGAGATAAACGCGCAAGCACGCCAGGTGCCGCCAACAACTTTCTGAAGCACATGTCAGCAATGTACAAGTGGGCGATCAGCGACAAGAACATACCCATCACCAAGAACCCTACCCGCGACGTACCGCGCCTAAGAAATAAATCAGACGGTCATCATACGTGGATGCCTGAGGAAGTTGAGCAGTACAGGAACCGTTGGCCGCTTGGGACACGCGAACGCCTTGCACTTGAAGTTCTGGCTTTTACCGGGCTTCGACGCGGGGATGTTTGCCGAGTAGGTCCTGCCCATGTCAAGGACGGGGTAATAAGTTTCTCAACGGAAAAAGGAGAAGTGGAGATACATCTACCGATCTTGCCGCCCCTTCAGGAGGCGATTGATGCAACACCACATGGTGTCAGCTACATCGGCAAAGAAGACCAAACGCCATACACGAAGGAATCGTTCGGGAATTGGTTTAGGGAGTGCTGCGTTGCAGCTGGAGTACCCGGTCGTGCTCATGGAATGAGAAAAGCCGCTGCAACACTTGCAGCAGAAAACGGAGCTACCGATTCTCAGCTAAAAGCGATCTTTGGCTGGACAACAGATGATATGCCGTCGCTCTATACGCGCAAAGCTAATCGCAAAAAAATGGCAGAGGAAGCCATCAAAACATTGCAACGAAACCCCTAACACCTAACTTGTTAGGGGTTTTTGAGGTAATTTTCTAAGCAATATCAAGATGTTAGAAAAGAGTGGCGATCCCTGCAGGATTCGAACCTGCGACCGTCGGCTTAGAAGGCCGGTGCTCTATCCAGCTGAGCTAAGGGACCGCTTTTGCAAGGGCGAGTGGATCGCCCGTTGCGTGGGATGTTTCATAAGGCCGTTAGAGAATAATCTCAATGCTGAAACTTAATGTGTCCACGGAGATAATCTGTCAAAACGGAAATTATCTGAATAGGATGCGCGGCGGTGCTTGCGTTTGCTCTCTTCATCAACACGGTATGCAACATTGTTGCGTGTTGCGTAGGCAACCGCTTCTTCCTTGGTCGGGAACTTCAGCTTTACCTGCTGCTTCATATCACCTGATGACGTATAGCCCATCAGCGGATCAATGGATTTTGGGGACTGTGGATCGAACTCCAGCACCCAGTTGTTGGTTTTGGCTGTTCCGGACTGCATTGCAGTTTTGGCTGGATTGTAAATGCGAGCTACCATGTAACCTCTCTTTTTCGCATTGGATTCGGAAACACACTCTCCAACGCGATATACCAGTTTTCCTGTTTCTTCTCCAATTATGCCATTGGTGTCAATGCACTTGGTCAAGCTATACCGATTTCTCTTAGTAAATAGCTATAGATGCACTCATTGCGGCCTTAAGTGCAATAATTGCGCTAGCCGGTGCAATAATTGCGGTTTTATTTCCAGTATTACCGGACTTGACGTTGGGCGATTTTTAATTAAGAAATTGCGAAGCTTTCGTGATATTTCTGTGACTAGTTACTTCTCCAAAGTTTATAGGTAATTTTAACTTGAAATATACCGGAGACAAAACTAGTTTGCGCGCGAACTGAGCGTTCACTGGAAATAAAAGCGCTTGAAGGTAACTTTAATACACAAAGTTCCTCGAGTGCTTTTCTGGTGCCCGCTCATTTGAGGGCAACACTGCCACATTCAATGATGTGCGCTCGCCCGCCTTTGTCCTGTGATGAAGGGTGGGTGCAAAATTGTAGTCAGGCGTTATGCTTGCTGCCAGGTGCATGAGAAACTACGCGAAGAAGACGCGGCGAAAAAAGTATACAGCATGTCTAACCTTAGAAAAAAGCCTACTCTAGACAAAGACTTAGATAAGTTTTCCAGGCTAGAGCTGGCCGGCAACGCAATGGCACGTCCATTGGTTGCTCCTGCGGTCGCATTTGTTTTTCTAATGTTCGCTATGGCGATGGCTGGTTTTTATGTCTCTGACCATCCAAACGCTATTATTATTGTTGCTGCTGCAGGTATTGGTGCCTATCTGGCGATCAATATCGGTGCAAATGATGTAGCCAACAATGTGGGCCCATCTGTTGGCTCAAAGGCTCTTACCATTGGCGGCGCCTTGCTGCTTGCTGCCATTTTTGAGAGCGCTGGCGCTTTGATTGCCGGTGGCGACGTCGTGAAGACCGTCTCCAAGGGCATTATCGACGCAACGCAAGTGACAGATTACACAGACTTTGTGAAGCTGATGCTCGCGGCGCTGATCTCTGCGGCTGTCTGGCTGAACCTTGCAACATGGATCGGCGCTCCCGTCTCCACCACCCACTCTATCGTTGGTGGTGTGATGGGCGGCGGTATTGCTGCTGCTGGCTTTGGCTCTGTCAGCTGGGGTACTATGTCCGGCATTGCTGCAAGCTGGGTCATCTCCCCGGTTCTTGGCGGTATTATTGCGGCCTTGTTCCTGGCCTTCATCAAATCCTTCATTATCTACCAGCAAGACAAGATTGCTGCTGCCCGTCGCTGGGTGCCGCTGCTGATCGCGATTATGGCGGCTGCGTTTGCTACTTATCTAGCAATGAAAGGCCTGAAGAAGATCGTAAAGATCGACATTGAGGTTGCTCTGCTGCTTGGCGCAATTGCCTTTGTTGCTGCACTGGCTATTTGTCGTCCGTTAATCCGCAAGCAGTCTGAAGGTATGGAAAACCGGAACCAATCCCTGCGTATCCTGTTCCGCTGGCCTTTGATTTTCTCCGCAGCACTTCTTTCCTTCGCCCACGGTGCGAACGATGTTGCGAATGCGATTGGTCCTCTTGCTGCGATCGTGCACACCGTTCAGGAAGGTGGCATTGCGAAAGCTGTGACAATTCCTCTCTGGGTTATGCTGATCGGTGCGTTTGGTATTTCTTTCGGTCTGATGCTGTTTGGTCCTAAACTGATCCGCATGGTCGGCGAAAAGATCACCAAGCTGAACCCGATGCGCGCTTATTGTGTCTCCCTATCTGCTGCGATAACAGTGATCTTTGCTAGCTGGCTGGGACTTCCGGTGAGCTCTACTCACATTGCAGTTGGCGCAATCTTCGGCGTTGGCTTCTTCCGTGAGTGGTACACAATGAAGTCCAAACGCCGTATTGCTTTCGTGAAAGAAAGCACCGGGATGGAAAGCTATAAGCAAAACACTGTGAAAGAAGACGAAAAGCGCCGCATGCTGGTGCGTCGCTCGCACTTCATGACCATCATTGCGGCTTGGGTAATTACGGTTCCGTTGGCCGCAATCCTGTCAGCCGCTCTGTTCTACGTGCTGGATCTCTTCGTGTTCTAAGTAGGTTTCACAGCTGTACGATTTAAGAAGCCCGGAGGCCCTCGCCTTCGGGCTTTTTCTATGTGCGCATTGGCTGTAGTTTTATTGTAAGGATTGCAGCTTCTCAGTAGAGCATTTTAAAGGGGCCGTAGAGCGCTAGCTTGCACTTAGGGTGACCTATTGTCGAGACTGAATGAGGAGCGCTGCCAGCAACCTTCCCTGCCCGTTTTAATCAAAGAGCGGTGCTGCTGAATGAGACGTGTGACAGTAGATGCAAATGGAGCGCTACTTTGTGCAGATTTGAGGGCACAAAAGCATAAAAGGCAGCGATGCTGACTACTTAAATTATGAAATTTAGGGGAAGAAGAAGGGAAGATGGTCGGAGCAGCAGGATTCGAACCTGCGACCCTCTGGTCCCAAACCAGATGCGCTACCAGGCTGCGCTATGCTCCGAACTAATCTTCGGGTCGATAGATGGTCGGAGCAGCAGGATTCGAACCTGCGACCCTCTGGTCCCAAACCAGATGCGCTACCAGGCTGCGCTATGCTCCGATCTATCTTCGTGTTGATGAATGGTCGGAGCAGCAGGATTCGAACCTGCGACCCTCTGGTCCCAAACCAGATGCGCTACCAGGCTGCGCTATGCTCCGATCTCATCAACGTGACGCCCCGCGGCGTCTTGTTGAGGCAGGTATATAGGCAGAGTTTTAAAGCTTGGCAAGCGTGTTTTATAGTTTTTCCCAAATCATGCGAGAAAATTTCAAAAACTGCATCCTGCTGTTGAAAAGACTGAAATTTCAGAGGCTTAAACAATGTGCGTGAAGACTGTGAAAATTTTAGCTTTTCTGCGACATGCAGGCAAAAAAAGAGGGTGAGCGCAAAAGGCTCACCCCAAGTACATTCCAGAGACCCGCAATCGGGGTCTACAATCGCCAAACAGAGGTCAATAACAAAACTTGAATATTGAACTCATGTTTTAAATCGCAGAAACAACCTGAGTGGTCAAGTCATATTTTAAAAGAAAATCAGAAGAGAGTGGATTAGTTGCTTGAAGCAATCACGTGGCCGCGCTTAACCAGCCATGCATCTGCCCATTCAGCAGAATTGCGACGCTCTTTTTCTGAGGCGAGAGAAAATGCCTTCTCGTGGAGAGAGACGATCCATGCATCATTATCACCGCCAACCACTTGCCGGCGTGCCAGGGTCATCCATTTGAGGCCTGTCATGCGTGCGGTTGTCAGTTCTTCTGTAAAGTACAGCAGTTCACCAAATTTGGCCTGCGCTCCGACATGGCCTTTTACGGCTGCGAGCTTCAACCAGCGGGCAGCCAGACGGCGATCATAATCTGGCAGCTTATCGTTGAGATACATGATGCCGAGATTGTACTGCGCATCCGCATCGCCAAAGTAGGAGGCAGCGTAAGTGAACACCTCACGTGCTTTGTGCGTGTTCTGTTTAACCGGGCTGTCGCCAATACCTGTCAGGAAGTAGCGACCCAGTTCAACAAGAGCGCTTGCGACAAATGGGGCTGAACGTGCTTTGGGGCCATCGGAAGAGTATTCGCGCACGACCTGGGAAAAATACTGGAACGCCTGAAGATCATCTTCCGGCACACCGTCTCCTTCCGCGTACATCCTGCCGAGCTTCCAGGCTGCCATAGCCTGTCCGTTTTCAGCAGCGTAGCGAAGTGGAGAGAGTGCCTTGTCTTTTTCACCGGAGTAGTAAGCGCGGGCCCCTTCCCTCAAGGCTTGCTGAGGAGTGACATTTGCCATCTGATTGACGGCAGCCATTGCACTTGCGCTTTTGTTGGTATCCAGAGCATATGCACTGTTGAGTGCGAGAAGAGTAAGAACCGAGGCGCAGCTCAAGCTTGTTACAAGACGCGTCAACGCATTGTGGTGCGTTCCCATTTCATCTTTAAACAGAGCTTTTATCAAAGTGCCTCACTTGACCACTGCCTACTTGTCAGTGGTTCTGACTTCTTATCTTTTCATACCGTCGTTGCGTGATCAGGCTATGAAAGGAAAAAATGTCAATTTTGTTTCCAAAGGTGACATACCTTCAAATTGTCACAAATGATCTTACAAATGCCTAGCTTTCTATCTGATTGACAAAAATCCTACACAGTTCGACCATCTCTCAAACATGGACAAGGCAAACTATCCAATTTGCTATTCATGAACCAGTGTCAGTTTCCACCATTCGGGTCAGCGCAAAATGCTGTTGCATGCTCGCAACAATCTGCAGCAGATGACGTAACTGCCGTGTGTATGTCCGGTGTAAAGTTTTGATCACAGGCCTTGGGGCAATCACAAATGCCATTTGTATTTTCGCCGCGAATGGCGCATATGGCATCAGATGCCCGCTTTTGGTGGGGTTCGGCACATTCAGGTAAGCGAAAAGGCGTATGTCTGGCGCTTACCCACAAGGAACAAGAGTAGAACTCCGGCAGATCTTTGCCCTTTTCTCTCAGTCCTGCAAGACTGCCGTTTGATTCGAGACTATTTAAGCGCAAGACCAAAGAGGTACGATGAGCACGCCTGATGATCTGTTTGCAGATGTTACCAAAAGCATGGATGAGCTGACATCCTCTTCTGGCAGCACTGAGAAGAAACAAGCACCAGCCGCAAGCGCACCGACCTCACCTGCAAAGCCATCATCCGCAGGCAGGGCCGCTTCTGTCGGCGCTGAGGGTGATTACACCGCAGCTGACATTGAAGTGCTTGAAGGCCTGGAGCCTGTGCGTCGCCGCCCGGGAATGTATATTGGCGGCACGGATGAAAAGGCGCTGCACCACCTGTTCGCTGAAGTGATTGACAACTCCATGGATGAGGCCGTTGCAGGCCACGCTAGCTGGATTGATGTCTCTCTGGGCGATGATGGCTACCTGACCATTACTGATAATGGCCGCGGTATCCCGATTGATCCGCATCCTAAATATAAAGACAAGTCCGCGCTGGAAGTCATTATGACGACCCTGCATGCCGGCGGTAAGTTTGACAGTAAAGTCTATGAGACCTCTGGTGGTCTTCATGGTGTGGGGATTTCCGTTGTCAACGCGCTTTCTGAGGAGCTGGTTGTTGAGGTTGCGCGTAACCGCAAGCTGTATCGCCAGACGTTCCGTCGTGGCCTTGCTGATGGCGGTCTTGAGCTGGTTGGTGATGTTCACAACCGCCGTGGCACCATGGTGCGGTTTAAGCCGGATGCGGAAATATTCGGCAAGACGCTCAAGTTTAAACCTGCCCGTTTGATGAAGATGGCGCGTTCCAAGGCCTACCTGTTTGGCGGTGTGGAGATTCGTTGGCGCTGTGCCAAGGCTCTTGCCGATGAAGCCAATGGAGTGCCTGAGACTGCGACTTTCCATTTCCCTGGCGGCCTGAAGGATTATCTGGAAGAGGCTCTTGGTAAAGAGCGCCGCGTTACTGACGAAGTTTTTGCAGGCCGGACACAGGCGACAGGTAAGCATGGCTCAGTTGAATGGGCTGTTGCCTGGTTTGCTGGCGACGGGTTTGTCAACTCTTACTGTAACACTGTTCCAACACCTGAAGGTGGGACGCATGAAACGGGCCTGCGCTACGCCCTGCTCCGCGGCCTGAAAGCCTATGGCGAGCTGATTGGCAACAAGAAGGCTTCCATTATTACGGGTGACGACGTTTTAACGTCAGCAGCTGGTATGCTTTCTGTGTTCGTGCGCGAGCCTGAGTTTGTTGGTCAGACAAAAGACAAGCTGGCCACGAATGAAGCAACTCGCATCGCTGAAAATGCTGTCCGCGATGCGTTTGACCACTGGCTGACCGCTTCTCCTAATCAGGCAAACAAACTGCTTGAGTGGGTGGTTGATCGTGCTGAAGAGCGCTTGAAGCGTCGCCAGGAGAAGGACGTCGCGCGTAAAACTGCAGTTCGTCGCCTTCGTCTGCCGGGCAAACTTGCAGATTGCTCAACAAGCAAATCTGATGGCACTGAACTGTTTATCGTGGAGGGTGATTCCGCGGGTGGCTCAGCAAAACAAGCTCGTAATCGTGCGACACAAGCTGTTCTGCCCTTGCGCGGCAAGATTCTGAACGTTGCGAACGCTGGTCGGGACAAGCTGGTCGCAAACCAGCTGCTGTCTGATCTCATTCAGGCTCTTGGGTGTGGGACGCGATCCAACTACGATGACAAAGATCTGCGCTATGAGCGTATTGTCATCATGACTGATGCGGACGTTGATGGGGCGCATATCGCAGCCCTTCTCATCACATTCTTCTACAAAGAGATGCCGGATCTGGTCAATAACGGTCACCTCTACCTTGCTGTTCCTCCGCTGTATCGGATCAGTCAGGGTGGTAAGACGCTTTATGCCCGGGATGACGAACATCGTGAGCAGCTTTTGAAAACCAGCTTCAAGAAGAATGGCAAGATCGAAATTGGCCGCTTTAAGGGGCTTGGTGAGATGTTGCCTGCTCAGCTGAAGGAAACCACCATGGATCCGAAACGTCGGACGCTGCTTAAAGTGGTTGTTGGCGAGGATGAAGTGAGTGAAACCCGCAATGCGGTTGAGCAGCTGATGGGCAATAAACCTGAGGCGCGCTTCAACTTTATTCAGGAACGAGCAGAGTTCGCGACTGATCTGGATATTTAAAAGACACTTAATTCTGAATAGTTGCTGAGTTTTGCGTAGGTTATAACTCGGCAACCTTGGCATAACTTGAAGGAATATATCGGTTATACCGCAGAATTTATTGACAACGCTGCTTAGAAATGTAGTGTTCCGCCAAACTGGTTGGAGAAACCTGTAACTCATACGGCTTCCAGCTTCTCTCCTCAATTATCGTAAAGAACATGAAATATGTCGTTTTCCACTCTCGGACTTAGTGAGAAAGTTCTCGCCGCTGTAGAAGCCTCTGGCTATACAGAACCGACTGCCATTCAGGCAGGCGCCATCCCTTACGTTCTCGAACGTAGAGATGTCCTCGGGATTGCTCAAACTGGAACCGGGAAAACGGCGAGCTTTACGCTGCCGATGATTACTCTTCTGGAAAAAGGCCGTGCGCGCGCCCGGATGCCAAGAACTCTTATTCTTGAGCCGACCCGTGAGCTTGCAGCGCAGGTAGAAGACAACTTCAATCGATATGGCGTCAATCACAAGCTGAACGTCGCACTGCTGATCGGCGGCGTTTCCTTTGCTGAGCAGGACCGCAAGCTTGAGCGTGGCGCTGATGTTCTGATCGCAACACCTGGCCGCCTGCTTGATCATTTCGAGCGCGGTAAGCTGCTACTGCAGGGCGTTGATATCCTCGTGATCGATGAAGCCGACCGCATGCTGGACATGGGCTTCATTCCAGACATCGAGCGCATCTGTAAGCTTATCCCGTTTACGCGTCAGACCCTATTCTTCTCAGCAACTATGCCGACTGAGATTCAGCGTTTGACTGACACGTTCTTGCAGAACCCTGCAAAGGTGGAAGTGGCGAAAGCTTCTACAACTGCGGATACTGTAACGCAGCGCATTGCGGCGGCTGATGCGGAAGACTACGAGAAGCGCGCGAAATTGCGCGAGCTGATCGAAGGTGCTGAAGATCTGCAGAATGCGATCGTGTTCTGTAACCGCAAACGCGATGTAGCTACCCTCTTCCGTTCGCTTGTGCGTCATGAGTTTTCTGTTGGTGCACTTCACGGTGACATGGACCAGCGCTCTCGCATGACCATGCTGGACAACTTCAAAAAGGGTCACATCAAGGTTCTGGTGGCCAGTGATGTTGCTGCACGTGGTCTTGACATTCCAACCGTGAGCCACGTCTTTAACTTTGATCTTCCTATTCATGCAGAAGATTACGTCCACCGTATTGGACGTACCGGGCGTGCGGGCCGTGAAGGTACTGCGATTTCCATTGTGACGGGCAAGGACCAGAAAGCATTGCAAGCGATTAACGACGTGATTGGTAAAGAGCTCGAGTGGGTCGGAGAGCCGGTTGATTTCTCCAAGCCTGCCGATGACAAAAAGTCTCGCCGCCGTTCTACCCGCACTCCAAAAGAAAAAAGCCGCTCACGCAAGCCTAAGGCTGAAGTTCAGGAAGCAGCAGTTCAGGAAACCGAATCTGTACCAGCTGGCCTTGAAGAGCAACCTGTGGTTCCAATGCACGCTGAGCGTCGTGCTGCTCCACCTCGTCCAAGAGGCGGTCGCCGCGCTAATCAACCTAAAGATGATGCGATTTTCCGTAATGCAAGCCACGTTCCGGCCTTCCTGCTGCGGGAAACTCGTTCCAAAGTTCAAAGCCGATAGCCCATTTTCCTGAGGTTAACCACTGGTTAGGTATATCCCATTAAATAAGCTAATGTTAAATTAGCTTATTAATTATGGGGTAGCCCTTTCCGTGACGCGGTGATGCAATCATGAGTCAAGAAGACGAGTTCAAGCGTACGATTGTTTATGCAGACAGTGCGCTCGATTACATCAAGACGAATAAGCTTCCAGCGTTTCCACGCAACTATGAGCTGTGGTATTCTTACGCTTCCGGGTTTAACCGGGCCCTGAACCGGACCATCAATAAGATTCTTGCCCGTGATGGCAAAATTTCTCCTGAAGAGACTCAGAAGATCTATAACCGCTTTTTGTCGCCGAACCGTTTGGGTGAGCGCATTGACGAAGTTGGCGACAAGATCTCCGAGGAAGTTCGGGAATTAATTTCTGCGCTTGATAAAGGAACACTCAAAACCACCGAATACGGTGAAGAGCTGGCCCGTACGTTGAGCGCTCTTGAGAACGTCAGTGATCGTTCTCAACTTTCCCAACTTGTCATTCATCTTGCAAAACTGACCACTGAGACCGCTGAGAGCAATCAAGAGCTTCGCGAACAGCTGGTTGATTCTCGCCGTCAGATCGGCGTCTTGCAGGAAGGATTGGAGGCGATCCGTTATGAATCGCTCACCGATGAACTGACCACACTGAACAACCGCAAGCATTTCGATCAGAGTCTTGTGCGTGCGGTTAAAGAGACTGAGGAGAGCCATGCTCCCCTCTCCTTGTTGATTTCAGATATCGACCACTTCAAGCAGTTCAATGACAACTACGGACACCAGACCGGCGACCAGGTTCTTCGACTTGTGGCGCTGGCGGTGAAGCAGAATGTCAAGAACAACGATATTGCGTGTCGTTATGGTGGTGAAGAGTTTGGCATCATTCTGCCAAGAACCACCATTGAAGATGCAAAGGTGATTGCGGAGAAGATCCGTAAGAACGTTGTGGCGAAAGAACTCGTGAAACGTTCCACCGGTGAGAACCTTGGTCGCATAACGATCTCTATTGGCATTTCAACTTTCCGGCCTGGCGACAGTGCAGAAAGCATGGTGTCTCGTGCGGACCTTGCGCTTTATGCTGCCAAGAAAGCAGGCCGCAACCTCGTGAAAGCTGAGGAAGAGAAGAAGATCCCCAGCGTGACACAGGTTGCTTAAGCAGCACTAATTTTTAAAATAGAAACGTATTCGAGACGGCAGATCGTATGATTGCCGTCTTTTTTTGTCGGCTATCCAAGGCCGAAGAGGCTTTCGCACTCTCCTTGGCTTGAGCAAGTTGGCGAATTGCCTTCGCAATCCATCGTGTCAGCTGGACTTCATCCTCGACAATATTCAGCGGAACCGAATAGAAGTTCGTCGGGAAATATTCTCCAAAACACTGATGAATGTAAGGCAGCTGGCCAGTCAGCAAAAAATCAGCCACGTTATTGGATCCCGCTTTGAGATAGAGTGACTTTTCGCGAACAAGGGCAAACATTTTGCCATTTGTATAGTATCCGTGACCACCAAACATGGGGCGGCAACGGATATTCTTCAGGAATACCGGGCGTTTATCAGATAGAAAGAATGAGGATAAAGACATAAGCAATCACCAAAAGATATAAATATATTGAAAGCTTGCAATATTCAGTCGAAGACCGACAAGATTATTGCTTGTTTCATCCACTCACAGAAATGTGATGTGTTCTTTTGAATGATTATAGCTCGAGGCCCATCTGCCAGAAATTGGCCTCAAGTCTAGTGGCCTCTCTAAATATTCTAGACAATTTGGCGTAGCGTGCCTCAGTCGCATAGAGTGCGCCGAGATCATCGATTTCCTTCACCGCATCAGCGGCGAGTTCCTGATACTCATCACTAGAGTATTCTTTGATCCATTCTGCATATGGATTGCTTGGATCTATTGCCCCATCTTGCTTTGCCAGCTCGGCACCGATTTCACCGTAACCAATAGCGCAAGGTGCGAGTGCGACTTTCAAGTCGAGCATATCGCCCTTCATTGCGGTGTCGAGAACATACCGGGTGTATGCAAGATTTGCTGGCTCTTCCGGAGTTGCGACAATCTCGTTTTCAGACAGCCCCCAACTTTCGCAAAGGCGGATGTGAAGGCCCATCTCTACTTCAAGGATGCCTTTTGCGGAGGAAAGACATTTTCGCATCTGAGCAAGGTCAGTGGACTTGTACATGCCAAGCGCATAAGCGCGGGCGAACTCAATCAGGAAGAGATAGTCTTGGACGAGGTACTTCTTAAACGCTGCAATTGGCAGAGTTCCATCGCCAAGGCCCTGGACAAATTCATGTTTGGTGTAGGAATGCCACGTCTCGAGATTATCGTTTTTCAATGAATTAAAAAGAGACACGGCATCCCACCTATTGCCGTAGCTGCTCAGGCTTGAGCGCTACTAGTTTTTCTGAGCGAACTTTGAAAGATCAGCTGGCAGCAGCTCTACGGATTCGCCGCAGCCGCACGCAGAGACTTCATTTGGATTTTTGAACGTAAAACCAGAGCGGAATTTTGTCGTTTCAAAACCCATTTCCGTTCCAAGCAGATAAAGCGTAGCTGCTGGATCAACAAAAACTTTTACGCCTTTATCTTCAACAACATCATCGCCCGACTTTGCTTCTGTCACCAGATCCAGTTCGTATTCCATGCCCGCACAGCCACCAGTTTTTATGGCGACACGCAAACCGAGTGGATCGGCATCACTTGCTTCAAGCAAAGTACGAATATAATCAGCTGCTTCGTCCGTCAGCGATAGTACCTGAAATCCTGAGGCCATTTTGCACCCTCCATGGGCACCTCAACACTGTCGAGGTGCCATACATTGTAAGCGCTATTCGAACCTTAGAAGAAGTTCAACGCAACGCGAGCTTCGTCAGACATGCGGCTTGGATCCCATGGAGGATCAAAGGTCATATCCACTTGCACGGTGCCAACGCCTGGTACAGAGCTTACTGCGTTTTCTACCCAAATTGGCATTTCGCCAGCAACCGGGCAGCCTGGAGCTGTCAAAGTCATGTCGATTTTGACAGCGCGGTCGTCCTCGATATCAACCTTGTAGATCAAGCCAAGCTCGTAGATATCGACCGGAATTTCCGGATCGAATACGGTTTTCATCGCAGCAAT
The DNA here is from genome assembly GCF_001623095.1 of Pseudovibrio sp. Ad5. Lineage (NCBI taxonomy): Bacteria > Pseudomonadati > Pseudomonadota > Alphaproteobacteria > Hyphomicrobiales > Stappiaceae > Pseudovibrio > Pseudovibrio sp. Ad5. The sequence continues at coordinate 391,354 of NZ_LMCH01000015.1, read as the reverse complement.
GATATCGCCGGTCAAACGCTCCAGCTCTTCCGCAGGGATTGCGGAGCTCTGGTTGATTTCCGGAGTTGTCAAAGGTCCGTCAGAGAACTCGCTTGTTTGTGTGTTGTCTGTCATAGGTCCTAACCAAACATCATCTGCGCTTTACGCAAGGCTTCTACCAGGCGATCGACTTCATCATGGGTGTTGTACAGGCCAAAACTTGCACGGCATGTACTGGTCACGCCGTAACGCGCCAGCAAAGGTTGCGCGCAATGCGTACCGGCCCGAACTGCAACGCCCGCTCTGTCAATCACCATCGAGATATCGTGGGCGTGAACCCCTTCAATCTCAAAGGAGAAGATCGATCCCTTATCCTTGGCATTGCCAAAGATCTTCAGGGAATTGACTTCCTTTAAGCGCTGCTCTGCATAATCACGTAGGGACGCTTCATGCAATGCGATATTTTCGCGTCCCAGACTCTCCATATAGTCAAGGGCGGCCCCTAATCCAATAGCCTGAACGATTGGCGGGGTACCAGCCTCGAAACGATGCGGAGCTTCAGCATAGGTGACAAGACACTCGGTCACGTCCTTGATCATCTCACCACCGCCCTGGAATGGACGCATCTTGTTGAGAATCTCTTTCTTGCCGTAGAGCACGCCGATGCCGCTTGGACCGTAGAGCTTATGCCCGGTGATCGCATAGAAGTCACAGCCAATATCCTGAACGTCGACAGGCATGTGCACTGCACTTTGCGAGCCGTCAATCAGGACTTTTGCACCACGTTCGTGTGCAAGACGCGTGACTTCCTTCACTGGAACCACAGTTCCGGTGACGTTGGACATATGTGTCATCGCGACGATTTTGGTGCGATCTGTCAGGAGTTTTTCAAACTCATCCAGCAGAAACGTACCATCTTCCGCAATGGGTGCCCATTTGATGACAGCGCCTTTGCGTTCCCGCAGGAAGTTCCAAGGCACGATGTTGGAATGGTGTTCCATGATGGAGATGATGATCTCATCGCCTTCCTGGATGTCATCTTCCAATCCATAGGACACCAGATTGATTGCTTCAGTCGTCGACTTTGTAAAAACAATTTCGTCAACGCTTGGAGCATTCAGGAAACGGCGCACGGTTTCGCGTGCCGCCTCAAAGTTTTCGGTGGCTGTGTTCGACAGGTAGTGTAAGCCACGATGCACATTGGCATATTCCTGGGTGTAGGCTTTGGTGATTGCATCAATCACCGCCGTCGGCTTTTGGGCTGACGCACCATTATCCAGGTAGACCAACGGCTTGCCATAGACCTCCGTTGAAAGGATCGGAAAATCTTTCCGAACCTTATCAACGTCGTATGGAGCTGTGAAAGCCGTGTTGTCGACCTTGGTCATTCGCTCACCATATCATCGGCATGAAGCCAACTGCGTGTCATTGCTTCCAGCAATTCTACACACTGTTCCTCTTCAAATTCCTCAATAGCTTCTGAAAGGAATGCGAGAACGAGGATTTTGCGTGCCTGAGCTTCTGGAATACCGCGTGCCATGAGGTAGAACAGCAGGTCTTCATCAATGTCGCCGGTGGTGGATCCGTGGGCGCACTGAACGTCGTCCGCAAAGATTTCCAGCTCAGGTTTGGCATTGATTTCAGCGGTATCGCTCAACAGAAGCGTTTTGATCATCATCTGACCATCAGTCTTCTGAGCAGCTTGTTCCACAATGATCTTGCCCTGGAAAACTGCGCGGGCTTTGTCGTCGACGACAGAGCGGTAGTATTCGCGGCTTTCACATCCTGGAACGGCATGCTTCACAAACAGTGTGATATCAGCATGTTGGTTGTCTTTGAGCAGAGATGTTCCGCGCAGGCCAGCATGGGTGCCCTCGCCCTTGAACTCAAGGAAGAGCTGGGCACGAGAGAGCGATGCGCCTTCATTGTAGATGAAGTGCTGGAAATTGGTTTCCGCACCCAGCTCAATGCTAAGCGTCTCGATATGCTGCGCTTTTGCGCTTTCCACCTGCAGCTTCAGCCAGTGCACATCTGCTTTATCACCAACCTTGACCTCTGTGAGGGCGTTGGACTGGTAAGCAGCGTCGGCATCGCCTTCAAAGCTCTCGATAATGAGCGCCTTTGCGCCCGAACCGATCTCAACCGTGGTGCCTGCATAGGAGCTGACCTGGGAACCGTCGGTGTAACGAACGATTTCAATCGGCAGCTCAATCTTTGCATTTGCATCGATCTTGATGCTGATGCCGCCCTGAACCAGAGCCTGATTGAGGTGCGCCATGGCATCATCGGTGCCGAGCTGTGCTGCCAGGAAGCCGTTGGTCTGAGCGATGCTCAAGCCTGCAACATCCTGATCTGAAGACAGTTCTGGCGCGTAGCGACCGTTGACGATGGCAATGCGATGGGTCTTCAGGTCACCAGCACCCTTCAAAGCCTCAGCTTTGGGAGCGGTTTTTGAAGCCAATGCAAATGCATCGTTCATTTTGGTGCGCAGGTCTGTGTAGTGCCACTCTTCAACGCGGCGATGTGGGATACCTTTCGCTTTGAAAGCATCCCACGCCTGTTTGCGTTGATTTGCGTTTTCCTGCGTTGTTTGCGCGAAAATTGCGTCGAACTGAGCGTTCAGGCTCTGCTCTGCTTTTGTCTCTTTGATATTTGCCGGAGCATTCATCGGTTACCCTCCAGCTCAAGCAGCTTCTTCGCCGACGTAATCAGCGTAACCGTTTTTCTCCAGTTCAAGAGCAAGCTCTTTACCACCGGTTTTCACGATCTTACCTTTGGACAGAACGTGCACGACGTCCGGTACAATGTGGTCCAGCAGACGCTGGTAGTGCGTGATCACGATCATGGAGCGCTCAGGGGAGCGAAGCTGGTTGACGCCTTCAGAAACAACGCGCAGTGCATCGATGTCCAGACCTGAATCTGTTTCATCCAAAACGCACAGAGTTGGTTCCAGCAGAGACATCTGCAGAATCTCAGCGCGCTTCTTTTCACCGCCGGAGAAACCAACGTTGAGTGGACGCTTGAGCATGTCTGGCGTCACTTTCAGCTCTTTGGATTTCTCACGTACAAGCTTCATGAAGTCAGGGGTGGAGATTTCATCTTCACCGCGTGCTTTGCGCTGTGCATTCAACGCAGTCTTCAGGAAGGTCATGGTTGCAACACCCGGAATTTCGATCGGGTACTGGAACGCAAGGAACATGCCGGCAGCTGCGCGCTCATCGGCGCCAAGCTCAGCCCAGTCAACGCCATTGTAGGAGATGGAGCCCTCGGTGATCTCGTAATCGTCTTTGCCTGCCAATACATATGACAGGGTGGACTTACCAGACCCGTTTGGTCCCATGATCGCGTGGACTTCGCCCGGGCGAACGGTCAGGTCGATGCCGCGAAGGATTTTGTTGCCATCAACTTCGGCGTGCAGGTTTTTGATCTCAAGCATCTATCGTTCTCGTCTTTTCAATTCTTCAATAGGTACGAGGCAAACACGGTGGTCCGCGTTTTAGCCCACACTTCCTTCAAGGCTGATCGAAATCAGTTTTTGTGCCTCAACTGCGAATTCCATCGGCAGTTGCTGGATTACGTCCCGGACAAAACCATTCACGATCAATGCGACAGCTTCTTCCTCATCAAGGCCACGGGCCTGACAGTAGAACATCTGATCGTCAGAGATCTTGGAGGTTGTTGCCTCATGCTCGAACACCGCTGAGGAGTTCTTGCTTTCGATGTAAGGGACGGTGTGGGCACCGCACTTATCGCCAATGAGAAGCGAGTCACACTGGGTGAAGTTACGTGCGTTAGATGCCTTGCGATGCGCGGAAACCTGCCCGCGATAGGTGTTTTGAGAGACACCTGCGGAGATACCCTTGGAGATAATCCGGCTGGCTGTGTTTTTGCCCAGATGGATCATCTTGGTGCCGCTGTCGATCTGCTGATGACCATTAGAGATCGCAATGGAGTAGAACTCACCCTGTGAGTTATCTCCGCGCAGAATGCAGCTTGGGTATTTCCAAGTGATGGCAGAACCGGTTTCGACCTGTGTCCAAGAGATTTTGGAGTTCTTTTCGCGGCAGTCGCCACGCTTGGTCACGAAGTTGTAGATACCGCCTTTGCCTTCAGAGTCGCCTGGGTACCAGTTCTGAACGGTAGAGTACTTGATCTGTGCATCTTCCAGAGCAACAAGCTCAACCACAGCAGCGTGCAGCTGGTTTTCATCGCGCTGAGGGGCAGTACACCCTTCCAGATAAGACACATAAGAGCCTTTATCTGCGATGATCAGCGTACGCTCAAACTGGCCTGTGTTCGGCTCGTTGATACGGAAGTAGGTGGACAGTTCCATTGGGCAACGTACGCCTGGCGGAATGTACACAAACGACCCATCAGAGAACACAGCTGAGTTCAATGTTGCGTAGAAGTTGTCGGAGACCGGAACAACAGAACCGAGGTACTTTTGAACCAGCTCTGGATGCTCACGAATTGCTTCGGAGATCGGGCAGAAAATAACGCCTGCCTTGGCCAGTTCTTCCTTAAAGGTTGTTGCTACTGAAACACTATCGAAAACGGCATCAACTGCGACGCGGTTTTCTGGTGCAACACCTGCCAAGATTTCCTGCTCGGACAATGGAATGCCCAGCTTCTTGTAGGTTTCCAGAATCTCTGGATCCACCTCGTCAAGAGACTTGGGTCCCTCACGTTTTTTAGGTGCTGCATAATAATGAAGGTCTTCGAAGTCGATCTTCGGGTAATCAACTCGCGCCCATGTTGGCTCTTCCATCGTCTTCCAACGACGGAACGCTTCCAAGCGCCAATTGAGCATCCATTCCGGTTCGTCTTTTTTAGCCGAAATGTATGCAACGATATCTTCATTGAGCCCTTTGGGAGCAAGCTCACTTTCGATATCGGTTACGAAGCCATATTTATACTGATCAACATCAATTGCTTTGACCTGATCAATTGTTTCCTGGACTGCCGCCATGCTTTGTCTCCATACGCGGTTCAAAGCCGCATTGGGTACGATTATTGGACCCGTTTGCCCTTACTTAACAGATGCTCTGTCGCAACACAGTACATCCCTATTTATACGAGGGTTTGTCCTCGTTTATTTTTATATACGGCATTCACCCCTTCTATGTGGGCTTCATTCGTTTATAAATTTTCGTCCAAGCGCTTAAAAAACGCTCAACATCTTCATGGGTTGTCGCCCAACCGAGACTGACCCGGATTGCGCCACGCGCCAATGATTCCGATACTCCCATTGCAAGAAGCACATGGGATGCGCCTACTTTGCCGGATGAACAAGCAGACCCAGATGAAACAGCGACACCAAACAAGTCAAAGTTGATCAGTGCGGTTTCAGCTGAAATCCCTTCAACTGCGAAACACGTCGTGTTGCCAAGACGCGCGACATCTTTACCGAAGATAATCGCATCTGAAGAGAGTTCATTCAGTCTCTCTTCCATATGGTCTCGCAGGCGCGAAATCCTAGCATGTTCATCAGGATTAGTTGATTGCGCTGCCGCAACCGCAAATCCTGCAATGCCTGCCGTATTCTCTGTTCCCGCTCTTCTCCACGATTCTTGTCCGCCACCCGTCAGCAGTGGAATGGGGCGAAAATCGCCTTTCCCGAGGATAAGAGCACCAACCCCTTGCGGACCTCCGATTTTATGGGAGGAGATCGACATGGAGTTGCAGCCAATCATGGCCATTGAAAGTGGTTCTTTCCCTGCCATCTGGACTGCATCCACATGGTAGAGATGACCTAAATCTTCTGTGAGAACGCCGATTTCCTGCAGGGGCTGCAAAACACCGGTCTCACTATTGGCAGCCATAACAGATACCAACGCGGTTTCATCTTCTCCCAGCTTCTCAAGCAGTCTGCGCAGTTCACTCACTACCACGCGCCCGTCTTCATCAACGGGAATGCTTTGAACATTTTGGGCTGCAAACCGACCACCAGCTATAATGGATGGGTGTTCGATTGCGCTCACAAAAACCTGGGTCAGAATATAGGGCTCGCCATTTTTTAGCCAAGTGGGCGATAATGCTGTGACGTTTGCCTCTGACGCTCCACTCGTAAAAATGATATTCGCCGGGTTGCCATCTACCAGATCTGCAATTTTGTGCCTTGCATCTTCGATGATGGATCGGGCGCGCCGACCGCTGCTGTGAATAGAGGACGCATTGCCAGCTGCTTTGTAGGCTTCCTGAAGAGCTAAAAGAGATTCTTCCCTCAGCGGAGCGCTGGCGTTATAGTCTAAATATGTCAGTTCGCGGTTTGTTGTCATAGTTTAACACAGAAAATGGGGTTCTTTAGTGCCCTAATTGGGTCTCTATGGAAATGGAAACCTTGATATTTTCCACGGTGCTTACGATAAGGGGTAAAGAGTTCCCTTTGAGTTCGTTGAGGTCTATAACGTGCGTGCGCCGAGTTGGATATACCTTTCTCCAATAGAGGCCGATTTTCAGTGTAGCCCTTGAGGTTCATCGTAGAATAATTCTAAACTGGTTCTAATAAACTTGCGTCTCGCAGTCAAGTTTAATCGACAATGATCCGGTATACCAAAAAGCCGGCAGACAGTTGCTGCCGACTAAAACAAGAGGATTTTGCAGTATATGCCTGAGGTGATCTTCAATGGCCCTGCAGGGCGGCTAGAAGGCCGTTTCCATCCAGCAAAAAAACGTAATGCTCCGATTGCACTGGTTCTTCATTTGCACCCGCAGTTTGGCGGCACGATGAACAACCAGATTATCTATCAGACCTATTACATGTTTGCGAAACGCGGCTTCGCAGTTTTGCGTTTCAACTTCCGCGGCGTGGGTCGTTCCCAGGGTCAGTTCGACCATGGTCAAGGTGAGCTTTCAGATGCTGCTGCGGCGTTGGACTGGGTACAAACCATCCATCCGGATGCACGTGCTTGCTGGATTGCGGGCTTCTCATTTGGTGCATGGATTGGCATGCAGCTCTTGATGCGTCGTCCTGAAGTTGAGGGCTTTATCTCTATCGCCCCACCAGCCAACTTGCATGACTTCTCCTTCCTTGCCCCCTGCCCGTCTTCTGGCCTGATCATTCATGGTGAGCAGGACAAAGTGGTTCCACAGAAGGATGTTCAGGCTCTGGTTGATAAGCTGAAAACCCAAAAGGGTATCATTATCGACCATCAGGAAATGCCAGGTGCAAACCACTTCTTTGAAAACCATGTAGATGGTCTGATTGGGAACTGTGCCGGCTATCTCGATCGCCGTCTCGGCCTGATCGGAGAAGACGCTGGTTAATCAGCGATGCTTTACGCATTAAAAAAGCCCGGTCGATTGACCGGGCTTTTTTCGTAACTCGTGTCTGGCTTATTCGCCAGGTGTCCAAGCGTGGTAGTCTCCAGTCACTTCCGGACGTTTTTCCGGGGTCAGGATGGATCCTTTTGGACGATATGCATTTGGTGTGCCTGTCAGGTTTGGAGAGTGAGCGATTTCCCACTCACGCGCGACATAACCACTCTCTGTTGGCGGAGTGTCTGTGCGGTAATGCATCCAACCGTGCCAACCGGCAGGGATCTGGGAGGCTTCAGCAAGGTTTTTATAAATCACCCAACGACGCTTGCCGCCGCGCTCTTTATAATACTTGTTACCAAAGTCATCGGTCCCGACGAACTCACCCTTTCTCCATGTGAAGAAGCGAGTGCCCCACGTGTCACTGTTCCACCATGTGAAGAACGTAAGCAGAAGGTGTTTCATGTGTCTGGCCTTTCCAGATCGGTGGCTTTGTAAATTTTCCCGGAATATGACGAGTGTTTGGGTGCCTGTCCAGTCTTAGAGTACCGTAGTTTCAACTATTCACCGGAAGTCGCTTTAAATATCCTAGGGTCAGTTATTATTTTCACAATTCCGATGACTATTTTGCACGTTACTTCTTGGTACGGCGCGACAAGTACGGGTTTTGACTGAACTTGTCTGCTGGTGAAATATTTCCAACTTCCAGATCCTTGAGTGAGAGAGGCTCATTCTCATCTCTTTTCGTCGATCTGCGTGGTCTTGGTGCCATTTCAGATTCGGGTGATGGTGCGTTCTCGTCCTTCTGGTATTCGCGCGCTTTGTTGAGCGCCGCGAACTTGGCCTGATTCTGTTCCAGCCGCTTTGCCGTACCATCAATAATGAAACCACCGTCGTTGTTGCGAACGAACTGACGGCGATCCTTGCTGATTGATTCTAGCGATTTCTTCAAAACAGAGGATGAAATCGGCGTGACCAGCAGATGATGGGCCCCTGCTTCCAAGGCGCGCGTCACCAAAGCACGGGTGCCATAGGCCGTAATAAAGACGAGCGGAACATTGATGAGCTCGGGGATTCGGCCTGAACGCATAAGCTTTAAGAGCTGGAAACCGCTGACGGGTTTCATCTCCCAACCGGATAACACCAGATCTGGTGGGTCCGAGATGAGCATTGGTAATGCATCTTTGGGACTGTCATAGACACGCACGCGCCCAAGCTTCAGGGTGCCTAAGATACCCCTTAGGATTGCTTGGGTGGGTTTTGACTGTTCCACAAGAACCACATCTAACTGAGAAATGTCCTTGCCGAAGGAGGTGTGATGCATATCTGCTCGCTAATTTAACCTAACCAGATACCGAAGGTAATTGAGAAACTATATATGATCTCTCCATACAACTACTGCGTAAAATTGCGTGGGGTACACAGACTTTTTTACCCGTGAAATTTTCTGATCCACTGAATAATTTTTCCTAAAAATATCCCCCAGAAAAAATGAGCTTGAATTTGCATTTTCGCTTGGCTTTGCGGAAATGGCGGGGTTCTGCTGCCTGTGCCCGATTTGGAACACACCAGAGCCTCCCCACAATCCACACAGATTACAATATTTGGTGTTCCGATCCCTCTTATGCACACAACCAGTGGACAGATCGCGCTTGACGATGCTTTCCGATTCAATCTAATTTGAGGTCGAAATCAAGACGTGTTCAGGATAGTGCGGCCTCGGCCGGGAGTTCACCACATTTAAGTAGCTTCGAGTGCTAGGAGTTGGATTAACATTCACTTCCAGCGGTCGCTTTTTTTTGCCAATTGCAGCCTAAATATTGTGTTAATATATTATCAGCACACTAGATATTGTGATAGCATCGAATTGCGTGCCACTTTACCTGCGTTTACTAGGATAAATGCCAGTTAGCGGATTAATCAAAACCGGCGGCGGACTTTTGGTTGAAATCTTAGCTATCGGCACTCTTAAAACCGAGATGCACCGCGGTGACCGTCACCGGGTGCGATAAGGGGCTAAACATGAGAATTGAGCGGCGATATACTGCGGAAGGACAATCCCCCTACGCAGATATTGAGTTTTGCAACGCAACGAGCGAGATCCGTAACCCAGACGGTTCCGTTGTGTTTCGCTTGGAGAACATTCAGGTTCCTAAGCAATTCTCTCAGGTTGCCTCTGATATTCTGGCACAGAAATACTTCCGCAAAGCTGGCGTTCCGGCCAAGCTGAAAGCGGTAGAAGAAAACACCGTTCCATCCTGGCTATGGCGCAAAGCTCCAGACGACAAAGCTCTTTCCAAGATGGCGAAAGACAAGCGCTTTGGGTCTGAGATCGACAGCCGTCAGGTGTTTGATCGTCTGGCTGGTACATGGACGTACTGGGGCTGGAAAGGCGGATACTTCGACAGCGAAGCTGATGCGCAGGCGTTTTATGACGAACTGCGGTACATGCTCGCGACCCAGAAGGTTGCTCCGAACTCCCCGCAGTGGTTCAACACCGGCCTGCACTGGGCGTATGGCATTGATGGCCCAAGCCAGGGTCACCATTACGTAGACTTTGAAACTGGCGAGCTGACCCGCTCTGCGACTGCTTATGAGCATCCGCAGCCGCACGCTTGCTTCATTCAGTCTGTTGACGATGATCTGGTGAATGAAAACGGCATCATGGACCTGTGGGTTCGTGAAGCACGTCTGTTCAAATACGGCTCTGGCACCGGCACCAACTTCTCCTCTCTGCGCGCAAGCGGCGAGCGTCTGGCAGGCGGTGGTAAGTCCTCTGGCCTCATGAGCTTCCTGAAGATTGGTGACCGTGCAGCTGGTGCAATCAAGTCCGGCGGCACAACACGCCGTGCAGCTAAGATGGTTGTGGTTGATATCGACCATCCGGATATCGAAGAATTCGTGACCTGGAAGGTGCATGAAGAACAGAAGGTTGCGGCCATCGTAACCGGTTCCAAAGTGTGTCAGAAGCATCTTCAGGCTGTGATGAAAGCTTCCGTCAACTGCGAAGGCAGCGGCGACGATTGCTTTGATCCTAAAAAGAACCCTGCCCTGAAGCGCGAAATGCGCGCTGCCAAGAAAGCAATGGTTCCTGATAACTACATTCAGCGTGTGGTTCAGTTTGCACGTCAGGGCTACAAGACCATTGAATTCCCGATCTACAACACTGACTGGGATTCTGAAGCTTATCTGACTGTTTCCGGTCAGAACTCCAACAACTCTGTTCGTGTAACTGACGGCTTCCTGAAAGCTGTCGCTGCAGATGGAGACTGGGATCTGATTGGCCGTATTGACGGTGGCACCCAGAAGACCATCAAAGCAGCTGAGCTTTGGGAACAGATTGGTTACGCGGCCTGGGCGTCTGCTGATCCGGGCCTGCAGTACCACACCACCATCAATGAATGGCACACCTGCCCGCAGGGCGGCGAGATCCGCGCATCCAACCCATGTTCTGAGTACATGTTCCTGGATGACACCGCGTGTAACCTGGCCTCTTTAAACCTGCTGCAATTCCGCAAGGAAGACCAGCAGTTCGACTTTGACAAGTTTGAGCATGCGACGCGCCTCTGGCAGATCGTGCTTGAGATCTCCGTCATGATGGCGCAGTTCCCATCCAAGCAGATTGCAAAACTGTCCTACGAATACCGCACCACTGGTCTGGGCTATGCCAACATTGGCGGCCTGCTGATGATCTCCGGTATTGCTTATGACAGTGATGAAGGCCGTGCGCTTTGTGGTGCGATCACCGCGATCATGACCGGTGTTTGTTACGCTACATCTGCTGAGATGGCTGGTGAGCTTGGCACTTTCCCTCGCTATGAGGAAAACGCCAAGGACATGCTGCGCGTGATCCGCAACCATCGCCGTGCTGCCCACAGCGAGAGCAAGGGTTATGAGAACCTCAGCACCCTGCCCGTTCCTCTGGATGCTTCCAACTGCCCACAGGCTGAGCTTGTTGAGCGTGCCCGTCTTGCATGGGACAAAGCTCTGGAGCTTGGAGAGGCACACGGTTACCGCAACGCCCAGACCACTGTGATTGCACCAACCGGCACCATTGGTCTGGTTATGGATTGTGACACAACCGGTATTGAGCCTGACTTTGCGCTGGTGAAGTTCAAGAAGCTCGCGGGTGGCGGTTACTTCAAGATCATCAACCGTGCTGTTCCTGAAGCGCTGCGTACGCTTGGATACTCAGAAGCTGAAATTGCCGAAATCGAAGCTTATGCGGTTGGTCATGGTTCTATCTCTCAGTCCCCTGCGATCAACAGTGCCAGCCTGACAGCCAAAGGCTTTGATGATGCTGCGCTTGAGAAACTAGCCGGAGCACTTGGGTCTGCGTTCGACATCAAGTTTGTCTTCAACCGCTGGACCCTTGGTGATGAGCTGCTGACCAGTAAGCTTGGCGTTTCTGCAGAGCAGCTGGAAGACATGGACTTTGACCTTCTGAGCCACATGGGCTTCAGCAAGGCAGAGATTGAAGCTGCGAACACCCATGTGTGTGGTGCTATGACTTTGGAAGGTGCACCGCACCTGAAAGAAGAGCATTACCCGGTATTTGACTGTGCGAACCCTTGTGGCCGCATTGGTGAGCGCTTCCTGTCCGTTGACAGTCACATCAAGATGATGGCCGCTGCGCAGCCTTTTATCTCCGGTGCGATTTCCAAGACCATCAACATGGCAAACACTGCCAGTGTTGAGGACTGTAAAGAAGCTTACATGCTCTCCTGGAAGCTGGGTCTGAAAGCAAACGCTCTTTATCGTGATGGCTCCAAGCTGTCTCAGCCGCTGAACGCTCAGCTGCTGGAAGATGAAGACGATGATGCAGAAGACACAGTTGATGACATCCTTGCACAGCCACAGGCAGCTCGCGCTGAAGCTGTTGCAGAGCGTGTTGTTGAACGGATCATCGAGCGTACTGTTCGCAACCGTGAAAAGCTGCCTAACCGCCGCAAAGGTTACACTCAGAAAGCTTCCGTTGGCGGCCACAAAGTGTACCTGACAACCGGTGAATATCAGGATGGCCGTATCGGCGAAATCTTCATCGACATGCACAAAGAAGGCGCTGCCTTCCGCTCATTGATGAACAACTTCGCGATTGCGATCTCTCTTGGTCTGCAATACGGCGTTCCGCTTGAGGAATATGTTGACGCGTTCACGTTCACCCGATTTGAGCCTGCTGGCATGGTGATGGGCAATGACGCAATCAAGAATGCGACATCCATTCTTGACTACATCTTCCGTGAGCTGGCCGTGTCCTATCTCGGTCGTAACGATCTGGCACACGTGCCACCGGAAGCATTGGACAGCACGACGTCTACCTCCCGTTCTTCAGCTGAAGGACAGGATGAAGAGAGCAGCCCTGCGATTGTTTCTCACGGCCTTGTTCGCGGTCAGACCGAAAAGTTCCGTCTGGTCCCAGGTGGCGATCCAGCTGTTCAGCTGGCCGGTGCGATCACAGCTCAGTCTGATGCGATTGCAACAGCCTTCCAGCGCGGTGGTGAAGCGACGGCAACAGCAAGCGTTGGTACTGCAACACCAGCAGCTGCACAGCCATCTGTCGCCAGTCAGGTCGCTCAGGCCCGCATGAAGGGGTATGAGGGTGAAAGCTGCGCAGAATGCGGCAACTTCACCATGGTCCGCAACGGCACCTGCCTAAAATGCGACACCTGCGGCTCCACCAGCGGCTGCAGCTGATTACTGATCAAAAGCTTATAAAAACAGGCCCCAAAGCTCTGCTTTGGGGCCTGTTTTCGTTTGTGGTTAATGAGCGCTTGCTAAGGTCTACTCCAACTGGAGCTTACGTGCCGATAAAAGGCAATTCTTCTTATACACAAATACTGATTTTGGTTGCTTAACCTGAGCTATTCGTATGCAGAAGGACATATAGTTTACACTTCATCTCATATTAATTGCTGTTCACGGACTTCCTGCTCGTTAGCGATTTATTATCTTGACGGAGAACCAACCGCCAAAATGTGTCTCTACGGAAATATCAAACATCAGCATACTGCCTTTACTAATTTCTGATCTCATAGAGAGAATATAAGCCTGAAGTTCTAAAGCCAAGCGTTGACTGAACAGGAGATCCCATGCCTGACTCTCATGCCCCGATGAAAGCTTCTGATCGTCTTGTAGCTGCACTGGAAGCGGAAGGTGTTGAATACGTCTTTGCTGTTCCTGGTGAGGAAAACCTTGACGTTCTTGAATCCCTTCGTACCTCAACAATTGAACTGGTGTTGAACCGACATGAGCAAGGTGCGGCCTTTATGGCTGCCACTTATGGGCGTTTGACTGGCAAAGCGGGCGTCTGCATGGCGACGCTTGGACCGGGCGCGACCAACTTTGCGACCCCGGCGGCCTATGCTTTTCTGGGCGGCATGCCTTTGATCATGATCACCGGGCAAAAGCCGATCAAAAAGTCCAAGCAAGGGCAATTTCAGATCATCGACATTGTCAGTCTGTTTGAGCCGATCTGTAAGATGTCCAAGGCGATTGTCCATGGCAATACCATCCCTGCCCTGATCCGTGAGGCTTTCCGGGTGGCAGAAGAGGAGCGCCCCGGCGCGGTCTTGCTGGAGCTGCCTGAAGATATTGCTGTTGAAGAAACTGATGAAGCTGTCTTGCACCCTCATCCCCGTTACTACGCGGTCGCAGATGATACGGTGCTGAATGAAGCAGCTGAGATGATCCGCAACGCAAAAATGCCGTTGCTGTTGCTTGGAGCTGGAGCAAACCGTAAGGACGCTCATTCCATACTCAAGGCTTTCGCCGAAAAGACCCAGATTCCGTTTTTCAACACTCAGATGGGCAAAGGCGTCATTGATGAGCGCTCAGACCTGTTTCTTGGTACTGCTGCGCTCTCTGATGGAGACTACTTGCACTGCGCAATTGCACGGGCTGATCTGATCATCAATGTGGGTCACGACGTTGTCGAAAAACCGCCGTTCTTCATGGAACATGGCGGCACCAAAGTGATCCATATGAACTACAAGGCTGCGCAGGTTGATCAGGTGTACTTCCCTCAGGTTGAGGTGGTAGGAGATCTTGCCCGCTCCGTTGCACGGCTTGGCGATATCCTGGACGGTCCGCTGGACTTTGATCGCAGTTATTTCCAACGCATCAAAAAAGAGACAGACCTGCACACCTCTGAAGGTGGTGATGTTTCGCGTTTTCCGGTTATCCCACAACGGGTGGTCGCTGATACACGCAGGGTGATGGGCGATTTCGATATTATTGCGCTCGACAACGGGATCTACAAGATCTGGTACGCCCGCAACTACAAGGCTCATCAACCCAATACGGTGCTTTTAGACAACGCATTGGCGACAATGGGCGCTGGCCTGCCTTCGGCTATGATGGCAGCCAAGCTTTATCCAGACCGCCGTGTTATGGCGATCTGCGGTGATGGCGGTTTCATGATGAACAGTCAGGAGCTGGAAACGGCTGTTCGGTTGAAGCTCAATTTGGTGGTCACTGTTTTGGATGATCGCTCTTACGGTATGATCCGCTGGAAGCAGGCTCATGCAGGGTTTGAAGACTGGGGATTGCAGTTTGGCAACCCTAACTTTGTCGAGTATGCAAACAGTTATGGTGCTACTGGCCACAGGATTACCCGCACAGAAGATCTGCTGCCGACCTTTGAAGCGGCCTTTACTGCTGGCGGGGTCCATCTGGTTGATATTCCCGTTGATTACAGCGAAAACCAGCGGGTCTTGATTGACGAGCTTGCAGCCAAGGTGTGCCTGATATGAGCAAGACACTAGATGTCGTCAATCCGTACAGCCTGAAATGCATCGGCAGTGTCGAGACCAGTGAATGGGAGCGGGTCGACGCATTTCTGGAGACTGCACACAATCTCTTTCGTCAACGTGATGAGTGGCTTCCTGCCTTTCAACGAATAGCCATCTTAAAGAAAACAGCTCAGCTCATGGAGGCTCGCATTGACGAGTTGGCGTTCCAGATCGCCAACGAAGGTGGCAAACCACTGGTTGATGCCCGTGTGGAAGTGATGCGCGCCATTGATGGTGTGGAACTTTGCGTACACGAGGTTGGCCAAATGACTGGCCGTGAAATTCCGATGGATTTGACAGAGGCTGGATCAGGTCGCATCGCGTTTACCCAGCGCGAGCCGATCGGCGTGGTCGTTGCTGCGAGCGCTTTCAACCACCCGCTCAACCTGATTGTGCATCAGGTGGCACCGGCGGTGGCCACGGGCTGTCCGGTTATCATCAAACCAGCTCCCGATACACCACTGTCCTGCCTGGCTTTTGTAGGCATGTTACATGAAGCAGGATTGCCAGCGGACTGGTGCCGTGCCGTTGTTTGTAATAACGAAGTGGCTGAGCAAATGATCACTGATCAGCGGGTTGGATTCTTCTCGTTTATCGGTTCTGCACGTGTTGGCTGGATGCTTCGCTCAAAGCTGACACCAGGTGCGCGCTGCGCTTTGGAACATGGTGGAGCAGCGCCCGTAATTGTCAGCGAAGATGCCCATATCGACGACATGATCCCTCTTTTAACCAAGGGGGGCTTTTATCACTCTGGTCAGGTGTGTGTTTCTGTCCAACGTGTATTTGCTCCTCCCTCTAAAGCGCAAGAGATCGCGCAAAAGCTGGCAGAGGCTGCCAAACTGCTGAAAGTGGGTGATGCTACTGATGCGACAACGAATTGCGGTCCTCTGATCCGGCCTGGTGAGGTGGACCGGGTTGAGGAATGGGTGAATGAGGCTATCGATGGAGGTGCCAATTTGCTGGCAGGCGGAAAACGCCTGGGCCCGACAACCTATGCCCCCACCGTGTTGCTGAATCCACCCGCCAATGTCCGCGTTTCGCAACAGGAAATTTTTGGTCCGGTGATTTGCGTCTACAGCATTGATAGTATTGCGGATGCTATCGAGACTGCAAACAGCCTACCCTTTGCGTTCCAGGCCGCTGTTTTCACTCAAAGCTTAGAGACAGCCTTCCAAGCCGTCCGGCGTCTCGATGCCACTGCCGTCATGGTCAACGACCATACCGCCTTTCGTGTGGATTGGATGCCCTTTGCTGGTCGTCGCCAGTCTGGCTACAACACCGGGGGTATCGGCTACACCATGCACGACATGACACAAGACAAAATGGCAGTCATCCGACTTTGATGTTCCCTACAGAGTTGAACTAAGCATTTCAAAGCCCAGTCGCGATCAGATATCTCGTTTTATGCTGTTTTGAGCCGGGCTCTCAGG
This sequence comes from Pseudovibrio sp. Ad5, assembly GCF_001623095.1. Classification (NCBI taxonomy): domain Bacteria; kingdom Pseudomonadati; phylum Pseudomonadota; class Alphaproteobacteria; order Hyphomicrobiales; family Stappiaceae; genus Pseudovibrio; species Pseudovibrio sp. Ad5. The sequence goes on along the minus strand of NZ_LMCH01000015.1, from coordinate 374,898 downwards.
CGAAACAGTTGAGTTTGACAGCGCTGCTCTACAGCTCAGCACGAGCACTCTTAACTTAAATCTACAAGCCTTTGAAATTAAAAAAGAATACGTACTTTCAGGTGCGACATAAAAGCTATTGCCACTTGGTGAAGGCAGGAGTAAATGCTCGGCCCCAGCTTTGGTCATTCGAAGCATATATATTTGTTTTGCTTAGAACCATCCTGAGTTGGACACATTGTTTTAAGAGGCCGTCTACACAACTGAGATAGCTTTGCTTTGAAAAATGCAGTCCTCGTCACTCGTGCGCCCTTTTTTTGCATTTTTCGGCGCTTGTTGAAGCACGTGATGAGAATAAAGCACAAGTTTAATCCTCCTGTTTTTATCAGCTCCATATCGCTGATTTTTCTGCTCCTAATTACAGCAGTCATCTGGCCGGAAGGCTCTCAGAGGTTTTACAGCAACATTCAGGATTGGATCGAAACTAATACTGGTTGGCTCTATATTCTGGCAGTTGCGATTTTTCTGCTGTTCATCCTTTTCATCATGGTGAGCCGGTTTGGTGATATCAAACTGGGACCTGACCATGCTGAGCCCGATTACGCCTACAAAAGCTGGTTCGCCATGCTGTTTTCAGCAGGTATGGGCATTGGACTGGTTTTCTTCGGTGTCGCAGAGCCGATCATGCATTTCATGTCTCCACCCGACATGGAAGGGCAAACCATTGAGGCTGCTCGTGAGGCAATGAAGATCACCATGTTCCACTGGGGTCTGCATGCCTGGGCAATCTATGGTGTGGTGGCCCTCTCATTGGCGTATTTCACCTACCGCCACCAATTGCCTTTGTTGCCGCGGTCCGCGCTCTATCCTCTGTTTGGAGAGAAGATCTACGGTCCGATCGGCCATGCGGTTGATACATTTGCGGTATTAGGCACTTTGTTCGGTGTATCCACCTCGCTTGGTTATGGTGCTTTTCAGGTGAATGCTGGCCTGAACTATCTGTTTGACGTCCCTGTTTCGACAACCTCACAAATCATTCTGATCGTACTCATCTCCAGCATGGCAACGGCTTCGGTTTTTTCCGGCCTTGATCGAGGTGTGAAGCGTCTTTCTGAAACAAACCTCATTCTGGCTGTTTGCATTATGGTGCTGGTCCTGATTGTTGGGCCAACCGTGACATTGCTGCAGACTGTTGTGCAAAATGCAGGCGCATATATGGGGGACCTGATCCATAAGACCTTCAACCTTTACGCCTATGACCGAAAAGATGACTGGCTGGGCGGTTGGACTCTGCTTTATTGGGGCTGGTGGATCTCGTGGTCACCTTTTGTAGGCACCTTTATCGCACGCGTTTCCCGTGGTCGTTCCATCCGTGAATTCCTCGTTGGTCTGCTGTTTGTGCCAACAGGGTTCAGCCTGATCTGGTTCACGATCTTTGGGAACACAGGTATTGATCTGATCCTCAATGGAGGGGCAGATAGCCTTGCTGAAGCCGTTTCTACTGATGTGTCTCTGGCTCTCTTCAAGTTCTTTGAGTACATGCCATTTTCATCTGTACTCTCCATGCTGGGCGTTGTGTTGGTGGTGGTTTTCTTTGTAACCTCCTCCGACTCCGGGTCTTTGGTTATTGACAGTTTGACCTCTGGCGGCGACATCAACTCCCCTGTCTGGCAGCGTGTATTTTGGGCTGTTCTACAGGGCGTTGTTGCGATTGTGTTGTTATCGGCAGGTGGGCTGGGAGCTTTACAAACTGCGACGATTGCCAGTGCGCTCCCCTTCCTCATTGTTATGCTGCTGATGTGCTTTGGCCTTTACAAAGCCTTGCAGGATGATGCTTTGCGCACCAAAAACCTGCAAATGCACCACACCACAGTGCAGTACACAAAAAGCACCGTGGATTGGAGGCAGCGCATCGGAACATTGACTGAAAACGCGACCTTAAAAGACGCACGACATTTTATGGGTACTATTGGCAAGCCTGCTCTGGAAAAGGTGCAGGCGGAATTTGAGACACGCGGTTTCAAAGCCACACTGACCGGTACCAAGAACTATCGATTGACCATCGAACAGTCTGAAGAAACGGTCTTTGTGTATGGCCTGCGAAAACGGTACTTCACAACCGCTTTGGCAATTGGCCCGGGTCACCTCATTGACGAAGATGAAAATGAGGACGAGACCGAAGAGGAAGGCACCAACTACTACCGCGTCGAGGTGTTCCTTGCCCAAGGCGGCCAGGAGTACGACGTACTCGGCTATACCGAGGAACAGTTGATAGCCGACGTCGTCACACAATACGAACGCTTCATGCAGTATCTGCACTTGTCACAATCCGAGTTGCTTTGATCCCATTGCAGAAGAGTTGCAGAACCTGCTCTTGAAGGGTGTTAGAGGGGAAACTCGCACGTTGACAAAGTTGGACATAAATTGAAGTTAAACACGCGCACTCAATTCTTCATCGCAGCACGCGAGGAAGATAGCATCTTGGAATACTTGATATCGAAGGTGCTTTTGAGGCATCGAAAAGTGTTCAATCGTGCTGGTTTATGTTCTCTTCCAGATATAGTCCATTGCCATGAGTTCGCCGAACATCCACCCACCTATCAAGTGATGGGTGGGCGGATGACTTTTCCTTTTTCGTTGATGACTTGGACGCTGGCCCATTGTTCTACGGAGAATAAGGCTTTCCACTTTTCTTCTATGCGAGCACGGTTTACGTTTGCTTGCGAGAAGTTTGCGTTGGTGAGGTCGGCGTCGTCGAAGACACTGTCAGTTAACAGGCAATAGCTCAGGTCGGGGCCGTGTGCGCTTGATTTCCCAATCAGACCACTACTGTTCTTCATACCCCGGAAATATGCTCCGGTTAGATCCAGCTGAATGCTTCTGTCTTTCTTTCTGAGCAGCCTTTTCAGTTCAGACACCTTTTGGACTGAAGCAATCAACTCCCCGCGGGCACGAGCATGTTCTTTGCCGGCCATCAAATTTGAGCGTTGTGCAGAGCTTGTGCTGCGAATGTGAGCGGCCAGAAGTTGCAGGACGTCCTGAAAGTGTTCATTTGGATTAGACTTTGCGATTTCTGAAAGGATCACAACACCGGCTTCACGCAAAGCGCCATTCCCGGATTCAAGGAGTTCTGCGGCTTTGGTGAACTGCCCCAAAACGTAGTTTCGCCGTGTTGCCTTAACTGCTGCGAAAGCTGAACTGGCGATGTATGCGAGCAATAAAAACGCTGGAATTGCGACAAAAACAGTGAAGAGTGCACTCAGACCAGCTGCAACATTGTAAAATACCGATGTTTGCTCAATTGGGGTGTAAGGCACGCCTTTGGGGATGGGTAACTGACTTCTAAACGTTTCAATCTTACCACCCGCAAGTACGACAAGGTTGCGCACCATGGAATACTCATCAGGAATGAGATTGAGATAGTCGCAAATCAAATAGGCTGGAATTGTCAGAAACCCGAGGGTTACCAGTATCACAGCAATACGGAAACTATGCTTCATTGGAAAAATGCCTGTCTCAAAAAATCAAATTCCTACCAGTGACACGCCTTGCGAAGAGGCGGTAGCATGTCCTGAAGGTTTGCCAAGTCGAATAGGTAGGCACGCGAGCCATCATCTGACACAACATCAAGCTGCACCCGATCTACGTTGGCCCAACGATTAATGTGTGCGATGCTGGTCAATCCACGCGGGCTGATAAGAATGCGTTTGCTTTCCGCGCTCTGCCAGACATCGTTGTCGACACGCTGATCGCGCAGCATAACGCGGATTGGAACCCGGCGTTTAACGTGTGGCTCATTAAGCACCAAGGCAACTGTTGTGATGTCTTCAACACAGGATAGCAGCAAGATCGCAGGCTTTTCCTCGATACCAGCATCAACAGACTGCACAGCTTTCATACTGAGGTAGACATTGGTTTCACCTGGCTGAATGACCGGTTGCTGTCCTTGTTCAGTTTGCAGTGCCTGTGCCTTCTCAGGGATTGCCCCATCACGTTGCTCCAGTGGTTGAGCAGGCATGCTCTCTTCCTGGATCTCATCCCACCTGAATATCGCGGGATGTCCGACAGCCCCAAAGCGAAACTGCCAGGTTAAATCCCCTGAAGATCGCACTCGCTCCATCGTTTTCGCCTGTCGCTCCAAGCGGCCTGCAGGTGCATTCACATTCTCAACGAATTCTGGATTGGGTTCTCCTGCAGATAAGACCTCAAGCGGGGTCTTAAGCAACTGGTCAAAGCACGACAAACGATTAACCCGGCCAATGGTGAGAGTGCATTTTTCAACCACCTGTTTTTCCAAGGTGATCGTTTCTGCATAAGAGGTCGATGATAGAGAAATACTGCTAGGAGCCGCTATCAGGCCGGCCAGCGCTGTTGCAAAAATCGGGTGAGCAAACCTGCTAGTTCTCATGGTCGAATTCCATCGTTGGACAATTGAATTTGCTGAGTTTGTTGGCAAGGGTACGTTTTGGTATTTGTAGGAAATCCGCCATTTTGCTCCGATCCCCTTTGAACTGGGAATACGCGCTCCGTATCAAGTCTAGCTCGAAGTTTGAGACAACCGTGCGAAGTCCTTTTTCTGCCAGTAACAGATCATCGTATCCGTTCTCACCTGCAAAAGAATTACTCTGAGGCCCGGACACAACAGCAGTATCGAGTTGCTCATTCATGGCTTGTTTGAGAATACTTCCTGAAATTTCGTCAGTGTCATAAGCGAGAAAGACGGCCTTGATCATGCAGTTCTGCAGCTCACGGACATTGCCTTTCAGCTCTGCGGTTTCCAGCAGGGAGACGGCTTCTTCACTCAGTGCTTTGGAGGTGTCTGCGTTACTAACAGCAATCTCCTGCAGGAAGTGGCGTGCGAGATGAACTCTATCACCTTCGCGGTTGCGCAATGGTGGTACGTCTATGGTGAGCTGCGTGATACGGTAGAAAAGATCGGCCCGGAACTTTCCGTTCTCAATCGCTTTTTTCAGGTCAACATGGGTGGCACAGATGAGGCGGAAATCGACAGGCTCGTCTTTACTTCCTCCCAGCGGTCGAAGCTTTTTCTCCTGAAGAATACGAAGCAGTTTGACCTGAAGATCAATCGAGAGATCACCAATCTCATCAAGGAACAATGTCCCGCCAGAAGCTCTTTTTACAAGACCGTCTCTGTTTTCAGTTGCCCCGGTGAAAGCACCCTTTTTATAGCCAAACAACTCGCTCTCAATAAGGTTCTCTGGCAGAGCTGCAATATTTTCTGCAATGAAAGGTCCATCAGAAAATTGTGAGAGCCGGTGTAAGGATCGCGCAACGACTTCCTTGCCTGTTCCCGTCTCCCCGTGCACCAAAACCGCGTACTTGTTTTGTGCGTATTGGGCGATTTTCTCTCTAACCTGGGTTATCTGCGGTGAGCGTCCCACGAGGTTATCTGAGAGCATGGAGTCGACCTGCCCTTTTTGGTGCTTCGACTTTTCAACCTGCGTTTCTTCGGTTTTCAGCAGGTTCTCCAGAGAGACAAGCAAAGGGGACAGGTGGAAATATGAGCGCCACAACACATGCAGCGTGTGGTGCTCCTCCTGAAGTCTTGGAGTACTACCCGCTGAAGCGAGCAGGAAAACGTAGACTTGATTGTATGCGTTATGACCTTCTGACGTTTCCAGCAGTATCCGATGGGCAACGAGAGAGCCATGACGACAGAACAGAGCTGAGCTCAGATCTTGTGTCTTCGCAGAAGATGGCGTCTTCCCAAAATAGAATGGCTCAGTCTGCAAGACATCCAGCTCACGGAAGCGCTCGGTGCCGACTTCATTGTCAAGCTGTGGAAGGCGGGCTACCGGTAGCCCGCCATCACATGCAAAAGGTATCAACTTACGACCAGTAATATCTGGCAAGTAAACAGCGATAGCTTGTGCTCTGGTTGACGCCAACACAGTCTTCAACATCATGGCGCGCAGTTCATTTTCTGACCTGCACGTCATCAATGTCATCAGAGCGTCTGTTGTAGAAGATGCCTCCATATCAATACTAATGCGCCTCTTCCAAAGCGAGGTCTTCGGCTGGTTCCTCGTCAGCATCTGCCTCGTAGGCCGCTGCGAAAGTGAAGCCGTCTTCACCTTCCGGGCTGTCAATGGCAATCGCGGAAATCTGTTCACCGCGATGGCCAGCTTCTAACAGCTCAATAGACAACGTAGGCAATAGCTGGCGTTGAATAACCTGATCGACAAGCCGGGCACCATTAGAGGCCACTCGGCACATTTGCGTTACACGCTCATAGGCCTCTTCACTAATGGAAAGCGCAACCTTCTGTGTGTCCTTCAAGAGCTGGATGAGATCAGCAAGACGCATTTGCACAATGTCTGCCAGTACTTCTTCAGATAGTGGCAGGTAAACCAATGGTTCCATCCGCGCGAGGAGTGCGGGTTTAAAGTGCTGCGCAAAGAGCGGTGTAAGAGATTTCAGCATCGAGCCATGGCTTGGAACCTGACCATCTTCGGCACTTGCAACCCAGTTCTCAATCTGGTCTGAACCAAGATTACTGGTCAGGAAAAACACTACATTGCGGCAATCGATGAGGCGCCCTTCCCCATCAGCAAGCTCTCCCTTATCAAATGCCTGATAGAACAAGTTCAGCACGTTCGGGTCGGCTTTTTCCACTTCATCAAGCAGCACGACAGAGTAAGGCTTCTTACGAATGGCCTCTGTCAGCACACCACCCTCTCCATAACCGACGTAACCGGGAGGTGAGCCGATCAACCGGGAAACCGTGTGACGCTCCTGGTACTCAGACATGTTGATGGTGGTAATGAACTCTTCGCCACCGAATAATCGGCGCGAGACCTCAAGGGCTGTCTCTGTTTTTCCGACGCCGGAAGGTCCAGCAAGGAAGAACACACCAAGCGGTTGGCCTTTCTTGTGAAGATCAAGCCGCGATGCGCGCAAGCGAGCTTCAATGGCATCAATGGCGTGGTCCTGACCTTTGATTGCTTTCTTCATAGTTTCAGCAAGGGTCAGTAGACGATGGTAATCATCCTGCACCATGGAGTTGATCGGAATACCTGTCCAATCGCTTATGATTGCAGCAATCTCTGAAGGTCCAACCTCTACCGAAATCAGCGGCTCTGCCCCAGCTTCTGCGATCAGCGCATTCTTGTGGCTTGCAAGATTTGCTCGGACTTCATCCAAGGCGTCTTCGTCGAGTGTTTCAGGTTGCTTCTGAAACAGATCTTCGCGGGCAAAAATGAAGTTTTCAGCTAAGGAAACCTGCGTTTCCAGACGTTGCGAAAGCTCCGCCTTACGTGCTTCAAGCTCATTCAACTGGTCTGCGATGGCTTTGAGACGCTCTAATTGCTCAGGCTCCAATGGGCCTGTGTGCTGGTCGCGCTCCAGGCCTTCTCTTTCCCAGCTCAAGGTTTGGAGGCTTTGCTCAACATCTTGTAGTTCGACAGGAGGCGTATTGGCCCCAGCTCGCACACGCGCACAGGCTGTATCCAGCACATCAATCGCTTTGTCTGGAAGCTGGCGGCCAGTGATGTAACGCGCTGCAAGGCGAACAGAAGCGCCAATCGCTTCTTCGGTGATGTAAACACCGTGCGCATCTTCGTAGGCTTTTTTGAGCCCACGCATGATGATGATCGCTTCATCAATGGTCGGTTCATCCAACTTCACCAATTGGAAGCGACGGGTCAGTGCAGGGTCTTTCTCAAAGTATTTTTTGTACTCAGACCATGTTGTTGCGGCAATTGTTTTCAGCTCGCCTCTGGCCAGAGCAGGCTTCAGCAGGTTCGCAGCATCAGAACCACCTTGATCACCACCGGCTCCAATCAGAGTGTGTGCTTCATCAATAAACAGGATAATCGGTTCAGGACTGGAGCGGACTTCGTCGATAACACCTTTCAGGCGCTTTTCAAATTCACCCTTCATAGATGCGCCAGCTTGCAGCGCTCCGATATCCAGCCCCCAAAGGGAGACGTTGGCGAAATCTGCTGGGACTTCACCATTCGCAATGCGCAGGGCAAGACCTTCGGCCAGTGCGGTTTTACCTACACCAGCTTCACCAACACAAATTGGGTTGTTCTTACGGCGGCGGCACAAGATTTCGATAATCTGGCGGATCTCATTATCGCGGCAGAAGATCGGATCAATCTTTCCATCTTTCGCCAGCTGAGTGAAGTTGGTGCCGTATTTTTGAAGGAAACCGTCTGCCCCCTCTCCTGCACCTGATGCAGCCCCCGGCATGGCACGATGATCTTTTTCGAAAGAGCCAGCCGTCAACGCTTCGAAATCGCGCAGCAAAACATCAGATGAGACGCGTTCGAGCAGCGGATAATAGTCCATCTGCATATAACGGCCACGCTCATTGAGCAGGGCAATGAGAACAGCACCAGAGCGGACGGTTTTCTCACCTTGCTCAACGGAGGCAATCAACCATGCATCCTGCAAGAGATCCTGAAGCAGCGGTGAGAACGTTGGCGTGCGATCAGCTTCAACTCTGCGATATCGGTTGAACGTTGCACGAAGGGCCTCGTTCAACTTGTCTGCATCCACATTCTGGCTTTGTACCAGTAATCTAATATCCACCGCAGGTTGTGAAATAAGAGAAATGAGGAAATGCTCAATTGTCACTTCCTGATGCGAGTTCGAAACGCAAAGGCTGGCAGCTTCTTCAATTGCCTGACGACAGCATGGGTTGAGACGCTCAATCAGCGCCTTGATTTCCAGTCGAGCCATACTCGATCTCCAAAATTAAAGCATTTCACGCAGCTGAGTGACGACCCCATCGGTGTATTGGTCTATCTGCCAATAAAACCCGGCGTAGGTCAGCGCGCATAAAATAAAAAGGCTAATCCAAACAAGAGAAACAGGTGTATGCCAATGAACGACATGCGCTTTCTCAATCACTTTGTTCTCTGATTGACCAAGTTCGAAATTCCCCTCACCCCGCTCCTGCCGGATGACGTGGTGAACATCACGCATGATTTCTTCGAGCTGCAGCTTGCCATTGTGCATCACTCGATACTTGCCTTCGAAACCAAGCCCGAGCAGCAAATACAGGAACTCAATCAACTCAATATAACGAACCGGATCCCTCATCAGACGGCTGAGAACTATAAAAAATTTCTCACCGCCCCAGGTTTCGCTATGAAACAATGCCAGCAAACTGCGCTCGGACCAGTCGGAATTCTGCCCCCAGGGAGAGCACATCACCGCCTCATCAATTGCAGAACACAGGCAATAGCGGTGCGCCAGAATGGTGGCACGATCAAATCCTTCGCGCTGAAGCTCCAGCTCAAGAGATTCAATCTCAGCCCGAACATCTTTGTGCAGGTAGTCTAGCTTGTTGTTCTCAGAGACTTCCGGAATGCGTGAGATCAAAGCAAGTAAGGACTGGCTTGCATCAATGATTTTATTGATGCTGTGCCCACGCATGGGGAAACTGATGTGCTGCACTGGCCTTGGAGAAACATCCTTTAAATTCTGAGGCACTGTTTCAGCACTTGCAATTGGCGCGTCTTCAACAACTTCAGGATCACCAGAGTCAAACAGATTTGCAACTTCACTCATCATGTCGTCCTTTCATTGCGGATAGCCCAGAACTGCAGCTGCAAATCAGCAAATTCACCCGCGATGTGGAAGGCAAAACCACTCGCGTTTTCAATGTATTGCCAACCTGCTGAGTTAGCATCCAGCTGGAAGTAGGAGAACCCTGCATGATATGGCAGTTGCCGTGGCGGAGAAGGAAGCCTTTGAAGCACGACCCCGGGCAAATGCAGATGGATCAACTCGCGAATTCGCTCAATAGACGACACCTTGGTTTGCGCCGGGAACGACTTTGCCAGTTCTTCCAGCTCCATACTGGCTTTCACTGCAACAACAAAAATTGCTGAGTTCAAAAGCGACCGATCACTGAGCGGTGACGTGATGATGCCGTACTTCTGCTTGTTCAGCGGCAGTGCGATTGCGTTTGCTTCAAAGATGGTCGATAGCGACTGGCGTAAAGAGCTAATCACTGGATCGAAGCAAATCTGCGGTTCTTCATGATGGTAGGCTGGCCACGTTGTTGGCATGCGTTGTTCATGCGTAAACGTTGCCAACTCTCCGGCCGCCCCAGAGAACATCTTATAGAGCTCTTTTGGGTGCACGCCTTTGAGGGAGGACATGTGCCGGAATTCCGGCCATAAACGGTTGATCGTTTGCAGCATCAGGAAGTCAGAAACATCCGAGACACCTCGCTGACCCGGTGTACCCATGCGGCTTGAAATGTGAGAGGCACGCTGGCGCAGCAGTCCTACGAGGTCGTCAAGGGTTTTACGCAGGCGGGGTTGAGCATCGATGGTTGAGGCCATTGGCAAAAACTCATCATCCAACACCACACTACCGTCTGAGTTTTTGTTCCGGATACGCGTTAGAGGTAGACACGTGAAGGCAGAACGGTCTTCGCGCTCCAACATCAATCGCAACCGATATTGAGCCACATCGACCAGAAACGCTTCAGAATCTGAACTGGTGTTGTTGCGCACATCCTGAGAGAACGCACGCATTCGAGTCGCATCCTGAGGGTTGAGCGGGTCTTCTACTTCGGGAACACCATTTGAGCGCAATGGCAAAGCCAGATATACCGTCTGCCCGACTACATTTTCACCGCTCACATCCAAAGGCGCAGGCGCCATTGTTTCGCCAGGTACATCAATCGTTGTACCGTCAGGGAAAATTCCCAGCGCATAGTCAACCAGCAACTTACCGTGCAGCAGGCTTTCCTTATTGATCTCCAACCGGCTTACCCCGTGCTGATAAGGATCAATCGCCTCGCTGCGAGAGCGGATAAGATGTTCTAAATATCGTTGTTGCTGCTGAAAATGGTGGGGCTTCAAAAACAGGCCATCCCGCCAAATTACATGGTTTCGCAGTGACATAATCTAAATAAACCTATTTGCTCTCAAACCTACCGATGAAGGTTCGTGATAATTTTTTTTCTGCTGATGACAGCAAGCAGCTTGTAAGTTTCTCCCTTGGGCTTGACCTGCTCAACGACGCGCCAATCGACTTTCTCAGGCTTCGCGTAGCCGCCCACAAGGCCAATGAAGACCGTGTCTTCATCCAACTCAAGCTCACTCACGACCTTGGATTCACCGGGCATGACCTGAACCTCCTTCACATCAATGAAGGTGGTTCCAAGAGCGTTCTCGTAGTCTTCGGTTGCCTCTTCAAAAGAGGACTGCAGCAACTTGCCATCGTCACCCAGTTGGAAGACCCAAACATCAATCGGCACGCTCTCGCCCAGATCATTCTTGTTCGATCCTGGTTCTGAGAAGATGGTCACATCAATCAGTGTCGGCTGGTCCTTAGGCTCTCCAACCGGAATGCCTGGATCCATGACAACCTTGAAAACCTTCTCAGGAATTTTCTGTGCTTCGCATGCACTCAACGCCAGCAGAGCAGCTAGTGCAAAGGCAAGATGAGAGCTCTTTCGCAGGAGCGCGTTTAGTGTCCAACCCCAGTTCATCGTATGCCTACCGCCTCATTCTTCCCAAAGCTGGACACCCTCAAATCTTCGCTAGCCATCAAACGTCACTCAGCTGCATACAGTTGCTGGCTCCGCATTTCACGATCATAGACTTGCCGGAAGACCTCCCAGAACATGCGTGTCAGCCCGCGCTGACGACCGGACCGCATTTCATGGTAGTAGTGCTCGTACATCTGCCAATTCCAGCCATCCAGGTCACCTGTACGAGGCGCATGCCCCTTGTAGCGCGCAAATCGCTTCTTCAGATTTTCTGGAGAAAGGCCCAGGAGAACCGCTTCCAAAGCTTCATCAGCAGCAACACGGCTCGCTTTCTCATGCAGCTCGATCTGCATCAAACTTTCTTCAATGGCAGACGGTGCGTTTAAATGAACTGGGCTCTGAACAAGCAGAAGGTCCTCAATCGCTTGTTCAGGGCTTTGAGCCAGCCGGATCGGATTGTCTTCCACCGGGTGCAGGTGAGTGTCGTTCATTGACGAACGATCTTCCCACTGCTGCGTATGAATGGCCATCAACCCAGCAATTGCCGTTTTCAAGGCTGCGCCAACATCCTGAGTAATGCGGTTCGCCTCAGGCAAACTCATATCGCCAGCTGGCAGTCCCAATGCTGTCAGAAGAGGTCGCAGCACCACATGATCTACCATGCCCTCTTCTCCGGATTCAGAAAGAGCAACGGAACCATGCCAACTTTCGGTCTCCTGAATATCGCTGACCAACATTTCTTGCCCGCCCGAGTTCGTCAGAGACTCAAGATAGCTGTCCATATCCGGATCAACCGGCTCTGTACCTGTATTGGTCATTGTATGGTTTCCTTTTGCTTGGGGCATGATCATCAAACGGTGATGTGCTTGAGGATCATCCACACCCAGTGCCTTACCGCTGTTTTCAGGCTGTAGCCCCAGAGTGCTCAATAAGTCCTCGTCCAACTCTTGTTGGTCGGGCTTGCTGTCATGATTTAATTGAGAGAGCGGATCTTGATTGCCTGGCAGGCCTTCATCATCCTGCTGGTCAAGAACCTCTACAGGATCGCATGCAAGGGCACCTGCCCGCTGATTGCCTGCAAAGAAATCCTCACTCAGGTCGCTCTCTAACCGGTCCGCGAGGATGTATTCGATGTTATCTTGTGTGTGCTCGTCTTCATCCTGCAAGCGTCCAGACACAATTGTGTCTATGGCTGCAAACCGGCCAGCCCATTGCTCGCTTTGGTCTTCCAGCTCGCTGCCTTCCGCAACCACATACGTGGTCAACTTGAACGCCCCGACCTTCCAGATATCACCGTCAGAGACACGGAACCGTTGACCTGTTGGGATCGGCCGATTGGAGCCATTTACGATAATGCCTTCATCACTCACGGCTTCCGCACAATAAACACCGTCTTGAAAAAACACGCGTACATGTTCGCGAGAAACAGAGCTGCGCCGATCCAACAGTTGCCAATGACATTGCTCACCAGAACCAATGTTTCCGCCTGCCTTGTCAAATGTCGCAGTGGCTTTACTGCCGTTCTCAAGCGTGGAGGTGTTGTTGATGACCAGGACCAGTTTCATACTACCCTCCTACAACCGCGCGGAGATCAGGACTTCGCGCGAGCGTCCATCACCCTTGTCAAGAAAGGTTGACCACCCCAGTCGTCCTTCGTACTCGTCAGTAAGCATGACCGGAGAGGCCTGATTTTCTGCCAGTTCCAACTTGATGTCGTAGGCATGTTGATCACGCAGCATGAACTCCACCAGATCCCTAAGGGCCTTGTAATCTCGCCCGTGAGGAAGGAAATCCTGAAAACGTTCAAAGCTCAAATTCTTGATGAAGATATTGAATTTGCTCGAGATATCCGAGACACTATCGCCAATTATCGTGTCTTCACCCAGCAACATGTTGTGCTGCCCCAGTTCCGAGCGTTGCCCTTCGGGGATATCAACCCTTCGCTGAACCCACTCCTCCACTTCCACTTCTTTGTGAAAAAAGGAGTGAGATACGACACTTGCGATCGCGGCAGGTGACCGATTGCGAGACGCCAGAACTCCGGCGAACGTGAGCAAGCGCGCCCAGTTGATAGGTGATTTGTGGCGAGACTCCTGATCTGACAATCCAAAAACACAAAACACCCATTGAGAGAATGGGTCCAACGCACCCGGCTCGTAACGCACATAGAAGCGGTACTTGCGCATGGAGCGGTGTAAGAGGCCGACCAGGCGGTTATGGAAGAAGTCAAAGAACCCCTTCATCAAGGAGCCTTGTGCATCGTATTTGGCTATGACCTCTTGATAATAAGAGGGTAATGGCGAGCTTGACCCGTGCAGGCCGAGAAACGTCACTTCCATATTGAAATCAACATAATCGACCGGTTCGACCTCACCCTGTTGATTATCTTGCCTTTCAATGCTGGCAATGTCAGAAAGCGGAAAGCCAAGCGAATGCATGACGCTGAAGTTGATCTTCTCATCTTTCGGCAAAAGATGCGTACCAACTTCAGTGCGCTCATCATAACAACGCTGGATCAGCTCAACAGCTTGGAAGAATGACCAGCTGCGAGCGTTAAACTGTAGGTCGCCTCTTAGATCAGAGGTTGTCGCCCAATTTTCGCTGGCCATTGATAGACTTCATTATTTTGTGTTCCATTCACGATGAGTTCGTGGAACGAATTGACACTTGAATAGAGAGAAAAGAATTCTGCGAGCACACTGCAGAACAAGAACATCTCGCCCTCGCTCTGGAACGCGTCTTCGCTGAGAGACATGACAGTTTTCAAACCTCGAACGGCCTGCCCTCGAAATAACTTGTCGACCGGTTTCGTCTCGATGGAAATGATGCCATCAATACGCTGCTTACTGACACGCTCGTCCTGCCGGTTCAGGCGAGCCTGAAAATCGTAGGTCGCAATCACGGTCTTCAGAGCTTCTTTTTCAAGCAATGAAACGTAATTAAGAGAAAGATTGGAGATCAGGTTCCAGTAAAGCGATCCATCCAGCGGTGGATAGACTGGTGCACTGGGCTGGCTCAGGTTCTTAAATGTCACGAAGCTCGGCGTTTCACCTGTTGGCTCACGCACATCACCTGCGCCCAACTCCATGGCATGTTCGGGATGGAAGCACTTCAGATCAGCAGAGAGAACTTCATGTTCCGGGATAGCGCGCTCATTATCGTGGCGCACGAATGAAACCAGATGCTCCATACCGCGCTTACCCAACGCTTCGCGAAGTCTCAAACGATAATAAATCTGGGTTAGACCATCCGCACGCTCAACCTCGTGATGGAAAGATTCAAAGGAGGGATACTCACGCAGATGCGAACCACTTGTTGGATCCTTCGCAGCACGCCAACTCATGATCCGATCGATAGAGAAAATGTCTATGGCGCCGCGACCATTTGCTGTCGGCCGGATTGGATACCGCATCTGACTATGGTCGATTTTCATCGGCTCAGCATCATAATCAAACAAATTCACTGCTGGAACGCAATAGAGACGGAACGTTCCCGGACGCACTTTCACATCAGGTGGCAAAGGCCTTGAGAAAGTGAACTCTAATGAGAAATCTGTTTCTTCACGATTGCGGAAGAACGGCTCTAATCCGTCAATATCATAGCATTGGAATTTTGCAGGAAAGACAAAGTATTCTTGCAAGAGCCGGTAGCCCTCATAAGCAGAATTCTCATTAGGCAGCAACGCTTCAGAGCCGCCGAAACCACCTGGCTGCAGTGCTGAAACTGGAAGTTTGTAACGGCTAACACCGTCTTCATTGTCCCCATCAGCACGAAAGCAAACCATGACGTCTTTCAGGTATCGGCCCATCCACAAATAAAGCATCTGGGCGGCGACTTCATCGCCAGCAATCCATAGACGTAGGTCATTAAAACTCAGCCGGGACAGAGGCAGGCCCGACAATGTCTGGAACTGCAATGTCAGAACAGTGCTTTCGCGAGAACGCTGAACATCCTGATCGACAATATCGAGCGGATAGACCGTTACATCTGCTGTTGTCTGAAAGGGGCAGACAATACCATCCACTGGGCGAGACAAGATCTGCGAGCCCGACGGCAATACCTGACGCTCTGTTATCGCTTTTTCGACGGGGACCATCTGCATAAGTGTGGTTGATGGAAACGCCCTTAGGAAATTAGGAATAAGCAGCTGCACGAGTGAATGGGTAAGCTCTGGAAGCTCATCATCCAGCTTTTCGCGCAGTTTTGACGTTAAAAACGCAAAGCCCTCCAGCAGCCGTTCCACGTCTGGATCCGTGGAGGCATCAGACAAATATTTCGACAACCGCGGATTGCGTTCGGAAAAAAGCCGACCGCTCTCTCGCAGATAAGTCAATTCGTCTTGAAAGTATGAAGCTTTCACAGCTGGTTGCCTGCTTGACTAAACAATATGAGCGACATGCCCATCTTTCATAAGAATATCGATTTGCACCTGCTCCCCCTGGCTTAAGGCTGGCATGAGCAGAGTTGCCTTGAACCGCAGTTCTAATGGGCGGTCAGGGTCACGAACGAAATGGACGGACCGCACCTGAACGCGCGGTTCATATTTTTCAATGCATTGGCGGATAGAGGCCGCAATATGTTGCGTAAGGTCGTTTGTCGCCACGCTGGACAAGT
Organism: Pseudovibrio sp. Ad5; assembly: GCF_001623095.1. Classification (NCBI taxonomy): domain Bacteria; kingdom Pseudomonadati; phylum Pseudomonadota; class Alphaproteobacteria; order Hyphomicrobiales; family Stappiaceae; genus Pseudovibrio; species Pseudovibrio sp. Ad5. Next base: position 358,823 of record NZ_LMCH01000015.1, on the reverse strand, counting down.
TGAAATCAACCAGTCCTAAATCTGGTGTGGCAGCAGAAGCCCCTGCTCTCGCATTCAACAGCTTGGCTAGATGACGCTTGATAGAGTTTACTTTTGCTTCCAACAGATCGATGTTCTGAGGAGGAGAGATCTCCTCCTCATCAGCAATCAAACGCTCGAACAAACTGCCACGCGCTGTACGAAGCCTGCTGTCCCAAACAACGGGTTCATCGCGCTTTCTCATAGGCAGCCCTTAGCTATCCTTGTCCAGCTTACCAACGAGCGACAACTCAAAATTCGCTCCCATGTATTTGAAGTGCGGACGCACTTTCAAAGACACCTGGTACCAACCCGGATCACCTTCTACATCAGAGACGATAACCTCTGCTGCACGCAGTGGACGACGTGAACGTACATCTTGAGGTGGGTTTTCTTGATCAGCTACATACTGCCGGAGCCAGGTATTAAGCTCACGCTCCAGATCTTCACGCTCTTTCCATGACCCGATTTGTTCGCGCTGCAGCACTTTAATGTAGTGAGCAAGGCGGTTGACGATCATCATGTAAGGAAGCTGAGTGCCAAGCTTATAGTTGGTCTCCGCTTCTTTACCTTCCTTGGTGTTCTGGAAGATCTTTGGCTTCTGAGCAGAGTTTGCGGAGAAGAACGCCGCATTATCAGAGCCTTTGCGCATCGTCAGTGAAATAAAACCTTCTTCGGCAAGCTCAAATTCACGGCGATCTGTAACCAGAACTTCCGTCGGAATTTTTTCTTCGAGCTGACCAAAGGCCTCAAACACATGTACCGGCAAGTCGTGAACAGCACCACCTGATTGCGGACCAATGATATTTGGACACCAGCGATACTTGGCAAAACTCTCTGTCAGGCGGGTTGCCATCAAGAATGAAGTGTTACCCCACAGATAGCTCTCATGCTCTTCTGTCACGTTCTCATTATAGACAAACGCATCCACCGGATTTTCTTCCGCATCATATGGCATGCGAAGCAAAAAGCGTGGACATGTCAGGCCAACGTAACGGGAGTCTTCACTCTGACGGAAGCCCATCCATTTGCGGAAACGCGGCCCTTCATAGATGGAGAACAGATCTTTCTGCGCAGGCAGATCCACGTACTCATCAACGTCGAACATTTTCGGACCAGCTGCCGCAATAAACGGAGCATGGGCCATTGCACCAACGGAGGCAGTAAACTGAAGCAGCTTTACATCGCGGGCACCAGGACCAAAGTCATAGTTGGCAATCATTGCGCCTACAGGCTCGCCACCAAACTGGCCATAGCCACTGGAGTAGACGTGTTTGTAAAGGCCAGATTGTACGACTTCCGGGCTGGTTTCAAAATCTTCCAGCAACTTGTCTTTAGAGACAGAAAGCACATCAATCTTGATGTTCTCACGGAAATCTGTCCGGTCAACCAGCAGTTTCAGGCCGCGCCATGCAGACTCGAGTTCCTGAAATTTTTCATCATGCAGAACTTCATCAAGCTGCGCTGATACTTTCAAGTCCAGCTCTGCAATCATACGGTCAACCAATACGCGGTTGATCCGTTGGTCAACTTCCTGGCTCGCAAGGAGGTCAGAAATAAACGCTTCAACGCCTTTACGCGCTATGGAATAGCTTTCTTCGTCTTCAGGGCGAATGCGGGTCTCTTCCATGATCTGGTCAAGAAGAGAAATCGCGGCCCCCGAACCGGCAACATCTGGCTGGCCGGTAGAAGCTGATACATCTACCATGTCATCACATCCATGTTTTTACTTTGAAATGTACTTGCGGATCAAAACGAACGAGCTCCGCAGTTGTTTATAAAATCTATTGATAATGACGTAGTGTCAGCTGTTCTCTTCCTGAGACGAAACCACTGCATCCAACTCTGAAAGAAGCTTCTCACGCTGCTCTTTATCTTGTAGCAGCTGCTCTAGTCGGTTGCGGAACGCAGGAATATTTCCAAGCGGCCCTTTAAGAGCAACAAGAGCCTCACGCAGATCGATTAGCTTTTTAAGCTCAGGAATTTGCTTCACGATAGAATCTGGCTCGAAGTCTTTTAGTCCTTCAAACTTCAGATTGACCGCAAGCTGTGCGTCTTCTTCCTCAACAAGCGTATTTTTGACCGTTAGCTCACGCTCCAGCCCCGCTTCTTTCATCACCGATGCGAAGGTATTTTTATCAACTGAGAGCAATTCGCGCTCTTCAAGAGGCGTATCGTCTTCTTTGCCGTTGTAATCACCCAACATGACAAGACGCAACGGCAGTTCGACTTCTTCCTGTTGGTCACCAGTTGCAGGAACATAGCGAATGTTAATCCGCTCTTTGGGTGCAACAGAACCTTCCTTGCCAGCCATTAGCCTTCCCCACTCTTCTTAATAAAACTGAAAACATCTTAGAAACTACCTAAGATTGTACTTAAATTGAAAATTGAAAACTTTAGCGTCAATTCGACTCTAAATTTCCCTTAGGCCTATCGGAAAGAAAAACAGACGACAACCCAAAAGTAAAACTTCCGTTATTAGACTTTAGTAATATTGATTAGCAAAGTAAATATTTCGAGAAAAAAGATAATATTGCCCGAAAATGCGATTCGACCTGATTAATACAAACCAGAGAAACGTAATGATAATTAGAGCTCTCTCAATAATCAAAATTATACTATTATCGATTATTAAATTAACTACATCATATATATTTATAAGCTCGATATTTCTAATTTTACTCGTTTTAAGTGTATTTTTCTTCAGGGATTTTGTGTTCTCCTTCGCAGGCTCAAGCGAAAGAAAATTAATCTACAGCGCCCTTGCAATGGCAGTGTTTTCCATAATTTGGGGTGCTAGTAACTTAATTTATGTAAGCATAAAGAAGAAGAAAGTTGATTTAAGTAAAAATAAAGATAAAAGAGAAAAGCCTAAAACACCTGATCTATCCTATCTGAATGAGTTCGAGCGTGGCTTCAACCAAGCCCTGCAAACCATCAGCAGAAACTGGGCAGGCAAGGGTTCTCGCAGAAATGGAAAGAATCTTTACGCACTACCCTGGTTTGTGGTTTTGGGATCTCCAAGTTCGGGTAAGACATCCCTTATTGTTGAATCGAATTTAAAGTTTCCACTTGCACATCTTTTCTCTCAGGAAGACGCCAAGCATGTGCAACCGACAAAAGACGTTGATTGTTGGGTAACCGACGAGGCGGTTCTGTTTGATGTTGCTGGCCAGTTTGTTGAACATGTAAACGGAAAGCAATCTGACACTCATGAAACACATTACGCAGGTTTATGGCGCCGCTTTCTCAAACTCCTGCGTGACAACCGACCACGCAGACCTATCAACGGCGTTGTCTTATGTCTCGATCTATCAGAGCTTATTTCGCTCTCCTCTCAGGAGCGAAACACGAAAGCAGCACTTATTCATGCTCGCCTGAGCGAAATGACAGAAGTGCTGGGCACGCGCTACACCGTCCATGTCGTACTTACCAAGTTCGACCTCATCGATGGTTTCCATGAGTTCATTGGATGTCTGCCCACTGCAGAAAGAGCAAAGCCATTTGGCTTTACATTCGACCTTCATAGTGGTCGAGATCAAGACAAGTGGTTAGACGAGTTTAATGCAGCTTTTGCCAAATTGCTGGAAAACCTCAATCATACCACTGTCGATCGTATCTCAGATATTCGTTCAGCACACAAACGTCGCCAACTCTATCTGTTCACCCGTGAGATGGCTGGCTTAAGTACAATTTTGGGTGGCTTCCTCGGCAAAGCCCTGCATCAAGACAAGTTTTCAACCGCCCCTCATATTCGGGGCATCTTCTTCTCATCAGCCCGGCAGGAGGCCATTCCGACAAATCCTGTTTTGCAGGCAACTTCACAAAAGTACGAAATAGCGCCGCCAATCCTGCCCATTCACAGTGGCCCATCCAAGCAGTACTTCTCTTCGGCCCTCTTTGATCAGGTGGTCTTCAAAGAAGCTGGGCTTGCTGGCGACAATATCAAGATTGAACGCGCGAAGCGTTTCGCACTCATCGGCTCAGGCCTAGCGGCTTCATTGTTGTATCTCGGCTTTTTCAGCGCTTACTGGATGGGCTACGAAAGCAACCGCGCACGGGCAGATCAGGTCGTTGATATCACTGAGAGCTTTGAAGAGCTGCTCCAGCAAGGACCAGCACAAAACTCTAACGCGTCCGGGCAAAATTATATTCGCTCTCTTGGGGCCCTTACATCGGCAAGCGACATTTTTGGCAACTACCGCAGCAGAAACTGGCTTATGTCTCAGCTTGAGCTCTACCAGGGACACAAAATAGGCCCGGAAGTTGAGAAAGCATATGTCGACATGCTCGCACGCTACTTTCTCCCGGAAGTGGCAGCGTACGTACGAGATGAGATCGCAAAACTTGGAGAAAATGAGACCGGTAGAGACAGCAATGAACGCCTTGAAGCTTTGCGCGTCTATCTCATGTTGGGAGACGCATCACGACGAAATGAGCTGCTGGTCAAAGCCTGGATGGAACAGAAATGGCAAGAGCAGTTTGAAGGTGATCTAAAACTGCAAAAAGCTCTTCGTGATCATCTGGTCTTTGCCATTGAGACTGCAGGGCTAGAAGCCGCACTCGACAAAGATCTGGTGGAAACCTCCCAAAGAGACTTAAGAGAAGTTCCGAGAGACCTCCGCCTTTACCGCAATATAGAACAGGTCAGCGACAGACAGCTTGCCTCATCAGTTAATTTCCGAAATGATATCGGACCTGCTTACAACATCGTTTTTGATGGCACCAGGAGCAGCAGCGGAAACGATCAGCCGATTGGGGTGAAAGAGTTTTTCACAAAAGACGCTTATCTGGGCTATTTCGTAAAAATGAATGACGGCCTTTCTGTCGTCGCTGTTGAAGATGCATGGGTCGCAGATGAGCGCGATACGGTTGAGTATTCTCAAGCCGACCTAAAAGAGTTCCGGCGCAAGATCGTGTCCCGCTATGCGACCAACTACATCTCCAGTTGGAACACCGCGCTGAACCGTTTGAAAATTACTGATTTCAGAAATCTGGATCATGCGGTTGATATTCTTGAAACCCTGACTGGCCCAGATCGACCGCTGAACCGGCTCATCAATCGCGTCAAAAGTGAAACTGAGATCTATGAAGGCAAGCTTATCAAGCTGAATGCCGAACAGGCCGTGGACTCTGACCTTCCCTTCGATATCTACCGCGAGCAAGGACTGCGTGTCCGTCGGGCATTTTCCAATCTGAACGGCTTGGTTGAAGCGGAGGAAGGCGAAAAAGCCTATCTGGAAGATCTGGATGCTGCACTCAACACACTCTACGAATACCTCAAAGACATCCGACAAGCAGGGGAGCGCTCTGGCGAGGTGGCCCTTGCACGCGCGAAGGCTAGGATTGACCTGCAGGGAGAGGACCCGATCTATACTCTCAAACGTATAGGTGTTGATCTGCCAAGTCCATTGAACCGCTTCTTCGCAAAATTAGCGGACCAAAGCTGGAAGGTTCTGCTGCAGGAAGCCAAGAAGGAACTACAGCGAAGCTGGAATGAAGAGATTTATGCGGATTATAATCTGAACTACGCTCAGCTCTATCCATTCAACAAACAAGCTGAGCAAGAAATACCACTTGAAGAGTTTGAGAGCTTTTTCGGTCCCGGCGGCAAAATCGAAACGTTCTATAAGAAAAACCTCATTGTATTTGTTGATGAAGCAACGGGCGAACCCAAAACCATTGATGGTCGCCACTTGGCCATCGAAAAAGATTTTCAGGACAACCTGAAGATCATTCTGGATCTGCGCAGAAGCTACTTTAACTCCGAAGGGCTCATTGGCGTTGAGTACAACATTCAGCCTGTGGCTCTTGCAGCCAAATTGCGTCGTGCCGTGATGAATATTGAAGGGCAGATCATTTCCTATTCACATGGACCAAGGCGTCCAATCCGCGTGATTTGGCCTAACGTCCTTACGAATGAGGCAGAGAGCAGCCTTTCAGTCTTCCCTGCAGGAAGAGGTCGTCCGCATACAGTTACGTTCAAAGGGCCTTGGTCTGGTTTCCGACTGCTGGACTTCGCGACAACCAAGGGCTTTGACAGCAATGGTGCACTGATCGAATTTAGTTTCGACGGTCAAAAAGCAACTTATTCACTGCTTCACAAAGGTGCTAGTTCGCTCGCGCGCAAGCAACCATTGTCCGGTCTTATCCTACCAGCAAAGATGTAACTCGTATGACCGCATCAGAAACAAAATCAGAAGAGGCAGCTCCGGCTGCTTCTTCTCTTTTCGTAACATCCTATGACGACCTTGCCAAAGCGGTCCTTTCCCCCATTTCAGATAGGTTTGAAGACGACATTGAAGATCATCCAGACTTTGACGCCGTTAGTGATGAGTTGATGAAACGCGGCACCCTCTCTCACGGCTCGATCGACTGGAGTCTGGTAGAGCGGGAAGCGCTGCAACTGCTGCAAAACACTCAAAAAAGCCTGGCAGTTTTGGAAGCTGTGCTGCTTGCCCGAATGACGCGGAAAACACGCGGGGCTTTGACCAGTTGCATCCGAGGCCTTGATGCCTGCTTAACAATGCCAAGAGCGGACCTCTGTCCAAAAGAAGATCGAAGATTTGATCTCATCCTACGCCGTATTTGCGGTTTGTTCAGCATGGATGCGTTACCCGGCAAGCCCGGCACAGAAGCTGAAAAACTGGATGAAAGCCTTGCTCGCCTGACCAAAAACGAACTCTTGCTTGAGCACGGCCTTGTAAAAGATTTTCGTGTGCTTCAGGAGAGACTTGAGCTTGAAAAGAAGCAGACGGAGAAAGAGAAAACGCAGACTGCTGCAGGTTCCTCTGCATCAGGAGATGGAGCAAAAACGGGGAGTATCGGTTCCGCAACTCCGATGGATGCACGTTCCTTTAAACGCACCACCGCGGAGATATGCACACTCATCTTTCAGGAAGATCCATCCCTTCCCTTTATCTACCAGCTGCGCCGCCATGCGTGCTGGCAAGAGATAACAGGTGCGCCTCAGATAACATCTGAGTCCCGAACTATTATTCCTGCCGTATCGATAGATACCTGCGATAAGTATCGCGAAGCGCTCAAGCAAAGCAATGCAGATATAGCAATCATTCACCAGTTAGAAACAACGCTTTTTTCCATGCCATTTTGGATTGAAGGCCAGTTCATTTCAGCTCAATTGGCTCTCAAAGCCGATCACATACAAGTCGCTAATGCCATCACAGAGAGCACCCAGGCGTTCATAGGCCGGCTCCCGGAACTTCGCGAACTGTCCTTCAACGATGGCACCCCCTTCATAGAAGGAGAAACGGCGGAATGGTTAAGCTCAAAGCCTGCGCACGCAGACATGCCTGCACAGGCAGATAAACAGCAGGAAAGCAAAGGTCTCACAGACTTTGTTGGCAATCCAAGATTAGCCTCAAAATGGAACGGAGAGTACAAATCACAACGCTCCCCCCGCCAAAAGGCCTTCATGGAACTTGCTATGCTGGAAGATCTCGCAGGCTCCGGCTTCTCCGCCCTCGTCTCCGACCAAACACTGCGCCTACAAACATCCGTCGAAGAAACATCCATAACTGACTGGGACCCCGAATTCTTCAAGAGAGCCGCTGCCCTTACGCGCAAGAGCCGAAAATGATGAACAATTGAGGCTTGCACTCTTAAGCCTACCCACCTCCAATAAAAATACATTTTCATCACACCTCTGTGAGCTATGCCTATCGGCACAATCACCTATTGCAACGTGTTCTAATGTTTTGCGCAGACATAAGGCCGTGGACGGCGGCAAGACATAGGGCGGAAAACTATGGTTGGTACGAGCGAAGTATCGAAACTCGTCACGGAAGTGAGTGACTTATTCGTTGATGCATCCGTGTTTGCGGATCCGGCACGTGACAGTTGGTTGTTTCAATTCACGTCAGGTTTGGACGTGATTGCGACGCTGGAAGAAGACAGGCATGCCCTCGCCATCAGTGCGGAGTTGGGCGGATTACCAGAAGAGAACCGGGTTGTTCTGCTGGAGTATTTTTTAAAGGTCAATCAGTCTTGGGCGGGCACCGGTAGCCTGCGGTTTGCAATGCTGGCAGATACAGACAAGACCATCACCCTCCTCTGGGATATTCCGATGAATGGGTTGGCTCGCCACGACCTTTTTTCTGCCCTTTCTGAGTTCGCAGAACGTGCGCAGGGTTGGGTTGGGCTTTTGAAATCTGGCGTTCTCCTTACACAGGAGCTCGCAACAGAAATTCCCCAAAACTCCCTTAAAATCTGATCCCCATAAGAACGAGGGCTTCCCCGATGACCATCCCGCAAGCGACTTCTACGGCGCCAACAATTGCACCTGCCAACATCCCACCACAGGCTGACACAACAAGCAGTCCGGCGCCGAGTTCTCCTCACCCGGCGTTGCAATCGCATCAACAAAAAGCCGTTGAAACGCAGTCCGCTGTCAAAGATCAACTCGCAACGACGCAAGGAAACGCTGATGCTGACAAATCATTATATGATCTGATTTGTGTAGGGCGAGGTACATCAGCAGCTGCCTACCTCACCAGCCTGAAACGGTGTGATTGCTCTATTGTTGCGGACAGCACGAAGAACAACGTGCTTGTGGTTGGCAAAAATGATCCATGGGCTGGTGCACGAGGCTATGAAAAAGGCCATTACACTCAGTGCATCAACCAAGCACAGCAGCTGGTGAACCCTGGTGATGAACCAATTGCATCCTCTTGCCTGGACCCGGTTGACAGACAGGAATGGTCTCAGCTTAATGCACAACGCATCGATCAGGTCTCTGGTGGGAACATCCTAGATGCTGAAGTCCGTCAGATTAGCCGAGACAGCGAGACTGGTCTTTATAAGGTGCAGACTGATGCAGATAGCGAGCCGCTTCTGGCCAAGAAGGTCATCCTTGCCACAGGCGCCGGCATTGAACGCTCAGACTACGAGTACCACCATGTCCCGCCGGAAGTGGCTGATTTCAGAAAATCTGGTCACCCCAATGCTGCCAACTGTCTGGATCTGGATCAGTTCCAGCGTAACGAAGCAGGCACACGAGACCTGACCGGGCGTGTTGTAGCGGTGATGGGCCCGAATGCGGGTACAGATGCGATTATGGAGCTTTCCACACGCGGCGTTGATAAGGAAAACATCTTCTGGATGATGCAGCCCCATCAAAAGCCCGGCGTGGCACTGACATGGGATGTGCGCTCTGTTGGTATTGAGGCCACCTTTACGGCACAGGAGGCGGGTAATGACCGTTCTGATGGCGGCACTGTGTTCCGTTATCAGCAGATCAACAAAGTCTCTGCTGGTGAAAATCGCCCCTTGACCATCAGCACAGATGGTGGAGACTTTGAAGCAGACTATCTGGTCTATGCAGTCGGTCAGCGCGGTGGCGGAACCAGCAGAACCGAAGTGGTTGAGGGCGCAGCTAAGAAAGTCCCGATCCTTGAAAGAGAACTGGCCTCACAGTTGCAGCCAGTCTACGACGTCAACCAGCGTTTCAGTGACCTTTCTTCCGGTGGGGCCTGGCAGCACGTGGTGGGTCTGGAAGTTGCAGGTACGACCAAGACTGAAGGTCTGGAAGTGGTCGGTGCTGCTGCGATGCAGTCCAGCCGTGGGATCCAACACAATTACCTTGACGCAGATTACAGCTCACAGCTTGAAGCTGTCCTTGAGAACAATCCTGAGTTCCGTTCTTTGGCTGCAGAACATTTCCCGGCTCTGTTGGATGCAAAGTCATTTGAACAGCTTCTGAAGCCCGATTCCGGTTTGAAAAAACCGGGCGAATATCAGGACCAGAAGGCAGCACTGTTAAGCGCACTTAAAGCAAACGACGCTGAGCAATCTCTGAGTGACGTTAATGAGCTGCTGCATACCTTTGATTTGCGGGCCAAAGCGGCAAACGACCTGGGTGGTACGGCTAAACCAATCCGCGTGTCAGACCTGCTGGCGCAAGGCTTGAGCCGCACACAACCCGCGACTGTTGCAGACCCACGCCTGATTGGTGGAGCACAGCTGAACATTGCGGCACAGACTGAAAGCTTCAAACCACAGCAGATCACGACACCGGGTGGCATCAACTTCAACGAAGATCAGCAGACCATTGCCCTTTACGTGGCCCAAAACTATCCGGATATTCCTGCGGACAAAGCCAACGAGTTCGTCGCCAACGTGATCGCGCAACGCACAGATGGCAACCACTTACGTGGCTTCACACCAGAAGAACGCGCGCAGTTTGAAACTGAGTTGCAGGCGCTTTCTGAATAACGCCTGAGTTCATCAAACCGCTGATTGCTCGGTCACAGTCTGTTTGATGCAGACGTGACCGCACGATGCAGCATGTTCATTTCAATCAAGTCAGGACTAAGATGAGTACCTTTCGTGAGCAAAAGGCTCATCAGTCCTGCAAGTTCTGAGAAGAAACCAGGATGCCAGTCACACTTGCAACATCAACGCCGCAGGTACAAGCAAACCTACAGCATACGGTGAGCTCAAGCTCTACCGATAAGAGCATAAAGCTGCCAGACTATCAGGAACGGCGCCTGAATGATGTCGGAATCACAGTCAAATATAATGCAGAACTCTCAAGTCAGAAAGTAGAGAGCTCTTTAAAGGCTGTATCGATACATCGTGTGGTCAACAATGAAGTTGCTGTCACAACCAACGCTCTTCATAACATCATCCCACCGGGGAGTGATGTGGTTATCAATCGAAGTGCCCCTCACATTACACCGGCTTCTCCTTCACAAACGGTCGCGGGCACTCACCAGAGTATCTTGGAGACGAAAACATCATTGTCTTCACTGCCCGATAGCGCCTTTTCTGTCATAGAAGGGACATGGCATGATGCAAACACAGTCAGCATCGCGGCGCCCGGAAACGTGTTTGGAGCATCTGGATGTCTGTCCTGTGCAGATGTCTTACTGGAAATTCCGATGATAACGGAGTTATCGCCTGCATTTGAAGATGTAACACAAGCCTTTGGCGTGAAAGTCTTTGATAAAGGCGAAACCGTACCAGTGAAGTTCGACAAATGTGATCTCAACGTCGTTGAATATCAAATTACACCAGCAAACCACCAATACTCTCTCGAAGAAGCCAATGGGTTTTTCGTCGAAAGACATGAGTTCCCTCATATCTTTATGGCTTCGTCAGATCAGGATGAGATCGTTATTACCGTGGGCAAGCAAATCAAAGACGACCAGTTTGCACTGGCCAATATTAAAGTTCCGGATGGCAAAGCTATTATGCTTCCGGGTGGGACCATTCACACAGACAGTTTGTCACGAGGAAACATCGTAATCATGCTCACTGAATGTGTGGGGGCGGATACGGTCCTCATGCACGACAAGGACAGCCAACCGATCACGTTGCGGGTAGACAGCTCAGAACGCATCGGTCTCGCTGAATGGCATCTATAAAAAGACTGCAATGCCATTTGACTGGAGGATTTCTTTCAAATGGCATTTCCCTATGCACTTGTTCTCCTGAACTTAAAAATCAGGCGCGTAGAACAGACTTTTTGATAGTGAACTACTATTTCACAGCCAAATCAACATAAGCGATCTCTCTGATCGATTTGATCCTTTACCATTTAAATTGCAGTCTCAAATTTTCTGCACTCAGAACTGAGAATTTTTGGCTTTTCTAACCTGTGCTACAGCTACCACTTGTTTTTTGCTGCGTCAGGGAAGTTGGAAAATGATCAATTTCGATGCTCTCAGAGACTCCAATACTCGTACAACTCCTTTCCAGTATCTGGTGGGGGAAAATGTACTGACCAAGAAGCAAGCTGCTGATGTTCGTCGTGATTATCCGGATATCAAACAGACTGGGTATCTTCCGTTGTCTAAACTTGAATCGACTGGCGCATTCAAGCAACTTGTAGATGATCTTTATAAACCGGAACTGGCTGAAATTCTTTCGGAAAAACTCAGTTTGGATCTTATGGACAAGCCACGGATGATCACTGTGCGTCGCTTGTCCAAACACGGTGATGGCCGTATTCACAACGATTCCAAATCCAAGATCTGCACCATGCTCATCTATCTCAATGAAGACTGGGATGACGCCGCTGGCGGTGCCATTCGTGCCCTTAATGGAGACACTGACATGGACGACTATGCGGAGGAAGTCTCTCCACTCGCTGGGAACGTGTTCGCATTCAAACGCTCAGAAACAAGCTGGCATGGCCATCCTTCGTTCAAAGGCGAACGCTATGTGGTGCAAGTAACGTTTCTCATCTCTGAAGAGGAATTAGCACGGAAAGAGAAACGCGGCGGATTCCAAACTAAGCTTAAACGCTTGTTGCGGATCAATTAGGCAAGCAGAATGCAACGCCCAGAGTTGTTGGCATCAGTCGCTTGATATGGGAGCTTCTTTCGTTCTAGCGGCGGAGTCCTTTGCAGCTTTGTAATAAACCGGATGCTTTTTCACTAGCTCAATCTGCGATAACGATTTTTGCTTGCCAGATTTTTGCGGCTTGGTGGAATTCTGTTGCGGGTTCTTTCTCGCTTACTAGCACATCAATAAGCGTTGGGTCACATACAGTGATGGGTGCTGATCTGGTGAATTTTCTGGTATCAGCTGCCACAATCTTACATTTCGCATGCTTCATAACTGTGCGGGAAATCTGGGCTTCTTCCAGGTCGAACAGCATTAGCCCTTTGCTGGCGTTGATCGCCGCTGCTGACAGAATGGCGTAATCTGTTTCAAAGTTATCAAAGAAGCTCGTAACGGTTGCCCCGAATGCTCCGCCATCATGAGCCCGGAGTTCACCTCCCGCCATAAAAACCCGATTGTCGTTTCGCGTAGCAAGCTTGTAAGCAACTGCGACCGAGTTCGTTACAACCATCAGGCGCTTATGGTCTTGCAACGCTTCGGCAATAAAAGCTGTTGTACTTCCCACATCAAGAAACAGAGAACTACCGTCTTCAATCATACTGGCGACAGTTGCTGCAATTTTCCGTTTTGCCTCCGGACATTCCTGCATCCGCGCATGAAAACTGCTCTCTTGGTCCTCTTCAGCGAATAGGCGAACACCACCATGGACTTTCTCAAGCAGACCTTCTTTCGCGAGGGGTTTGATGTTCCTTCGAATGGTCTCTTCAGATAGTTTCAGCTTCGTGGCAAGTGTGACGATTCGGCTTGTGCCACCTGCTGTTTTTATTGCGTTCAGGATTTCACGTTGTGTCTGATTGTTGATGTTTTCCATTCAATCTAATCCGTATTAATCCTGCATAGACATGGCTTAAGCTCTCCAATCTAAAACATAAAACACCTCATAAAGCCACAATTTCACACACCTTGAATCGGTATTAGTAGATTTTATTGTGTCATTATGTTGATTTATACAAATACCCCAACGTAAGATAAGTTGTCGTTGCTGGAGTTGATTGGGGTCGGGTTCAAATTCTTGCAGCGGATGGATGAATTGGATCATCTGCGGGAGGGGACCAAATGAAATACTCAGTAATTCCATCAATTGCTTTGGTTATGACTTGGGGAGTTAGCTCAGCAATTGCTGAAGTTGAGTCACTAGATCCAATCAAAATCACCACTCATGACTGGTCCGGTCAAATCATCACAACCACCATTATGGGTGAGGTTCTCAAGCAAGCTGGTTACAACATCGAGTATGTTCAAGCGGATTACATCGCTCAATTTGCGGGCCTAAAGACTGGTGATCTGCACATTGCAATGGAGATCTGGGAGACAACTGGCCGGGAAGCAATGGATGAAGCCATTGAGACTGGAAATGTTGTCAGTCTTGGTGAAAGTGGCATGATTGCCATCGAGGAATGGTGGTACCCCTCTTATATGGAAGAGGTTTGTCCCGGTTTGCCAAACTGGGAAGCGCTCAAGGACTGTGCAGATGTATTTGCCACTGCAGAAACGGCTCCCTTGGGACGGTATCTTGGCGGTCCGGTGACATGGGGCGGCTTTGATGAAGAGCGTGTTGAGGCACTTGAACTTGACTATGAAGTTGTCCATGCCGGCACAGATGCAGCTTTGTTTGCAGAACTGGAATCGGCATATCAACGAAAAGCGCCAATTATTTTATGGCTTTATGAGCCTCACTGGGCACCAGCCAAATATGAGGGCAAATTTATCGAATTTCCGCCCTACTCTGCTGCTTGCTATCAAGATGCAACAATCGGTGTAAATCCATCTGCGGCTTATGATTGTGGCAAACCCACTGGCCCCATCTGGAAAGTTGCCTGGGCAGGTTTGAGTCAAAAATGGCCTGGTGCTGCTCAAGCGATTTCTAACTTCAATGTCAGCAATACCGAGATGAGCGCTATGATCTCCAAAGTCGATCTGGAGGGGCAGTCAGTCAAAGGTGTTGTTGAAGAGTGGCTGTCTGCCAACAAAAACCGTTGGGTTAGCTGGATAAAGTAGAGCGTTCAAGATGAGCAGGTTCAGATCGAGGGTCTGTTCCTTCTTGTCTTTGCAAGCTCAGTTTTATGTCCAATATCAGCGTTTTACGGAGATGTTTCATGGACCAGCCAGTGCTTTTGGATTGTAAAGGCCTCTGGAAGATCTATGGGGCAAACGCAGGCACATTTTTGCAAAGTCGAGACAGTTCTCCAGACACCTCAGCTTTAGAGCGGGCAAATCTGACGGGTGCGGTTCGTGACGCAAACCTTCAGATTATGAAAGGTGAGATCTTTGTTATTATGGGCCTGTCTGGCTCCGGAAAGTCCACACTGGTACGCTGTCTGTCTCGCCTCATAGAAGCAACTGCCGGTTCAATCCACTTTGAAGGCCAAGACCTTCTGGCAATGTCTGAACGAGAGTTGATCGACGTCCGACGTAAAAAGATGGGCATGGTGTTCCAGCAATTTGCGCTGCTCCCGCATCTAACTGTTTTACAAAATGTTGCATTTCCCTTGGATGTTCAAGGCGTTCACCGACCAGATCGCGAAGCACGTGCCTATGAGATGATTGAGCTTGTTGGTCTTAATGGGCGTGAAACGGCTTATCCGAGAGAGCTTTCAGGTGGGCAACAGCAGCGTGTTGGCATTGCGCGGTCATTGGTTGGCGATCCGCATCTGTGGTTTCTGGATGAACCCTTTTCAGCGCTTGATCCTCTCATTCGCAGAGAAATGCAGAATGAGTTCCTGCGGCTTCAAAACAAACTCCATAAGACGATCCTCTTCATCACGCACGATTTTGAAGAGGCCATTCGGCTGGCTGATCGGATTGCCGTGATGAAAGACGGAGAAATTGTTCAGATCGCGACACCAGAGCAACTGGTGAGCAATCCCGCGACTGACTATGTCGAGGAATTTACACACCATATTCCCAGAACCAAAGTCATTCAGCTTGAAACGATTATGAAGGCGGGCTGTCCTGCCGGGGCATATGCAGGCGATTTAAGCTATAGCATGAAGGTTGCAGATGTTGTTTCTGAGGTTGGGAAAACCAGTCGTGCATTTCGGGTGTTGGACGATGACGGTGTACCTGTTGGTACTATCGATCGTGACAAGATTGTCAGCGTAATGCTTGGGCAGGAGTTGGTGGAATGAACTTCCATCTCCGTGACAGCTTGCGCAACCCTCATTCCTTTTGGCTTTTGCTTTTCGCTTCAACCTGGCTTCTCTCAAACTATTCCTTTCCACTTTACAAGGCACTCGATGCCCGCTGGATCATTAAGTTTCCAAGTGCCTGGCAATGGCAACTGGATGAACGGATCAGCACTTTCATGGCTTGGCTTGTGGAAGATGCGGGATTTGGTCTCTTCACTTTTCGCCAGTTGACGCGGTTTCTTTCGGCAATAATTGAAGCGCCATACAACACAATGCGTGCTTTTCTTGCGGATGGGTTTCATTCTGGTCTCGGTCAACAAGCCGTTGAGATCTTCCCTTCCATGAGCTGGATCGCTGTGACCTTTCTTATGATCTTATTGGCAGTGAAAGCAGGTGGCTGGAGACTTGCAGCTTTGGTGGGTGGCTGTTTCCTCTATCTGGTTGTTTTCGGTCAATGGCAAAGTGCGATGGTGACTTTGGCGTCCATTGCTATTGCAGTCCCTTTCGGTGTGCTTAGTGGATTGATGCTGGGCATTCTGGCTTATCGTTCAGAGCGCTTTGAGCGGCTCCTGCGCCCATTGCTTGATTTAATGCAGACAGTCCCGATCTTTGCTTACCTTGTGCCGATCTTGTTTCTGTTCGGGTTTGGGCCGGTCTCTGCATTAGTGGCCACGATTATCTATGCCATGCCTCCCATGGTCCGCGTGGTGCTTGTTGCATTACAATCGGTACCTGAGCCGCTGCATGAAGCCGGACGCATGGCGGGTTGTACGTCGCGCCAGATGATGTGGAAGGTGTTGCTGCCCTCTGCTCTGCCAACCTTAATGGTGGGTGTTAATCAGGTCATCATGCTCTCGCTGAACATGGTGATCATCGCCTCCATCATTGGCGCTGGTGGGCTGGGGTACGATGTTTTGGCTGCACTGCGTCGTTTAGACATTGGGGGAGGCATTGAAGCTGGCTTGGCAATTGTCGTGATTGCGATTGCGCTGGACCGGCTAAGTCAGGCTTTTTCGCTGAATGTTCACTCGCAGACCCAAGGTTCATCTGTAACTCAGATGACGCCTCTGATGTACGCTGTCATTGCATTGGTACTCACGGTTTTACTAGCGCTTCTTGGGAAGGTGTTCCCTGCAATTCAAAGTTATCCTGAGGCCATGGTTCTCACCACTGGCTCTTTCTGGGATGAGGCCATCAAGTGGATCAACATCAATTTCTTTGAGGTTTTTGAAGCAATCAAGACGGCGTTGCTGACCTACCTTCTTCTTCCAATAAAACGTTTCTTCGTAGGCATTCCCTGGGCTTGGGGCATCATAGCGCTCGGGCTTATTGGGTGGCGCGTTGGCGGGTGGCGACTAGGTTTTTTATGCGCCACATTAGCAGGTTTTGTTGCTGCCAATGGATTGTGGCGGGATGCAATGATCACCGTCTACCTCTGCGGTGTTTCAGTTCTAATAGCAGCGGTGATTGGGATGCCGCTCGGCGTGTGGGCCGGACAATCTGAGCGGGCAGACAGAGTCCTCAGCACTCTGGTTGACACTCTGCAGACGCTCCCAAGTTTTGTCTATCTGATCCCTGTCGTCATGCTTTTCCGCGTTGGTGAGTTTTCCGCCATGGTTGCTATCGTGCTTTATGCAATGGCTCCTGCTCTACGCTACGCCGCCCATGGGATCCGTGAGATTAGTCCGCAAGTGATTGAGGCTGGCAAGGTATCTGGATGTACACGCTGGCAGTTGCTCTGGCGTATAAAGCTTCCTTTGGCTGTTCCCTCATTGCTGTTGGGGTTGAACCAAACGATTATGCTGGCTTTGTCCATGCTGGTGATCACTGCTCTCGTTGGCACGCGGGATCTGGGTCAGGAAGTTTACATTGCACTCACGAAAGCAAATACAGGCCAAGGCATTGTCGCAGGCTTGGCCGTAGCCTTTATTGCAATCATCGCGGATCGGATTTTGTCCGCGCTTGCGAAATCCTCTCGAGCAAGATTGGGGTTGGCAACATGAGCGTAACACTGACAAAGGAATTAGCCGTCACAAGAGCCCTTGAACTACCATTTTGGAAGAAACCAACGAATGCCGAAATTCTGGGCGGTGGCATTACGAACTTCAATGTGAAGATCACTGATGAAGGACGCACTTATGTGGTGCGCCTTGGAGAAGACATCGTAGAACATGGGGTTATGCGGTTCAATGAACTCTCAGCTTGCCGGGCTGCCCATGCCGCAGGCGTTGCTCCTGCTGTCCGTTACTTCCGAAAAGGTGTGCTGGTTCAGGATTACGTTGACGCTGAACCATTGAGCGAAGCCAATATCCAAGATCCGCAAAGGCTACGCTCTATCGCCGGTGTCCTGACCAAAGTTCACAGAGAAGCAACGCAACTGATACGTGGCCCTGTCCTCGCTTTTTGGGTCTTTCACATCCTGCGCGATTATGTCGAAACACTTCGCCTTATGGACTCGGATCATCTGCCGAGCCTCAATGCGTTGATGGCCAAGGCTGAAAAGCTTGAGCGTGCGGTTGGGAAGGTGCAGTTGGTTCTTTGCCATAACGATCTTCTTCCAGCGAACATCTTAAATGAGAACGAGCGGCTTTGGCTGGTGGACTGGGAATACGCTGGCCTGAATTCTCCCCTGTTCGATCTTGGAGGCTTGGCAACAAATGCCAGTCTATCTGAAGGCCTGCAACAGATACTGCTCGAAACATACTTTGACGCACCCATCTCCGATGCACTTTGGGCCCAATACAGTGCCATGAAATGCGCATCCTTACTGCGCGAGAGTATGTGGAGCATGGTGTCTGAGCAGACATCCAAAATACAGTTCGATTACGCCAGCTATACCAGAGAAAACTTGCTCCGGTTTGAGCATGCATATGCTGATTTGCAGTTGAAGTGAGGTTGAGATGAAAGAATTGCCAAAAACGGCGAAGGCTGTGATCGTAGGTGGCGGCATTGTCGGGTGCTCGACCGCTTACCACCTTGCAAAACTGGGCTGGGATGTTGTTTTGCTTGAGCGGAAAAAACTGACGTCCGGCACGACTTTTCATGCTGCCGGGCTGGTTGGGCAATTGCGTTCAAATGCCAATATCACTCAACTCCTTGGGTATTCCGTTGATCTTTATAAGCGCCTTGAAGAGGAGACCGGACAGGCAACTGGTTGGAAGATGAATGGCGGCCTTCGCCTTGCCTGTAATCATGAGAGATGGACTGAGGTGCAACGTCAGGCCACGACTGCGCATTCCTTTGGTTTAGATATGCAGCTTCTGACACCTAAAGAAGCTCAGGATCTCTGGCCTTTGATGCAAGTCGATGATGTTATTGGCGCGGCTTATCTGCCAAGTGACGGCCAGGCAAATCCTTCGGATATAACATTGTCTCTTGCCAAGGGGGCTCGCTTGGCAGGGGCACAGATTTTTGAAGACACGAAAGTGCTGCGTGTTGATGTCGACAAAGGGGTAATCAGAGGCGTTGAAACCAGCCGAGGCCGGATTGACTGCGCTGTTGTCGTTGCCTGCTGCGGGCAATGGACGCGAGACTTTGCAAAGCATGTTGGTGTGAATGTGCCTTTGGTACCAATGCAGCATCAGTACATGGTCACCGAGCCGATACCTGGCGTGCCCAGAGATTTGCCAACGCTTCGAGATCCGGACCGACTGACCTATTACAAGGAGGAGGTCGGCGGCCTTGTTATGGGCGGATATGAAGCCAATCCCCTTTCCTGGGCCGAGGATGGCATTCCAAAAGACTTCCACTACACTTTGCTCGACAGCGACTTTGGGCACTTCGAACCATTGATGGAGCTTTCTCTTGGCCGGGTTCCGGCTTTGGAGACTGCAGGTATCAAAGAACTCATCAACGGACCAGAAAGCTTTACACCGGATGGCAATTTCATCATGGGTGAAGCTCCTGAACTCAAAAACTTTTACGTCAATGCGGGCTTTAATGCGTTTGGCATTGCCGCTGGCGGTGGCGCTGGAATGGCACTGGCAGAATGGATCGCAAAAGGCGAACCACCCTTTGATCTGTGGCCTGTCGACATTCGTCGTTTTGGACGTCCGCACTTTGATAGTGACTGGATACGTACACGGACAAAAGAAGCCTATGCCAAACACTACACAATGGCTTGGCCGAGTGAGGAGCATGAAAGCGGCCGTCCCTGCCGCAAATCACCGCTCTATGAGTTTTTGAAAGCAGATGGCGCGGTGTTTGGCGAAAAACTGGGATGGGAACGCGCCAACTGGTATGCAGATACTCAAAATGGAGAAGCTCAAAAAGACATCTATACGTTTGCAAGGCCCAATTGGCACGAACCTGTTGGCCGCGAACATAACGCAGCCCGCTCCTCTGCGGTGCTCTTCGACCAGACGTCCTTTGCGAAATTTACACTCAAGGGACCTGATGCAGTCGATGCGCTCAGCTGGATCGCGGCGAATGACGTAGATAAGCCGATCGGCTCACTGATCTACACGCAGATGCTCAACGATCATGGCGGTATTGAATGCGATCTTACCTGCGTGCGAATGGCAGAAGATGAGTATTACATTGTCACGGGAACAGGTTTTGCTACTCATGATTTCGATTGGATTTCCCGCAATATTCCAGAGGGCATGAATGTTCAGCTGGTAGATGTCACTTCGGCTTATGCTGTCCTTTCACTTATGGGTCCCAACTCTCGCGAGATCTTGAAACGTGTAACCCGTGATGACGTGAGTAATGATCATTTTCGGTTTGGCCAAGCTCACAAAATCGGCATTGCAGGCTGTCCTGTTCATGCGCTTCGAGTGACCTATGTTGGGGAGCTGGGCTGGGAACTGCATTTGCCGGTTGAGTATGCGACAACCGTCTATGCTGCGCTTCATGAAGCAGGACAGGAGTTTGGGCTGCGTAACGCTGGATACAGAGCTATTGAAACGCTGCGTTTGGAGAAAGGGTACAGGGCCTGGGGAAGCGACATAGGTCCCGATCATACCCCAGAAGAAGCTGGCCTTGGCTGGGCAGTGAAACTGAAGAGGAACATAGCCTTCAAAGGCCGTGGTGCCATTGAAGAACAACGAACACACGGTGTCAAAAAGATGCTGGCGACCTTTGTAACTGATGGCGACATCATATTGTCAGGCCGAGAAACGATTTATCGCGACGGTGTAAGGGTCGGCTGGCTATCATCCGGCGGTTTTGGTCATACCTTGCAAAAATCCATTGGCTTGGGCTATGTCCGCAATACCGATGGTGTCGATCGTGAGTTTGTTCTTGGTGGTAAATATGAGCTGGAAGTTGCAACAGAACGTGTGCCCTGTGACGTGCACTTAACGCCTTTGTATGATCCAAAGATGATACGCGTGAAAGCGTGATCCGGCTTCGGCTCTAACGATTATGCAAGGTTCTAATAGCGAGCTTCACAATAATACTGGTTTACAGAGAAACGTGGAGCTGACAAAACTTGGAGATAGGTTCAAACTGCATACTTCATTGAGGCCATGATTTACATCTTCATCATTTTTGGGGCTGCATTCGGATTGATTGCTGTTCCTCTAGGGTTTTTTATCGGCCTTCAGGTTTCGCCAATACTTGCGAATATTCTTCTGTTCCCCTTCATTACGGCCAGCTGGCTGCTGGATGTGCCTCTTGGAGAAATGTCCGGCCTGCTGCGCATCTGCCTCACAGTGCTGTCTTCAATTATCTGGGCAGGATTGTTTGGCTTTGTTGGTACACTGCTCAAGAAGAAGCCTTCTTAAGCGGTTAAGGAATTACGATATGCGCTTGCGGTCATGCCGGTGTGTTTCTGGAAGACCTTGTTAAAGTGGGATGCGTCAAAGAAGCCGGACCGTATGGCAACATCTGTGATGGTTGCCTCTGTTTCTCCCAGTAAGCGTTTGGCTTCTTCTACTCGTATATGACTGAGTGCTTCGGCTGGGGATTTACCAAGGTCAGACTTAAATTTCATTTCAAGGCTGCGCCGTCCAACGCCCAGCATCTTACAAAGCTGCTCTATGCTGCGCAGATTTTCCGTTTCCTGCTGCATCATCAACACTGCCCTTTGGATCAGATTATCTTTGGCTTTTAGTGACGTTGGCAGGAACGGCTGGGCTTTGCTGTCATCCTGAGCTTCATCCACCATCAGAATATGAAGGCTCTTGCGTGCTTGCCGCAGGCCGACATGACGCTCAACCAGATGGGCTGCAACATGCACTGCACTGGTTCCCCCTGAACAGGAAATACGGTCCCGGTCCACTACAAAAATGCGATCAGAGACTGGCTCCAATCCATCAAATTGCTCAAGGAAGTCCGTCCGGTGAAACCAGCTCACACAGCATTTATAACCGTTCATCAAACCGGCACGGTGCAGAATAAAACTACCAGTACACAAGCCGATCAAGGGCACGCCCTTCGACACAGCAGATTTCAGATAGTGCACATAGCGAAGATCAAGGCGTTCAATGTGGTCGATCAGCCCTCCAACAACCACCAGATAATCAAAATGAGCTGGATCGATCAAATTGGTATCAGGATGGATGCGCACGCCGCAACTGGCGCGGATGGGCTCCATATCAGGCGCGATGACGCTCCAGCTGCATAGAATTGGCCTGCTGCTGTCTCCTTCATCGGCAGAAAGGCGCAGGACATCAATAAAGCTGGCGAAGGCCGACAATGTGAACCGGTTGGCCAGAATGAAGCCAACATTGAGCGCTGGTCGGGGCTGCCGCTTGGTCCGTGTTGTGTTCTCCACCTGCACCTCCTGCGCAAAAATACCTCATAATATTCGCAAGGGTACCATACACAATTTTACATAGCGGGCAATCTCTCTTGAATTCCAAGGAGGTAGCCTTGTCAAAATTTTCCGCAATGTCGCTCCTGAAAGGAGCGCTCTCAGGCTATAAAAACGTTGAGCCTCAATGGCCTGACGCTGAGCTGAAAAGCGAATATGACGTCATCATCGTAGGTGCCGGTGGGCATGGCCTTGGGGCCGCCTACTATCTGGCAAAAGAACATGGCATCACCAATGTGGCGGTGATTGACAAGGGATGGCTTGGCGGCGGCAACACTGGCCGGAACACGACCATCATTCGCTCGAACTACCTTTATGATGAAAGTGCGCGCCTTTATGACCATGCCGTAGATCTATGGGATGGGCTTAGTCAGGACCTGAACTACAACGTCATGTTCTCGCAGCGCGGTGTGATGATGTTGGCGCACAATGTTCATGATGTGCAGAGCTTCAAGCGTCACATACACTCCAATCGTTTGAACGGCGTTGATAATGTCTGGCTCACTCCTGAACAGGCCAAAGAAAAGTGCCCGCCCCTCAACATCGCGGCCAACGCACGTTATCCGGTGATGGGAGCCGCGTTTCAGCAACGTGGCGGGACGGGCACGGCATGACGCGGTGGCTTGGGGGTATGCACGCGCTGCTGCGGCAAGAGGCGTTGATATTATTCAGAACTGTCCAGTTCTTTCTATCGAACGAGGAGCAGACGGGTCCGTTACAGGCCTTCAAACTGCACGTGGTTTTGTAAAGGCTAAAAAGATAGCGGTTTCTGCAGCTGGCGGAACCTCTGTGGTGATGGATACTGCCGGTGTGCAACTTCCTCTTGAAAGCTATCCTCTTCAGGCGCTTGTGTCTGAACCTGTTAAGCCGATCTTTCCTCAAGTGGTGATGTCCAACAGTGTACACGCTTATATCAGCCAGTCTGACAAGGGCGAGCTGGTGATTGGTTCTGGAACAGATCAGTATGTTTCTTACTCTCAACGCGGTGGCTTGCCGTTGATTGAGCATACGCTTGCTGCAATCTGCGAAGTGTTCCCGATTTTCCGCCGTATGCGCATGCTGCGCAAATGGGGCGGTGTGGTTGATGTGACGCCTGACCGTTCTCCGATCCTTGGAAAGACCCCTGTGCAAGGCCTCTACCTCAATTGTGGTTGGGGTACGGGCGGCTTCAAGGCAACGCCGGGCTCTGCGCATGTTTTTGCGCACACAATTGCAAAAGATGAACCTCACCCTATCAATGCGCCGTTTACGCTCTCGCGTTTTGAAACAGGTCGTTTGATTGATGAAGCAGCAGCTGCTGCCGTGGCGCACTAAGGAGGCAGCCTGATGCTCTTAATCCACTGTCCTTATTGCAAGGAAAAGTTGCCTGAGTTGGAATTTGAATATGCCGGGCAAGCGCATATCGCACGCCCGGAAAATCCAGCTGAGCAAACAGATGCTGAATGGCGCGACTATCTGTTCATTCGCTCCAATGTACGCGGAGATCATGCCGAGCAATGGCGACACTCACATGGTTGTGGGCGTTATTTCAACGCTCTGCGGAACACTGTGAGCGACAAATTCATCGCCACCTATGAGATTGGACAGGCCTGCCCGACTAGCCACGCAGAAGGTGAAGAGAACAATGAACAACTGGAGAGTTGACGGCAAAGGCCGCATCAATCGCGACAAGCGTGTTCGCTTCACTTTTGATGGCGTTTCCTACCAAGGATATGAAGGCGATACGGTTGCCTCTGCCCTGCTTGCCAACGGCGTTCATCTGATGGGACGTTCGTTTAAGTATCACCGTCCGCGTGGTCCTGTGACAGCCGGATCAGAAGAGCCAAACGCGTTGATTGGAACGTCCCGCTCTGGTGCAGGTCGCTTTGAACCAAACACCCGCGCTACTGTTCAGGAGCTTTACGAAGGGCTGACCACTGTTAGCCAGAACAAGTGGCCAAGCCTGAACTTTGATGTGGGAGCGGTGAACGACAAGCTCCACAAGCTGTTTGCAGCCGGGTTCTACTACAAGACATTCATGTGGCCAAAGAGCTTCTGGGACAAGGTTTATGAGCCTGTTATCCGCGCGTCTGCCGGATTGGGCGTCTCCCCAACCGAACCGGATGCTGACACCTATGCCTCGCGCTATCTGCATACGGAACTGCTGATTGTTGGTGCTGGTCCTGCAGGGCTTGCAGCTGCTTTAACGGCAGCTCGCAATGGAACGGATGTAGTCCTCGTCGATGAGAACCGGGAGCATGGAGGTTCCCTGCTTTCGGAGGCTCCATCTGCCATTGATGGAAAGAGCACCGAGAGCTGGCTTGCGGCAGTTATTGCTGAGCTTGAAGCCTGCGACAACGTTCGTATCATGACCCGTGCGACTGCCATTGGCTATTACCACGAGAACATGGTGGGCGTTGCTGAAAAGCTCACAGATCACATGGAATACCCGCCTGCAAATGCTCCACGAGAACGAATGTGGCGTATTCGGGCGCAAGAGGTCATTCTTGCTCAAGGTGCACTTGAGCGCCCGTTGGTGTTTGATGGCAATGATCGCCCCGGTGTGATGATGGCAGGTGCGGCGCAGACCTATCTCAACCGCTATGGCGTTAAGGTTGGCAATGCTGCTGTTGTGGTTACTTCCCACGATTCAGCCTGGTACGCCGCTTTTGACCTTGCTGATGCGGGTGTGAAAATCCCAGCGATTGTTGATGTGCGCACCACTGTGAATGACTACTTGCAATCGGAGGCCCAAAAACGCGGCATAGCGGCGAAGGTGGGCCACAGTGTAACGTCAGTAAGCGGGACAAAGCGCGTCTCCAGCGTGAAAGTCGGCAGGATTTCTGGCGATCAGCACGTTACAGACATCATTTCCATCCCTTGCGATGCAGTTTTGATGAGTGGTGGGTGGACCCCGTCCCTTCACTTATTCTCTCACACCAAAGGCAGTTTGCATTGGGATGAAGAGAATGAAGTCTTCTTGCCTGGTGAGCGGACCGAACGGTGCCATATCGCTGGTGGTGGGCGTGGGTTATGGAGCCAGCAGGCCGCTTTTGATGATGGTGTGCATGCAGCTCAGCAAGCTTTGACTTCATTGGGACAGAATGCACCAGGTCTTTCCGTTGATGTTGATGGGGATCGAGCAGGCTCTGGTATTGTTATGGAAGAGCTGCCAAGCAACGATGACAAGCTGGCGCGCCGGGCTTTTGTTGATTTTCAGAACGATGTGACAGCCAAAGATATTCGCCTCGCTGTGCGCGAAGGTATGCTCTCCATTGAGCACGTAAAACGCTTTACGACCAATGGCATGGCGACCGATCAGGGCAAGATGTCAAACATGAACGGTTTGAAGATCGCTGCTAATGAACTTGGGCGCCCTACTCCCAAGGTTGGCCTGACTACATTCCGTCCGCCTTATACACCCACGACATTTGGAACGTTTGCAGGCTATCACAAGGATGAGCTGTTTGAAGTAACGCGCAAGACCAACATTGATAGTTGGGCGGAAGAGAACGGTGCTGTGTTTGAGCCGGTCTCCTTGTGGCGCCGTGCGTGGTATTACCCCAGGGCTGGTGAAGATATGCACGCGGCGGTGACGCGGGAATGCAGAGAGACGCGCGCTTCTGTCGGCATGTTTGATGCCTCTACTCTCGGCAAGATTGAAGTTGTCGGGCCGGATGCTGCCGAGTTCATGAACCGGATGTATACCAATCCATGGACAAAGCTGGCATCTGGTCGGTGTCGCTATGGTCTGCTTCTGGGTGAAGATGGTTTCATTCGGGATGATGGTGTTATCGGGCGGATCAGTGAAGACCGCTTCCATGTGACGACAACAACTGGTGGTGCAGCGCGTGTTTTGACCATGATGGAGCACTTTTTACAGACCGAATGGCCTGATCTGGATGTCTGGCTCACATCTACGACCGAGCAATGGTCAACCATTGCGCTGAATGGACCAAATGCTCGTAAGGTGCTGGAACCATTTGTAAAAGGTACAGATCTTTCTGCTGAAGCCTTCCCGCATATGGCGCTTCGTGAGTGCACTGTGGGTGGTTTTGAAGCGCGTCTCTTCCGCGTCAGCTTTACTGGTGAACTGGGTTTTGAAGTGAACGTTGCATCTGAGCATGGGCGCACGCTTTGGGAGATGCTTTCTCAGGAAGGCAAGAAGTACGACATGTGTGTCTATGGCACTGAAACTATGCATGTTTTGCGGGCAGAAAAAGGCTTTATCATTGTTGGGCAGGACACCGATGGCACTGTTACGCCAGCGGATGCAGGTCTGACCTGGGCCATTGGCAAGAAGAAGCCAGACTTTGTCGGCAAGCGTTCCTTGACGCGGCCTGATATGTTGTTGCCAAACCGAAAGCAACTGGTTGGTCTTTTGACGGAAGATCCAAATGTTGTGCTGGAGGAAGGCGCGCAGATTGTTGAGAGCGGTGACACTGCTATCCCTGCTAAGATGTTGGGGCATGTGACGTCTTCGTACTGGAGTGAAGCACTGGGGCGTTCCATTGCTATGGCTTTGATTGAAGGTGGTTTTGAGCGGAATGGCACCTCAATAGATATTCCAATGCCAGGTCAAACCCATCGTGCAACTGTCAGCGGGACCGTGTTTTACGATCCTGATGGCGACCGGATTAAGATGTAAGGGAGTGGCACACATGGCTTTCAATAGTACAGTCGAAACACTGCCAGCAATGGGCCGTTTTAGTTTGCGTTGTAAGCGCGAAAACACCGTTGCTATGTCAAAAGCACTCGGTTTTGAGCTGCCCTCATCCATCAGCGAGACTGGTCAGTCAGGCGACTTGTTCGCCCTAAAATTGGGGCCGGATGAGTGGATGCTGACCTGTCCAATGGAGGCGCGTTCAGAAATCGAGCAATCATTGGCTGCGATCTATCCGGACGCTGTTCATAGTCTGACAGACATTTCCAGTCGGGAAGTTAGTATCCGAATTTCAGGTCCTGAAGCTGAGGAGCTGCTCTCTACGTCCTGTCCACGAAACCTTGCGGAGCTGAAGAATGGTCGTGGGGTGCGGACTATTTTTGATAGTGTGCAGGTGATCCTGACACGAGAAGAGCAAAACCAGTTTCGGCTGGATGTTTGGCGATCGTTTGTGCCCCATGTGATGGGGCTGCTGACGGTAGCTGTTGCGGAGTTTGAATGCGGCCTTTAGGGCCGCATTTTTCTTGAGCGCATTTATCCTGCTTCTCTTCAAATTTATTTGAGCTTTTGCTCACGCCTCCTGCGGATCAGCCCGACGTTTTCGTCAGATGCCTAAGCATTTTCTGCAGCATTTCTGCCCAGAATCTCTGTCATTCAACCTATCAATTCACCGTGTGGTTGAGGCTGTCTTGAATTTGCAGCGGGAGCAACGTAGAGGCGTCGCATTTTTACTGTCAATGTGCCTCAAACTTCCTGCCTCCATGAGATTAATTCGAACTAGATTTCCTGATTACTCTCGAGTTTCACGGACCTGACGCAAAGAAACTGCCCATGAAATTTTAGAGAACTGTCACACTGTAAGAGGGAGGCTTAAAGTGTATCAGTCAGCATTTTCCAATGCTTGTGCGAAACACAGGCCTTGCCGACAATCGACGAACTCCTGGCTCGTCTGTGCTGAGCCAGCTTCAGTTCATTCTACCGGTTTTGATCATGTGTGGCTGAATTCAAGTCATGCCTCTTTGGTGTTCTCTGAATTCTCTTTAACAAACTACGCTAAGCCTCTTTACAAGCGCGCTAATTCCAAATCACTTCATACTGAAGTGATTGACGTTCTATCGACTTGTTCTTCACGATCAGGCCAGACACCTGATCATCTCAGCAACCTGCACCGGTCAACTTCCCAGGCATCATTTTAAGCCGAGGTATCTGAACATGAGCGTTCCGTCTTACATTCAAGATCTTATAGCTCACCGCGAAAAGGGCAAAAGCCTCAACGCCCCCTTCTATAGTGCTCCCGACATTCTTGATCTGGACATGGAGGTCTTCTTTCGCAAACACTGGATTTTCGTAGCTGTCGAACCTCAGCTTCCGGAACCGGGCGATTGCATTACCGTTGAAATCGGCAAGACATCCGTCCTGCTTTTGCGCGGCGATGACATGTACATCCGCGGCTTTCATAACATCTGCCGGCATCGTGGTGCGAAGCTCATTGATGAGCCTGAGGCCACAATCGGCAACATTGTTTGCCGCTATCATGGGTGGACATATAACGAGGATGGCGAACTCATTCTGGCCGAGCATATGGGCAAGGACTTTGACAAGACCTGTCATGGTCTGAAGACCGTTCATGTGCGCTCAATTGCAGGTCTCATCTTCATTTGCCTTGCGGAGAACCCTCCGGAAGACATTGAAGAGATGGCGCAGATCATGGAGACCTATATTGCGCCTCATGATATTGCCAACTGTAAGGTGGCCTACACGGCTGATCTGATTGAAGAAGGCAATTGGAAGCTGACGCTTGAGAACAACCGTGAGTGTTATCACTGCGAAGGCACTCATCCGCAGCTCACCGTTCCACTCTCCGAGTTTGGTTTTGGCTTTTCGCCTGATGAAATGGATGAGCGGCGCACGGCTGACGTCAACAAGTATCTTTCTTTGCTTGAGAGCGAGCATAAGCGCTGGGAGGCCGCCGGCCTACCTTCTGCCGAGGTGGACAAGTTGGCCAACGCCACCAGCTTCCGTTGCATTCGCCTGCCTTTGATGGGCGAAGGCGAGTCCCATACTCTGGACACCAAGATCGCCAGCAAGAAGCTGCTTGGAAACTTCAAGGACGCCAAGCTTGGTGGCTTGAGCTTCTGGCATAATCCCAACTCCTGGCACCATTTCATGAGTGATCACATCGTGACCTTTGCTGCTTTCCCGTTGTCGCCGGACCGTACGCTGGTGCGGACCACGTGGCTGGTGCACAAGGATGCGATTGAGGGAGAAGATTACAACCTCGACAATCTGAAGCAGGTCTGGATGATGACCAACCAGCAGGATGCGGATCTGGTGCGGTTGGCACAGCTTGGCAGTGAAGACCCTGCTTATGAGCAAGGCCCATACTCGGAATACACAGAGCCTCATGTGGAAGCACTTTGTGACTGGTATATTGAACGCCACAAAGCGCACATACCTGCCGGTGATGTTGAAATGGCGGACGCATGACTCAGAACGTAACTTTTGATGATCTGAAGACCGTCACGGACTACGATGAAGAACACTTCACCGAAGCGACCCGGATCCCCATGTGGGATCCGGAGGTGGATGATGTTCTGGTCTGCCGACAAGTGCGGCAGGAAACGCATGATGTGAAGACGTTCCTGTTTTCTGCGCGTGAACCTCGAGTTTTCAGGTTCTATCCCGGCCAGCACATGACCTTCGAGCTTCCGGTCGAAGGCATGATCATGCGCAGTTACACAATTTCCGCTTCTGCTGCGCGGCCCTATCGTGTTGAGATCACGGTCAAACGGGTGCCGGGTGGTCCGGGCTCCAACTGGCTTTTGGACAACATGCTGCCGGGCAAGGAAGTGAATGTCTCTGGCCCTGCTGGTGAGTTCACCACGGATGCCACGCAGGAAGAGAAGCTGTTATTCATTTCAGCAGGCAGTGGCATCACCCCCATGATGTCAATGACCCGTACGGCCTGTGATCTTGCCGAGCCGACAGATCTGCATTTTATTCATGCTGCACGCACACCTGCGGATATCATCTTTAGACATGAACTGGAGTTGCTGGCTGCACAAAACCCTGCCTTCAAGCTCTCATTTACTTGCAGCACGACATCTGGATACAACAGCTGGAGCGGGTTTGAGGGTCGTTTGAGCCTTCAGATGCTATCACTTATGTCGCCAGACTTTAAAGACAGGAAGATCCTATGTTGCGGCCCTGCCCGTTTCATGGAAGGCGTGCAAAACATGCTGCAGGAAGCAGGCTTCGACATGGCTAATTACCATGAAGAAAGCTTTGACTTTGGGGCTGAGACAGCTGGTACCTTTGAGGATCAGATTTCTGCGCCGGAAATCAGCGACCAAACCTATCGGGTCACCTTCACCAAGACCGGACACGTGGTTGAGTGTGGGCCGGGCATGACAATCCTTTCTGCTGCGCGTGAAGCTGGCATTTTACCGATGGCATCCTGCCAACGCGGTATTTGTGGTACATGCAAATCTCAACTGGTTTCGGGTGAAACCGACATGCAACATGGCGGAGGCATTCGAAAACGAGAAATTGATCAGGGTAAAATCCTGATTTGCTGCACAACACCTTTGTCAGACATTGAAGTGGACCTTTAGTGTTTGGCACTCCCCCATCCATTGATAAGTGACAATAAAAAAGTGTATCTAAATCAATAAGAACGATAAGAAGGGTCCAGCCCAAGGATCTCTCCTGACCACAAGATAGACGGTCCAACACAGGAGAAGCTTCATGACTGATTTACGCAATTCCGACCGGCCTCCGGCGGATATTATGAATAGTCCATCGGACGACATGGCAGACTCGGATTACAGTCTTGGCCAAGATAACATTGAAGGAAAATTTGGACCCATTGGGTTTGACATTCACAATCCAGTATTCGCTATTTCAGCTTTAGCTGTCGTTGCATTTGTTGCCTACACCTTACTTTTGCCAGAGCAAGCAAACTCCGTTTTCAGCACGCTCTTTTCTACTGTCACGAAGAGCTTTGACTGGTTCTTTATTGGCGCTGCCGACATTTTTGTTATCCTCTGCCTTGTAATCGTGGTGAGCCCTTACGGCAAAGTGCGCCTTGGTGGCAAGGAAGCTACGCCGGACTTCAGCTATCTGAGCTGGTTCTCCATGCTGTTTGCAGCTGGTATGGGCATCGGATTGATGTTCTACGGTGTTTCTGAACCGATCAGCCACTTTGCCTCCTCATTGGGTGGCACAACTGTTGGTGCTGATGGCGTGCGAACCGATTGGGCGCCGCTTGGTGCAGCTGCCACACAGGAAGAAGCGATCCGTCTGGGTATGGCTGCCTCTATCTTCCACTGGGGTCTACACCCATGGGCGATTTATGCTGTTGTTGGATTGAGCCTGGCGTTCTTCAGCTACAACAGAGGCTTGCCGCTGACAATCCGCTCTGCTTTTTATCCGATTTTCGGCGAACGTGTTTGGGGTTGGCCGGGACATATCATCGATATTCTTGCCGTTTTCGCAACCCTGTTTGGTCTCGCAACCTCTCTTGGTCTGGGCGCTGTTCAGGCGAACTCCGGCCTCAACAAGCTGTTTGGCATGCCAATTGACAGCACATGGCAGGTCATACTGATTGCTGCAATCACTGCGATTGCGCTTGTCTCCGTTGTGCGCGGTCTTGAAGCGGGTGTGAAGCTGCTTTCCGAAATCAACATGGGACTGGCTGCTCTGCTGGTGCTCTTTGTTGTTATTGCGGGTCCGGGCCTGATCTTGCTGCCAGATGCTCTGAACTTCCTCGGCGCTTATTTGCAGTATCT
Source organism: Pseudovibrio sp. Ad5 (assembly GCF_001623095.1). Taxonomy (NCBI): domain Bacteria; kingdom Pseudomonadati; phylum Pseudomonadota; class Alphaproteobacteria; order Hyphomicrobiales; family Stappiaceae; genus Pseudovibrio; species Pseudovibrio sp. Ad5. The sequence goes on along the minus strand of NZ_LMCH01000015.1, from coordinate 327,116 downwards.
TCCTGCACTTTCCAGCCCGGTTGGTCGTGAAGATGTCAACTTCATGCAGGGTTGGACATCCTTCTACTGGGCTTGGTGGATTTCCTGGTCACCTTTCGTGGGCATGTTCATCGCCCGTGTCAGCCGTGGTCGTACTGTTCGTGAGTTCCTGATTAGCGTTCTGCTCATTCCATCATTGGTATGCGTGCTTTGGATGTCCATCTTTGGTGGTGCTGCGATCAACCAGATTGTCAATGATGGCTACACTGCTGTTCAGCAAGCTGCGCTGCCAGTTCAGCTGTTCACAATGCTGGAAGCTATGCCATGGGCAACAATCACAAGCTTTGTCGGTATCGTGCTTGTGATCGTCTTCTTTGTCACCTCTTCCGATTCCGGTTCTTTGGTGATTGATACGATTGCTGCAGGCGGCAAAGTGGATGCGCCGGTTCCTCAGCGTGTGTTCTGGTGTCTGTTTGAAGGCTTGATTGCGATCGTGCTGCTGCTTTCTGCAGGCGGACTGAAGTCTTTGCAGTCCATGGTGATCTCCACCGGACTGCCTTTCACAATCGTCTTGCTTATCATGTGTGTTGCAATTTGGAGAGGACTTGCAAGCGAGCCGCGCTAGGTTATCGCGATAACTTAGCCTCTTAACTTTCAATGCCGCCGCAACCTTTCAGGTTCGGCGGCATTTTTTTAGGCGACTTTCTCTTCTGTCACAGAGACGCGTCGTAAGACCTGCGGCGTACAACTGTACCGGCGGCGGAACATGCGGCTGAGGTGGGATGAATCGCAAAAACCACAATCAACCGCAATTTGTGCAACAGATTTTTGGCTTTTCTCGATCAAGTGGCGCGCCAAATCCAACCGAATATTGAGGAAAGCAACCTGTGGCGATGTTTCCAAAGACAGGCGGAAGTAACGTTCTATCTGGCGCTTGCTCTTGCCCATGCGCTGCGCAATTTCCTGAATGGAGATCGGCGTGTCAATGTTTTGCTGCATGATGTGCAGAGCGCGCTGTACAATGGGGTTTTGAGTTTTCAGATCAAGCGGGATGCCGGGTTGAGGCTTTTCGGCCTGATGGGCATCATCAATGATCATGATGTGCAGGCTTTTATTGGCATGTGCGCGGCCTACATGTTTGTCCACCAGATAGGCGGCAAGATGGGCGGAACTTACACCACCTGCGCAAGTGAGACGGTCACGATCAACGACGAAGATCTGGTCGGTGACCGGATCAAGGCCATCAAACTGCTCTTTAAAATCAGAGTGGCTGAACCAACTGACGCAGCTTTTGTAGCCGTCCAGCAGTCCGGACCGATGAAGCAAAAACGCACCGGTACACACGCCCACAAGGGGAATTCCGGCGGCGGCAGCTTCTTTCAGGAAGTTTTGATAGGCCGGGCTGAACTCCGTACTCTCATCAATGAGACCGCCCACAACAACGATGTAGTTGAAACGTCGCGGATCTCCTAGTCGCTCTTTGGGGTGAACTGAGACGGCGCTGCTGGATGGGATTGGGTCCATGGTGTCTGACAGGACGGTCCAATTGCACAGGATCGGGCGACTTCGGTCCCCCTCATCTGCCGCGAGGCGCAGGACATCAACGAAGTTGGCAAATGCGCAAAGGGTGAAGCGTTTGGCGAGAATGAACCCAACAGAAAGACGGGTCTTTTCCTGCTTGGAAACTGGTTTACGCAAAGCGTTGGTCGGATGCGATAGTGCCTGTGTCATACGAGATGCTTCTCTTTATATTCAGGCCGACAAACTGCAATGATTACATTGCCTGTCTGCGGGCCTGAGCCCATCCAATCCAGGTCAGTTTTAGCGTGTCTTCAGCGGCATATTTTTCCAGTTGGTCTGACCATGCTGGCCTGCGTCTTTCTCGAATTTCGTCATCATGCCCAGTCTCCTAACCTGCGTTAGGAGGCCGGATTTATGGGCTTTGGCGACCACGCTTAAGCCCATGCAGTATTTATACTTAATTTGAGTCAGCTTGGCTACGCATTCCATCTGCACTCGCATAAAAATTGATCAGACGTGATGTGTTGATGGATGCTCAATCAAATGTCGTAGGGGTAATCCCTATCTGACGCAAATCTCCTATTTATGAGCGTAAAACCTCTCCAAATTGATAGTTTGAAGACGCGAAGAGTTCAGCGAAACGCTTTGTTTCATTTGAGATTTTGATTGGGAGAGACCTGTTTAGTGAGTGATACATCCTTCATCCTTCGCTTCACCTGTGTGGATCAGCCGGGCATTGTCTCGACAGTGACGTCAGCTCTGGCTGCTCGCGGTGCAAATATTGTTGAGGCGAACCAGTTTTGTGATCGCAAGACAAACCAGTTCTTCCTGCGGGTTGCCGTGCGTGTGCCTGAGCACATCGACAAAGCAGCGCTTGAGCTGGCCCTGTCACCCGCCGTTGACCGGTTTAAAATGCGGCTGAAGGTGGAAGATTTCTCACGTCGTCCCAAGGTCATCATCATGGTCTCCAGATTTGACCATGCGCTGCTGCATCTGCTTTACCAGATCAAAGTGGGTTGGCTTGATGCTGATGTTGTCGCCATTGTGTCCAACCACGCGGACAGCCAAGGCGTTGCGGACCACGAGGGGATCCCGTTTTATCACTGGCCTATCACCAAGGCGAACAAGCTTGAGCAGGAAGCCAAGCTGAGTGATCTTATTGAAAAAACGAATGCGGAACTGGTTATCCTTGCGCGCTACATGCAGGTGCTGAGCGATGAGATGTCCAGCAAGTTCTTTGGCATGATCATCAACATCCACCATTCGTTCCTGCCAAGCTTCAAAGGGGCAAAGCCTTATCATCAGGCTCATGATCGCGGAGTGAAGCTGATTGGAGCGACCGCTCACTATGTGACACCGGATCTGGATGAAGGTCCGATCATCGAGCAGGAAACTGAACGGGTGACGCATGGCATGACGGCGGAAGACTTTGTGGCTGCAGGCCGGGATATTGAATCCCGCGTTCTTGCACGAGCCGTCAAATTTCATCTGGAGGGCCGCGTCATGCTGAACAACAACAGCACAGTGGTCTTTACCTCCTAGCGGCCACTTCCCCAAACCCAACACGGCTCTGTCAACGCACCGAGAATTCATAGAAGTAAAGGATCGAAAACATGTCCGCATTTCCTAACAAAGCGAAAGTTGTGATTGTTGGCGCTGGCGGCATTGTTGGAGCTTCCGTCATCCATCATCTCATTGAAAATGGCTGGGACGATATTGTCGGCATCGACAAATCCGGCATTCCGACAGACATCGGATCGACAGCTCACGCTTCTGATTTCTGTTATGCCACCAGCCACGATCTTTTGACCTGCTGGACCACCATGTACTCCATGGATTTTTACGAGAAGATGGGTCATTACGCCCGTATCGGTGGGTTGGAAGTTGCGCGTGTGGGTGATGATGAGCGCATGGGCGAGCTCAAGCGCCGGGTGGATTCAAGCAAAGCCTTTGGCACCAATGTGAGCATCATCAGTGCTGCTGAAGCCAAAGAGAAATTCCCGCTTTTGGAAGAAGATCAGATCCAGGGAGCCTTGTGGGATCCTGATGCCGGTCTTGTTGTTCCGCGCTCTCAAACTGTTGCTGGCAAGCTTATTGATCTGGGTGAAGCGACCGGGAAGCTCAAGATCTTTGCCAACACATCGGCGCTGGAGCTCATCACAGATAATGGCCGTATCACGGGGGTGAAGACAGAGCGCGGGACCATCCATGCTGACCATGTTGTGGTGTGTGCTGGCCTTTGGGGGCGCCTTATTGCGGAGATGGCTGGCGAAGATTTGCCTGTCATGCCAGTGGACCATCCCCTCACTTTCTTCGGCCCTTACAATGAGTTTGAAGGCACTGGCGCTGAGATCGGCATGCCTTTGCTGCGGGATCAGGGCAACTCTGCCTATATGCGTGATACGGGTGATCCGAAGAGTACCGAGGGCGGGCAGATTGAATGGGGCTACTATTACGAGGAAAATCCTCGCCTTGTGCATCCGCGTGACATTTTGGAAAAAGAGCAGGCTCGTCTGTCTCCCTCCCAGCGAGATCTGGTGCTTGAGGATGTGATTGAGCCGCTGGAAAAGGCGATGGAGCTGACGCCGGTTCTGGCTGAGCTCGGATTCAATGAAAGCCATTCCTTCAACGGGCTTTTACAAGCCTCTGTTGACGGTGGTCCATCCATGGGAGAAAGCCGGAAGTTGCGCGGGCTTTGGTATGCTGTCGGCATCTGGATTAAAGACGGTCCTGGCATGGGCAAGCTGATTGCTGACTGGATGACCTATGGCAAAACCCATGTGGACCATAACTCGGTGGACTTTTCCCGCTTCAACGAGTTCCAGCTCAAGGAGCAGTACATCCATGACCGGTGCTGGGAGACTGCGAAGAAGATCTACAATCCACCTGTTCATCCCCGCGAACCTTTCGCCAATGCCCGTGGTATCCGTCGTTCACCGTTTTATGAGCGGGAAGTTGAGCTTGGGGGCTACTTCATGGAGCTTGGAGGCTGGGAACGTGCCCATGGCTATGCCGCCAATGAGCACTTGCTAAACAAGCATGGCAACCGTGTGCCTGAGCGTGAGAACGAATGGGACAAGCGCCATTTCTGGCGTGTTTCCAATGCTGAACATCTGGAGATGAGTGAGGATTGCGGCATCATCAATCTCTCCCATTTTCACATGACTGACATTTCGGGTCCAGATCACGTTAACCTGATGGAATGGCTGTGCGCAGCCAAAATTGGCGGTGACAAGAATATTGGCAAAGGCATTTACACGCATATGCTGGATGATGATGGCCATGTGCGGGCCGATTTCACGGTGTTTCGTATGGAAGACCTGTGCCGACTGGTGAATGGAGCAGATGCTGGACCGCGTGATCTTGTCTATATGCAGCGTGTTGCAGATGATAATGGCTGGAATGTCTCCATCACAGATGTGAGTGAGGATTACACGACCATTGGTATCTGGGGGCCAAACGCTCGTGAAAACCTGCAGAAGGTCGTTGAGGACCCTGACGCACTTACATCTGAAAACTTCCCGTTTGCGGCTATTCGCGAGATCACCATTGCTGGCAAAACCGTCTCTGCTTTCCGCATCTCTTATGTGGGTGAGCAAGGGTGGGAGCTGCATATGCGCTATGAAGACGGTTTGGCTGTCTGGGATGCTTTGCGCGAGATCGGCGTGATTGCGGTGGGTGTCGAGACCTATGCAAACTCGCGGCGACTGGAGAAGTCATTACGCTTGCAAAATGCAGACCTGCACACGCAGTACAATCTTTTTGAAGCCGATCTCTCCCGGCCAAAGGTGAAAGCCGCAGACTTTCGCGGCAAAGACAAGCATGTGGAGTACCGCGCCCGTGAGGCTCAACCTGCCATGTTGTGTACGCTGGTGATGACCGACAATACCGATAAAGACGGCGTTGCGCGGTACCCCGTTGGCAACCTGCCTATTATGCATCCGGACACAGGCGAGACGCTCATGGATGAACTGGGACGGCGGTCTTATACAACATCCATTGCTTATGGACCGAGCATCGGCAAAAACATCGCCCTCGCCTATCTGCCGCAGGAATACTGCGAGGAAGGGCGACAGCTGGAGGTGTCCTACTTCGATGAAATCTATCCGGTTGAAGTCGCCGGAGTGGGATATGCGCCGCTCTACGACCCGGAAAACCTGAAGCCTCGAAGCTAAATTGTGCGTTGAGCACGCAAAGATTTGAAGAAATGCAATGGCCCCGGATCTGATTAAGATCCGAGGCCATTTTCTTGTCGTGCACAGTGTTAACTCGCGCCGCGATGGGCGTCGTTTCTATCGGCTTTAAGCAGTTTCAGTTTCTGGTGTGCTTACCGCGGCTTTCTTGTTGTGAAAGATGAAGCCGATGAAGTTCAAAAGAAGCTGGGCTGCAAGAATTTGCGTGGATTCAGATGGGTCATAGGCAGGAGCTACTTCCACAAGGTCCATGCCAACCACGTCACCGCGCTTGCTGAGGCCCTGCAGAATTTCAAGCACGTCGTAATACTGGAAGCCACCGTGACTTGGGGTACCCGTACCGGATGCGATGGACGGGCAGAAGGCGTCGATATCGACTGTCACATAGTAACGCGCGCCTGCCGGAATGCGTTCCAGTACAGCTTCTGCTCCCAGCTCGCGCACCTGACGGACCGACAGGATGTCAGAGCCTCTTGCGCGGGCATCGTCATACCCTTCCTTAGCGGTGGAGGATACATTGCGAATACCCAGCTGGGTCATTCCTGAGACATACTCTTTCTCAATCGCACGGCGCATAGGATTGCCGTGGCCTTCCGTCACGCCATGGCGTTCATCAACGAAATCAAGGTGTGCGTCGATCTGGATTACATGGATCGGGCCTTTTTCAGCACAATCTTCTTCGAAAGCACGGATGCATGGGATGTTGATTGAATGGTCACCGCCAATCACCACAGGCAGAGCACCTGCATCGAGGATTTTCTTGACCCCAAACTCGATGTTCGCATGGCTTTCAATGGTCTTGGTGTGGATGATGTCCGCGTCTCCAATATCAACGATACGGACATCGCTGCTGAGATAGGTGGCGTCATCTTCATGATCGTACGCACCGGCATGGCCGAATGAAAACAGCGTGGACGCTTCGCGCACGGAACGTGGTCCAAAACGTGCGCCTGAGCGCCATTGTGCGCCAAAGTCAAACGGTGCACCCAGAACCGCTACATCCGCATCAATTTGATCCCAATCCGACACATACTCTTTTTTTCCAAAAGTCGAGATTCCAACGAATGGTAGGTTGAGGCGCCCGGATTTATAGCCGTGATCAGACATATTTCTTCTCCGTTAGTTCATTATCTGTAGGCGAGTTCTGGCAAGAACAACGCAATTTGTGGGAATGCCATCACAAGCCCTGTTGTCAGCAGCAAGATCAGCAAGAATGGGGGAACTCCGCGGACAACATCCACAAATGGTCGGCGGAAAACAGCAATTGCCGTGAACAGATTGCATCCGAATGGCGGCGTGGCGGCTCCAATGGCAACCTGCAGGGTGATGAGTACTCCAACCAGCACCGGATCAAGACCCGTCGATTTGATCAGTGGGGCAAAGATTGGCACCAAAATCAAAATTACCACGATGGAGTCGACAAACATGCAGCCGATGAAGAACGCCAAAATGATCGCCGTCAGCGTCATTATCGGTCCAGCTTCATTCAGCCCGAGCGAACTGATGATTGTCTGAGGCACCTGTGCGAAGGATAGGGTCCAGGAGAAGGCCGCGCCCGCTGCGATCAGGATGAACACCACCGAGGTGATGGCCCCCGTTGACAGAGCAATATCTGGCAGATCACGCAGACGGATGGATCTGAAGATCAAGGCTTCCAGAACAACGGCGTACAGCACACAGATGGCCGCAGCTTCTGTTGGTGAAAAGACACCGCCATAAATTCCACCGACGATGATCAATGGGAAGCCCATGGGCCAGAGTGCGCGCCTTACCGCATCAAACCGCTCTCCCCAGTCAGACCTTTCCAGTACGGGGATGTCGTGTCTGTACGCATGCCACATGCAATAGGCAGAAAAGAACACCACGATGATGAGGCCCGGAACGATGCCAGCGATGAAAAGCTGCGAGATCGATGTGCCGGACACAACACCATAGATGATCATGCCGATAGATGGCGGAATGAGATAAGCCAGATCAGCCGCGTTGACGATCAACCCAATGGTGAAGCTATCTGAATAGCCTGACTTCAACATACGTGGCCGCATCGCACCGCCAACCGCAACAACGGTTGCTTGCGTAGAGCCACAAACCGCCCCGAACAGTGCGCAGGCACTGGTTACCGAGATGGCCAGCCCGCCCTTGATGTGCCCCATAAAGCGCATCACCACATCAATCAGACGATCAGCAGAGTGCCCGCGTGTGATGATATCAGCGGCAAGGATGAACATTGGGACTGCGACCAAGGCAGAGGGTTTGACCCCACCTATCATCTGCTGGACCAGTATCTGCGGACTAAAGTTTGGGAAGTAGATCAGGAACCCGATAAAGGCTGCCGAGATCAACGGCATTTTCATTGGGAATCCGAACAGCAGCAGAACGACCATGACCGTTAGCATGAGCTCTGTCATTTTGCGGTCTCCTCTTCCTTCTCAACGAAGCGCGCAACTGCGGCGGCCGTTTCCGGATCCTCATAACTGTCGACCTCCAGATAGGAGACGTAGATTTCCTCTTCCGACAGATCGAGGTTTCGCAAAGCTGTTAAGAGATATTGGAGGGTTGCTAAGCCCAACCCGATAACCACCCAGATGTAAGTTAGATAAAGCGGCACCTGCAGCGCAGGCGTAACCCGGCCCCGACTGGCAACTTTCGCCACATATTCAACGGCATACCAGGTCAGCGTCGCCATCATGGTTGCGGTTGTTATGGTGATCAAAATCATCAGGATCTTGCGAAGCTTCTGAGGCAGAGCATCATAGATGGCCGACATGCGGATATGGATGCCCTTTCGTGTGGCGTAACCCAGCCCCATGAAGGTGATGATAACGATCAGAAACTCATTGAGCTCTTCGGAGAAATAGATCGACTGGTGAAAGACATAGCGCCCGAACACATTTGCGATGGTGTTGACGGCCATGGCGATAACGCCCCAACTGAGGATGAAGACCTCAATCTTGCTAATCACACCGTCAACTTTCCCGAGGAGCTTAAAGGGGACAGAACGGGGTTCCATCTTTACCCTCCTCCAGTGTACCCACACCCCACCTTCAGAGATGAGATGTGGGACTTCCTATTATTGATGAGTTGATGCAATCTCAGTTTTCAGGGCCTTCAACAGCTCTTCGCCGCGAGATCCGGCAGCGTCTACATAGGCACTGGCCGTTGCTTCACTGCGAGCGCGGAAGACGTTGCGTTCTTCTTCTGAGAGGACCACCAGATTGATTTCAGGCTTGTTCGTCTTAATGGTGTCGAGACGTTTCTGGTTGAAGTCAGAGACCACACCATCAATGAAACCTGACATTCCAGCCATTGTTTCTTTAACAAGCTTTTGACGGTCTGGAGAGAGTGTGTCGAACCAGTCAGTTCCGGCAACAACGGTGGTGACGAGTTCCTGCTCGCCAGCCCAGATCAGGTAATCCGTAACCTCATAGAACTTCATCTCTTCGATGGTTGGAACAGGGTTTACCTGACCGTCTACCGCACCAAGCTGCAGAGCGCCAAAAACCTCACCAAATGGCAGCGGTGTTGGGCTCGCACCCATGTTCTTGTAGGTCTCCAATAAAATCGGAGAGACCATAACGCGCATTTTGAAGTTGGAGAAGTCATCCGGATTGCGGATTTCTTTGTTGGTGGTCCAGACCTGAGGTCCTTCTGAATACATGGTCAGGACTTCCAGGCCACGCCTGCGGAAATCCTCATTCAGATCACCGTAAATGGTCTCAGAGTTGTTCAGAATGTTTGAGACTGCTTTGGCATCAGATGGAAAGAGATATGGCAGCAGAAAAATCTGACTTTCCGGGACGATGGTGCCCAGATTACCGATGGATACGTTGGTGAACTGGATGAGGCCATCCGTCGCCTGCTCTACCGTATCCGTTGGTGTGCCAAGCGTTCCCATCGGGTAGATCGTGATGGTCACGTCCCCATCGGTCTTGGTTTCAATACGCTTCTTAAACTCCTGTGCATAGGCATCCATGATGGAGCCTGGAATTTCCTCGATGGCGAATTTCCAGTCTTCTGCATAAGCGCTTAGCGGGACTGTGCCCAGAACCATTGCAGCTGTTAGTGTCTTTAGCGATTTAAGAATTGAGTTCATTTCATCCTCCCACAGAACTAGTTCCCAATCTTCCTCGCCGCTAGCACACTAGATGTTGAACCTAGAAAAAATATCAAATAAGTTATGTTTACATGAAATATATCAATGTAATTAAATTATCTGAGAACAGGAAGATCATTAGATGAAACTTCTCCGAAACAATCTGCTCGAAGCATTTTGTGCTGTCGTGGAATGTGGCGGTTTTTCTGAGGCGCAGTTCAGGCTGGGTATATCTCAATCGGCGATCAGCTGCCGCATCCGGGATCTGGAACTTGCGCTTGGATATCGCGTCTGTGAGCGCGGTCGCAGTGGTTTCCAACTCACTGAACGCGGTAAGATCGCCTATGAGAAAGCGTGCGAAATTATCCGCCTTGTTGAGGATTTCGACGCTGAACTGCTTGAGTTGCGTGGGACGATTACCGGACAGCTGCGCATTGGCATTGTCGACACGGTGATCAGCCTTCCGGGGTTTCCGCTAGTCCCTGCGTTGCAGCGGTTTTTCTCAAAGGAGAACGACGTCAATCTGGAGCTGGTTGTTGCCTCTCCGAATGACTTGAAAGAAGGGCTGATTACGGGAAGTCTGCATATCGCGATCGCACCGTTTAAACGAAAGCGCGATGAGCTTGAATACATCAAAGTCTGCAGCGAAAATCACTATATGTACTGCGGTCAGGCGCATGACTTGTTTGCATGTGAAACCGATGAAATCTCGCCGGACATCCTGAACAATCATGCCGTTTGTCAGCGTTCCTACGACATGATCGTTGCACGGGATGCCAAGGCCCCAGAGCCCAAAGCGATTGTCACGAATATGGAAGCAGCCGCGGCTCTCATTTTGAGTGGGAAGTTCCTCGGTGTCCTCCCCGATCACTACGCCACCCAATGGGTCAACACCGGCGAAATGCGCCTTCTGGAACATCCAGATCTGACCTGGACATCAGAGTTTTACATCGCCTCACGCAAATCCCAAGCGCACAGACAAGCGGTCGAGTGGTTCATCAAGGCCTTGCTGCATGGATTGTAGGCGTTAGCAGTCAAACACTGGACAGCAGGATGCTTGTTTCGCTGTTCATGACGCCTTCGATAAGGCGGACTTCACGCAGGACGCGGTCGAATTCTGAGAGGTTTTCGACGCGGATGTCTGTGACCAGATCCCATTTACCGCTGGTGGTGTGAAGGACTTGCAGTTCAGGCAGACCGCGCAGTTTGCGGATGACCTGGGTGGTGTTGCGTCCCATCACTTCGATCATCATGACAGCTCTGATCTCGCCGCTGTCATAATCTTCACGCACTCGTGCCGTAAAACCAAGCAGAGCCCCTGTTTCCAGCAGTCGGTCCATGCGTGTTTGTACTGTTGCGCGCGAAACGCCCATAATCTGTGAAAGTTTGGAGACTGGAGCACGGCCATCCAAACGCAGAAGGCTGATTAATTGCCGGTCGAGTTCATCATAAATATGTTTCGCCGTATGGTTTTGCTTCATAAGTGCTCTCAACCCATAAGTTTAGCAATAATATAAAATTAACCTAGCAATCTGTCAAAAACTATCTCTCATACTTAGCAAGATTGATATGTTTTTTGCAATTTGCACAGTTGATACTAGGGAAACTGTAATTACTTGAGGAAAGCTCATGTCAGCCCCTGCCCCGTCAGAACTCGCGTTCGTTCCATTTGTCAGTGTCGACAATATGATGAAGCTGGTCCATCACATTGGCATTGAAAAAATGCTCTCGGGCATCGCCGACTACGTCGAAGAAGATTTTCGTCGTTGGGAGCTGTTTGACAAGACACCCCGGGTGGCTTCCCACTCCAAAGAAGGTGTTATCGAGCTGATGCCGACCTCGGATGGCGAGACATATGGCTTCAAATACGTCAACGGGCATCCAAAGAACACTAAGGAAGGCCTGCAGACTGTTACTGCGTTTGGTCTTCTGGCAGATGTGTATACCGGTTACCCTGTCCTTGTGACTGAAATGACCGTGCTGACAGCGCTTCGCACAGCAGCGACCTCAGCAGTGGTGGCAAAATACCTTGCTCCTAAAGATGCTCATACCATGGCGATGATCGGCAACGGTGCACAGTCAGAGTTTCAGGCTTTGGCGATGAAGGAAATCTGCGGGATCAAAACCCTGCGGCTTTACGATGTTGATCCCAAAGCGACCGAAAAACTCATGCGCAATCTGGAAGGTCGCGGTTTGACCTTGCAGTCCTGCAAAAGCGCAGAAGAAGCGGCTCTTGGCGCACAGATCATCACCACCTGCACCGCCGACAAGCAGAATGCCACCGTGCTTTCCGACAATATGGTTGGAACTGGCGTACATATCAACGCAATTGGTGGCGACTGTCCAGGCAAAACTGAGCTTGCCAGTGGCATCCTGACCCGCTCTGATGTTTTCGTGGAGTATCCACCTCAGACGCGCATCGAAGGCGAAATTCAGCAGATGCCTGAAGATTTCCCTGTTACTGAGATCTGGAAAGTGATCACGGGTCAGGCAGAGGGCCGCAAAGACGAGCGTCAGATCACGCTGTTTGACGGTGTAGGCTTTGCAACTGAAGACTTCTCCGCCCTTCGCTACGTTCGTGACCAACTTAAGGGCACTGGCTTGTACCATGACCTAGATATGCTGGCCGATCCTGATGATCCGCGTGACCTGTTCGGTATGGTGATGCGAGCAGAACCGGAAAGCGGAGACGCTGCATGAACCGTACATCCGTTCAAGCGCCCGGCGCCGTCGTCATGGTTCGCCCGCACCACTTTTCAGTGAATGCGGAGACTGCTGCTGACAACGCTTTTCAGGCTGAGATCACAACAGATTCAGAGCACGCCAAGCAGGCTTATGATGAGCATACTGCAATGGTGGAGCAGCTTGAATCTCACGGTGTGCGCGTTCATGTGTTTGAGGGAGATACCCCGGGACTTCCAGATTGTGTTTTCCCGAACAACTGGTTCTCCACCCATGCTGGCGGACACGTTGCGATTTTTCCGATGAAGGCAGAAAATCGCCGTTTGGAGCGTCGTCACGACATCCTTGAAATGCTGAAGTCCGATTACCGTGTTCAGGATGTCATCGACTATTCCGGCCTTGAGCAGGATGGGCTTTATCTTGAGGGAACTGGCGCAATGGTGCTCGATCATATTGATCGTGTTGCCTATGCGGTGGAGAGCGACAGAACCAACCCAATCGCGCTGGAACGCTTTTGCACGCACTTCAACTTTGAACCGATGGTGTTTGCAGCTGAAGACGATAAGGGCACGTCGATCTATCATACCAACGTGCTGATGTGTGTTGGAACCAACTTTGCGCTGATCGGTACAGACATGATCACAGATACGGCACGGCGCTCAGAAGTTGTGGCACGCCTTGAAGCTACTGGTCGGGATGTGATTGAGCTGAGCAATGCTCAAATCTCAGGCTTTGCAGGAAATGCAATTGAGCTGATGGGCAAGGATGGCCCCCTGCTCGCACTTTCGCAAACTGCCTATGATATTCTGACAGAAGAGCAACGCGACAGGATCTCAGCGACCGCGACATTGGTGCCGCTTGCTATCCCAACGCTTGAGCTGGCTGGCGGTTCTGTGCGCTGCACAATTGCAGGTCTTCATCTGTCCCCACGCAACTAATTCTCGCAAAACGAGATACGCCCACCAGAGACCCTCCGGCGGGCGTATTTATATCCGTTGTAGAGATTATCTGAAGTCAGATGATCAACGTTTCTTTCTTCGAGACATCCTGAGTGTGTTTTACGACGCGCGGATTGCGTTGACCCCAATCTGTATAAAGATCAGCCATGATGGTGCCTGAGGATGCCTCTGCCATTTGAGTTGTGATTTCAGCAGATTGCTGGCTGCCAAACACAACCACTTCCTCTCCCAATGCAACGCCCGTGAGATCTGACACATCCACGACAATGGTGTTCATGGAAATTTTCCCCAGAACTGGCTGTTTTCTGCCCTGAACAAGCACACTGCTTAGTCCTGCAAAGCGTCGCAGATATCCGTTGGCGTATCCCAATGATACTGTCGCAAGCCGCTTGTCTTCATTCAGCACCGTCGCACGGTCATAACCAATCGTGCTGCCAGCGGGGAATTCTCCAAGGCTTATTATTCTCGCCTTTAATGTCATGGTGGTCTTAAAGCCAAGCTCTGGCTTTACAATGCCGTACATCACCGCACCACAGCGCATCATGCCTGTGTAAGGGTTGCATGAGGAGACGAGTGTCAGCGTGCTACCGGCATGCACCAGCAAGTTCTCACGCCGCAGAGACGTATTGGTGACAACCCAATCCACATCCTTATGATAGCGCGCGATGCTTGCCTCAAGTTCCTCAGGTAAATTAGAGGGAAAATGAGTACTCACGCCTATGATGTGCGGTCCCAGCAAATCTACGATACGTTGGCATACCTCTTTGCCTTTTAGGGAGGAAAGCTCCAAGCCATCACGCGACATTCCCCCTGCATTTAACGAGAGATGATAGTTTGCAGGGGTGCTGCCATTCCTGCGGACACTGGCAAGTTCCAATGCGCCCTCAAGACTGCCCACTTGCTCCTGAACCTGAAAAGGCAAAGCAGCTTCAGCCTCATCGCGCGTTGTTGCCCGCAACCGGAGCAAATTTCCTTTGTAACCGGTGTCGCGAACAGCCTGCGCCTCTGCGTTTGACGTGATGCCGACGTAACGTACGTTGTTGCGCTGAATGATTGGCATGACGTTCGCGATACCGTGTCCATAGGCGTCTGCTTTGACAACTGCACAGAACTTGGTTTTGTCGGGCAAAAGCCCGAGCGCAATCTTTAAATTCGCTTCAATTTGGGTGCACGAAATCTCGCACCAAGATGAATACATTGGTGTTGCCATCTTCATATATGCCGATGTGAAAGTAACAGTAGAGAGCTGCCTCAGCTCATTAGAGTGAGCTGAGGCTAAACTCTGATCAGCCGAACACCAGTTCTGGCAACCAAAGCGCAACCTGCGGAATAAAGGTCGTGATTACCAGCGTTGGCAACCATGCGAATGCAATCATTATCAGCGTCGGCTTCATCATCTTGTTGACCGGAGCGTCCGTCACACGAGCCCCAAGATAAAGCAATGGTGCTGTTGGAGGCGTGATGTTTGCCATGCCCAGATTGACACCAAGCACCGCTGCAAAGTGAACCGGTTCCATGCCAACACTTTGCACGATTGGCAGCAAGAGCGGAGCAGACAACAGCAAGCCGGAGATATCATCCATCAGCATGCCAATGAGGATCATAACCAGATTGACCATCAGCAAGATGATGATCGGGTTATCAGAAACTGAGTAAATCAGATCCTTTGCCATTGCCGGAATGTTCTCAAACACCAGAAACTGGCTGACAATGAGCACCATAAGCACCATCATCATGACAACACCGATGGTTGTGCCGGCATAGCGCAGCGTTGGGAAAAAGTTCTCTCTATCAAGACCGCGATAGATAAAGAAGCCGATCGGAATTGCGTAGATTACAGCGACACCAGCAGCTTCTGTTGGTGTCATAACACCACCATAGATGCCACCAAGAATGATCACAGGCATCAAGAGCGCAGGCATGGCTTTGAAGCTTCTGGTGCGCAGCTCAAACGTGAACTTGCCGCCCACACGTTCGGTCTTCAGGTCCTTTACATTCCGTAGCATCACGAAGTTCACGATGCAGAGGAATCCGATGAGGATGACCCCTGGAATAACGGTTGCCAGGAAGCACTTGAGTACGGATTGCTGTGTGGTCCAGGCATAGAGAATTTGTGAGGAGCTTGGCGGAATAAGCAGGCCCAATGGACTAGCGCTCACGATTAGCGCCGCTGCCATGCCTTCTGGATAGTTGGCTTTGCGCAGATGCGGCATCATAATGGAGCCGATGCAGGTCAGTGTTGCTGCAGCAGAACCAGAGATGGCTCCAAAGATACCACTTGCAACAACCGCAGCGGCACTCAGCCCACCACGGACGTTGCCCACCATTAATTCGGCAAGAGACACCAAGGGCGCCGCGATGCGGCCTCGCTCCATGATTGCCCCTGCCAGGATGAACAATGGGATTGCAAGCAGGACCAGTGAGCTCACCTTCCAGTGCCCTGTTGGCATAAAGCCGCTGACGTCGTGCCCGCCAAAGAGCGCGATGAATAGCAGAACAGCGCCAAAGGACATCGGGACGCTGACGCCAATCACCAGCATGAGACAGATAAGAATAAGGCTTCCCAGAATAATCATAGTGCTGGCTCTTTTGTTTTTGTTGTCTCTGGCATGACCGGTGGAAGCGACACATCATCTTGCTGTTGCACATTTGGTTGTGCCGCAGATTTGGCTGGGCCGGTTTTGACGAGCACGATCAGATGCAGCAGGCTGTAGAAGGCCATGGTTGCGAAGCCGACCAGCATGGCAAGGCGTGGGACAAAGAACGGAATTCGAAGGGCAATTGTTGCCCGCCACCGGGGATAGCTGTCGATCTCATCAATGATCATGAGTGCGGACCAGTAAACCAGTGCCATCGCTATGATGAACTCAATCGAGCCGATAACGACGGCCCGTACATGTGCTTTGCGTGGATCCTTGATCACATAGGTCAGCAAGTCTGCATTCACATGAGAGCCATCGTAGGTTCCCATTGCAGCGCCTGCGAAATACATCCAGAAACAGATAATCAGCAGCCATTCTTCATAGGCAAACAGGTCTGAGCCAAATCCATAGCGAAAGATCACCACGAGGAAGAACGTGCCAGCCATGATGATGCAGCCGATGGCAAGCAACCAGGATTTGATCGTTACCAGACGGTCGACAAATCGAGACCAGCCTGGTGAGAGGTGTTGTGAGAGTTCAGACATGAATGCTCATAGTTCTGGCTTAACTTCAGGAAAAGGAACGGGCAGCATAAGACCACCCGTTCGCATAGGTATCTTTGTGCTTATTTATCTGCCATCAGAGCATCGATGGTGTCTTTGCCAACGATTTCAGATATTTGTGGCCATACGTCCGCACGCACTTTCTCAGCGATAGCAGCACGGTCCTCATCAGATATTGTCACAACCTGATAACCGCTTTCCTGAAGCTTTGTGACGTATTGTGCCTCGTTGTTTCGGCCCCAGGCGGCATAATCACGTGCGGCTTTGTCAAAAGCTGACTGAACAGCTGACTGCTGCTCTTGGGAGAGTTTGTCCCACGTGCGGCTGGAGGCGTAGTAGGTGGTGTTTTCGACTACAGCGTTGTAGGGGATGAAAGCCTTGCCAACATCAGAGGTTGCAAATGCGCTGTAAGCCAGCTGCGCTGTACAGCAGATCGCTCCATCAACCGTACCCGCCTGAATGGCAGGAAAGACTTCGCCCCAGTTCATTGTGGTGGCTTTAAACCCAATTGATTCAACTGTCGCTTTGATGACCTGAGAGCTCCAGACACGAATGTTCATGCCTTTGTCGCCTGTGTTGCCTGCATTATCAGGCACATCATTTGCTACAACACCGATAAACCCTTCTGGTGCGTTGGCCAGAAGCTTAAGACCCAAGCCGTCAAGACGCTCAGCAAAGATTTTATTGAAGGCAGAGCCCTTGTTCAGATAGACTTTTTCGGCTTCATCCCAGCTGCTCACAAGGTATGGCAGAGAGTTGATTTCCAGAACCGGATCACTGTGCGCATACACCACAGAATGCACCAGATCTACGTTTCCACGTGCAGCAGCTTCAAACAGTTCTTCGCCCGCACCGAGCTGGCCTGCCGGGAACACGGTTACTTTCAAATCAACATTGGCAGCTTCAATATCAGTCTTGATTTGCTCCAGCAGTGTGTTGCCGTAGTGCTCAACTGGCACAACACCGGCAAGCTTCAAGGTGGTTGCAGCAGAAACGCCGCTTGTCAGGCCGATTGTCAGCGCAGTTGCAACTGCTAATTTTGTGAAATTGGTCAAGTGTCTCTCCTCCGGAAAATCGTTTTTTGCGTATGCCGAGTGCTGGTTGTGTGCGCTACCCCTTTTTGCTGCAACTAACAACCTACGCATAAATTCATAGGACCAAGAGTAGACGCATTAGGCAAGTTCATATATTTAATGTAGATATAAATTTGAGTAATGTCATATGAATCGAACCTCTCTTGAACGCTTCTGTCGAAACCTCGATTGGAACTTGCTTTATACCTTTCTCATCATTGTTGAAGAGAAAGGGGTTACCAAAGCAGCAAAGCGACTTTTGCTGACACAACCAGCCATTACCAATGCCTTGAAACGGTTGGAAAATCAGTTTGATTGCATGCTGATAGACCGTAATGCAGGTGAGTTCTCACTGACCAAAGCCGGGCAGCTTCTCTATGAGGAATGTCTTGAGATTTACAGCGGTGTGTCGCGCATTGCAGCAGTCCTGAAGGACGTGCGCGAGGACGTGACCGGACACGTTTCCATCGCAACTGCAACCCATGCGGAGTCGCCTGTGATTGATGCAGCTTTTGTCCGTTTTCACAGGACGCACCCAAAGGCGACGCTCTCAATCAAGGTTGCAACAAGTGGTGATGTGGTGACACAGGTGAAGCGTAAAACGGCGTCTTGCGGAATAGGCCTAACCACGGCTCGTCAACCTGGCCTGACCTATGAGGTTATCTACCGTGAGAGATTTGCGCTTTATTGTGGTCGCCTCAGCCCGCTGTTTGGGCGTGATGATATTCGCAAGGAAGAGCTCGCCCACGAGCCCTATGTGACTTTTCCCACTGATGAACCCGGCGGAGAAATGAGTGAGTTTGCCATGGCGCGCAACAAGCTGGGCATTGAGCATTCCCCTGTTGGCCGGTCCTATCATTTGGAAGAGTTGCGCCGATTGATCGAGATTGGCGTCGGTGTCGGGCCATTTCCGGTCCATGTGGCCCGGCCTTACGTCGAAGCGAAGCGCTTATGGCGCATTACCGACTTTGCAGACCTGCCGGTCTACGACATTGCACTCATTACGAACTCGAAGACCCGACACAATGCAGCGGAGGCAGCGTTTATTGAAATCTTGCGGGATGAAATCAAAAAAGTGCCTCTGGAAGACAGAAGTTACCTGAACTAGGCCTGACCACTGAGGGGGCAAACGAATGTCCCATCTCTGGCAGAGATGGGACTACAAGCTCGTCGGTGAGCTTTAATCAGCAAGACCCAAAAGCTGATCAATGATCGTAACGAACAGGTCTGCTCCGATCGGGATCAGCTCATCCGGGAAGTCATAGTCAGGATTGTGGAGCTGAGGCTGCGCTTCTCCAGAGCCCAAAAAGAACATGGCAGACTTTGCGCCATCCAATCCAAATCGGCCAAAATCTTCTGACCACCGCATCGGATAATCCAGTTCCTTCAATGGGGTGCCGATCCGCTTCGCTGCCTGAATAATCTGGTCACGGCTTTCTGGGTGATTGACACAAGCAAGGAAAATATCATGCCATGTGATGGCAACATCCAGATCAGGAGTTGCCTGCGTTACAGCTTCTTGTGCCCGGTCAATCATATCTTCCATCAATGCATCACTGATGGACCGCAATGTGACACGCAGCTCTCCAAACCCGGGTGCAATCCCAAACGTTGGCTCCCCTAAACGGGCATGTGTTAGTGTGCTGAGTGTGAATTGATCATTCATTTCCCCGCCGACACCCAGCTTCGCGAGCTGCTCCATCAACACAGAGATTGCCGAGGCCGGAGAGAAACCATCTTCCGGTGCAGCTGCATGAGAACTCTTTCCGCGCAGGTTGATCTGCATTCCGCGAGATGCGCAATTGGCATACTCCCGGCAGATGCTGACTTCTCCCATGGGGCGTCCCGGTAAGTTATGCAGTGAGAAGGCGAAATCGGGTCGGAACTCTGCGAAGTTCGGATCTTCAATCACAGCCGCCGCCCCTGCTCCAGTCTCTTCAGCTGGCTGGAACATCAACACGACACGCCCTTGCTTCGGGCGTCGTGCGGACAGCAAATGTGCTACGCCAAGAACCATCGTCATGTGCCCGTCATGCCCACACAGGTGGCCACGGTCCGGGATTTGTGAGCGATAAGGAACCTCAGAGATCTCCTCAATCGGCAACCCATCCAGCTCACACCGGATCATCACAGTTGGCCCATCTGCAGCGCCACGATACTCAGCAATCACCCCAAAACCGCCAAGCCCGGAAACAATATGATCAGCCCCAATCCGCTCGAGTTGCCCGACAATAAAGCGACCAGTTTGCTCTTCTTCACCAGAAGCTTCCGGCGCTTTATGCAGTGTTTGCCGAACATCTGTCAGATGACCAATTTGTTCAGCAGTCAATTTGAACTGGATCGTGTCCAAAATATAAGTCTCCACACTTGTAGTCAGATGCGCGCACAAAACCAGACTAAGCATCCCGGCCCGCTCAGATCAATCGGCAGGCCGCTTTTTCCAACGCAATCAAAAACTTGAAGGATTAGCCAACCAGGTTGGAAGGCATCTGTAACAGTTTGCGATGTGAACGCGAACGCGGGTCCAAGTTCTTACAGGCCCTTTGCCCTCTTCTCTCGCCAAAATCGCAAGCGCGTAAGCTCATGGCAAATACAAATGAATTATATCGGTATTCGGTGCTGTTATGGCGTGCTTATTGAAGGCCTATTTTTTGTCAGACCAACCATCTCGGATAGATCTGTGTCGCTCTTCACAAGGCTGTTTTAAACTTCGGGATGCCATTGTGATACGGTCAGTTTCCATTTATCTGTCAGTCGCTTGACGACAAAAGATAAGTACCAACCGTATTTATGTAGTTAGGCACACTCAGAATTGAGCCATTTTATAAGGCACCCAAAAATCTGCCAGTTCACTTGTGTAGAGCCAATAGAACTGCGTCAGAAACAGATAGGCGCAAATAAGAGCTGCTGCAGTGAAACGCAAAGCGTATCCGCGTATTTGAGAGATGATTATTGGGTAGAACAGAATTTGGACTGGGAGGAAGTATTTTCCGATCCTATCAACGATTACAGCTGAGGGAAGCATCGGCAATAGTAGAAGTGAAAATACGGCAATCCATGCCATCAAGTTCATAACCTTGTCGAACTTTTGGGGAAGTTTCACGTTTTTTCTGATAAGTAGGAAACCAGCCGCAGGCAAAGCGTTAAATAGTAACCTTATCAGCGCGCCTCGAGATCCGGCAGACGTTTCAACATAACGCAAAACGTAGACACCGATACGATCTGCCAACAAGAACTCCACTAGGAGCGCACAGATGGCCAATATCGCTGGATATAGCAAGATTCGATTTTTTTGCGCGAGTACGAGCCAAAATATCAGGCACATAATCGCGGTTCGATGAAATAATGCTCCCATCAAAATGCAGACTACGAATGTCCACACACGATCTCGCGCCAGAAATGCAAGTCCAATCAATATGAATCCGAGCGCAGTGGTTTGACGCACGTGATCCATTGCCATGATCGTCACGATGTGCGGCATCGCAACTGCAACTGCTACCCAAGGATAAGGCGTTAGAGCAGCGAACATTACTAGTCCAACAACCAGAACTACTGCGCAAAAGAAAAAGACACCAGTGATGCCCAACCCCATCTGATGGGAGAGCCAATTCAAAAAACCGTAACCGGCATCTGTAAAGGCCATTGCTTGCATAAAAGGTAGTTCAGTTATCAATTTGAAGATGTAGTTGTACTGTATCCAGTCTTTTCCAACCTCAAAACGAAAACCTATAAAAACGCTCAAGGCAATCGCAAAGGACGCCAGCAAAGCCCAGCTTACGACAGATGTGCGTCTGTCAAAAACGGACAACATACTACCTGAATACACAACCCCACTTATGATGACGTATGGCCACATAGGTCTTATGCCTTTCGCTTTTGCATTCCGGCTGTCTGGTCAGCAGTAAAGCTGACTTTCCTGATTTGCCTTCCCAACTGAGCATCTCCTTCTGCTGGAGAAAAACGCTCAGCGCCATTTCCAGGGAAGAACGTCATCTCACCGAGTTTGAGACCTGCTGGCATGAAATAGAAATCGACGCGGACAAATCCGAAGCCTTTTGACAGCTGACGTGCTGCCTCAAGGGCATGATCAAGTAAGGCTGGCTTGCGCATTGGGATCGGATTGCGCTCATAGCACATTGAGTAAGGGAGAAGCTGCCAACTCGTATCATACAGTTGGCGCGTGTGATGGGTGTACCGGCCATGATCGACCTGAACAGCAAAAGGCTCCCCATCTGCACAAAAGAACTTGAAGTCCTTAGGTGGGTTGCCTGTTTCATCACGTAGTAAAGGCTCTACGATAATCCGTTTGCTAAGTCCTTTGTAGTTAGGTTCACGGCTGCGCTTGTAATAATCCTCTGAGAACCAACTACGGAAAATCTCCAAGTCTTCCATAGAGAAGGCTCGACCGTTCTGGGCAGTCCTGATTAAAGCTTCACCACTGCCATGGGTGGACTTGGCAATAAGCTCACCTTCGAAATGAAACGCTTCAATATCCCAAGTATTTTTAAATACGCCGAGCGTTGGTACAATCAAATGCTCCATACCAATCTCAGCGAGCCATTTTTTGACTTCGGCCTTGTCGGTCACCCGACTTGCGAGTGCAAGATCCCCCCGAAAATCCCATTTTTGTGCAAGGATATGCTCGTTAAAACTGCGTGGTTTCCGCGGGTTCGGGAAATATCCCAAGCGTTTCCGTGCGTTTAAGACAGAAAGTGCGTTATCCCAGAAATGTCCGGTTGGAAGGAAGTTTTGTAGCTTCATGAGCTGTCACTCCTGGTCACGAGGTGAGAGTGTTAGATAAGAAAGTCGCCACACTCCGCAAGCTAACCAGCGAAGGCCCAGTGACCATGAAAGAATGGCTGCAGAGGATGCAATCGCTGCACCGTTGATGCCCAGGTACGGGATCAACGTCACGTTTGCAGCAACGGAGAAAACACCCGATGCAAAGAAGATCCATGCTGTGCGCTTCTGGTGTCCTTGCATATAAAGCGCTTGCATAGTTGCTCCGTTTGCGGCCACAGCCAGATTAGCAGCGCAAAGGATGAGCATCACCGGATAGGCTGCCAGATATTCTGGCCCTGCTAACAAGGTGATAATTTCGTCTCCCCAGACTGCGAGTGCCACGAGAGCAAACAGGCCAAAGGCGATTGAGAAGAGAACACTTTTGCGAAGGTATCCTGAGATTTTCGAGGGAGCTGCCGATCTGTCTGCTGTCGCAAGATAGGGCGCGTAAAGATGACCAATGGCTTGCACGCCGAATGTGACAAGCACTGATGCCTGAGCGGCGATGCGGTAGATTCCAGCTTCTTTTTCTCCGGCAAGCACACCCAGAAGTATCGTGTCGATCTGCCGATTGAAGATCAGAAGTCCAGTCACAATTGCAAAGGGAGCGACGAGGTGTAGCCATTCACGGCCACCCATACGGTCTTCTTTTGGGACCGGTAGCAGGTTGCCAAGATATGGGCGGGAAAGTACCAGGCTCACTACTGTGATCGCGATTGCGGCTGCGATGTAGACTGCAACAGCAAACCTCCAGCCTTGTGCCTGCATTTGCTCTGTCAATAAAAATGCAGTTGCCAGGACGAGCAGTGGCACAAGTACGGTTCCGACAAGGATTGCTGCATTAGGCCGGAAGCAGCCGCGCAGAACCCCCTCCATCAAGCCTGTGAGGCACAGGAACGGCAGAGCTAGAGAGAAGAGTGCTACACTTACAACAAAGGCATTGATGTTTTCACTTAGTGCAACAGCTGTCCAAAGGCACACCATTGGCACGCCTGCATAAAGAAGCGACAAGCGCAGTCCTGTTGCCAGGAGAGGTCCTGCCTGCTCTGCTCCGCTGCGTTCTCGGGCAATGGCCACGTGCTTGGTGATCAACGTGGATGCACCGTTTTTAATCGGGATTGCCAGCAACATTATTGTTGCGAGCCCGAACGCAAAGACACCAAAAGCTGAAGGTCCAAGTATTCGTGCCAGATAAATTGTCATGGCAGCACCTGCCAAGGCCTCAGTGCCTTTGAGGGCCAGCACCTTGATGCCAGCCTGATGTCTGAGCAGGCGAGCGATCATAGCAGTGGTTCCTTTTCAGAACACCTGAACCGTCTTGGCTTAGGAGCCAGTCGCATGGTTTTCATTTTGGTTTGCACGGGCTTAGAAATATCTCTCTGGAATACGGATGCTATCACCAGGGCGCAGATATAGACGTGCACCTGTCAGGTTCACCGGCACTTCATAATTGCTGCCAACAGGCCGAATGAAGATGTTTGATGTATTCGCGCGATAAGAATATCCACCAGCAACAGCAATGGCGTCCTGAAGGGTCAGTCCGTTCTTATAGGAGTACTCTCCTGGCCGTGCGACTTCTCCCTGAATGAAGAACGGGCGTGAGCTTATAACTTCCAGGCTCACGCGCGGTTCTTTCAAATAGCCGTCTTTGAGTGCAGTGATGATGCGGGATTCCAGCTCTTTTACGCTGCTGTTGCCAGCTGGAATATCACCGATGAGAGGTAGATCGAGTTTCCCCTGATCATCGACAACAAACTCACCTGAAAGATCAGGCTCTCCAAACACCATGACACGCAGTTTGTCACTTGGACCAAGCCGATACACCTCAGGCTGTGAAAAGACACGGCCAGATGCCATCTGGCTTTGCGTGTTGTGTTCTGCGAACTCGCCCGAAGCGCAGCCCTGCAGAAGGCCAAGGATAATGAGACCTGTTAAGCCATTGAGCAGTTTTTGCTTCACACCAATTCCCTTTTCTTCTGTCTCAACTCTCTTTCATCCTGCGGCTGGCGTGGTTGCGAACCAATGCCGGATAAGAAAGAGTAAACCGATGATTTTACGTACCAAAGTTGATCTGGTATGGACTTTAAAGGCCTTCTGAAACGCTTACAGTACTGAGGTTTTGACCTAGGCCGTTGCCTGCAAAATAGAGGTGTAGTGGTCAACTACTATTCTCTCATCAAAGGTCTGTTCAGCCTTTTTGCGTGAGGCTTGACCCATCTCATTTATTTCGGTCTCACTCATCATAAGAAACTGCCGCATTGCAGTTTCAATTGATTGCGTGCTTCTTGGCTCACAGAGGAAGCCATTCTGGCCTTCGTCAACCACGTCCTTGCATCCGGGAATGGTCGTTGTGATGATGGGACGGCCCATAGCAGCGGCTTCAAGCAGCGATCTTGGTGTGCCTTCCCGGTAGTAGGAAGGAAGCACAACACAATCCGCGTCAGCGACAACCGGACGAACATCTTTTACTGAGCCCAGGTATTCAACGACCCCATCGGCTGTCAGTCTTTTCATATCGTCTTCACTTAATGCACCGGCCTTTCCGGAGCCTGACGGACCCAATAAGACGAAGCGGGCATCCGGAAAGTTGGGAGACAGAGAACGAGCTGCCTCGACAAACTCCATAACCCCCTTCTCGCGCAACATCCGCGCGACGAGTGTAAAAGTTCGGCGATGACTGGTGCCCGGAAGAGCCGTTGAATGGAAATTTGTAAGATCAACGCCTGACCCAGGCAAAAGGCAGGCTTGATCTTTTGAAATCAGGCCTGTTTTGATAAAGAAGGCAAGATCCTCAGGGTTTTGAAGGAAAACCCGTGGGCATCTGCGAAATGCAGATCGATAGAGCCCTTTGATCAGACGGGCGAACAGATCATCACGGTCAAAGACACTGCCCATTCCTGTAATGTTCGGGATAAACGGAATACCGAGCAAGCGCGCAGACAGAGCTCCGTAAATGTTGGGCTTAATTGTAAAGCCCAGTGCAGCATCGGGTCGATACTGTCGTGTAATGCCGAAAATCCGCAGGAGCAGCTTTAGTTCAGCGACAACAGAGGTTCCAGTGGCATCCATGGGGAGTTCTATGTATGTCACACCCATTTTCTTAAAATCTGGCGTGTAGTCATCGCGAGGGGCCGCTGCAATCAGCTCATGCCCTTCTCGCAGTAACTGCTCAATCAAAGTACGCCGGAAGTTGATTAGTTTAAAGCTGCTGTTGGCAACAAGAAGTATTCTCATTTGTCTTGTTCAATCAAGTAAACTAGGTATAACAACAAACCCACCTGCACTTACTGCTGCCCCCTCAGAGTGATTGAGCAACCCAAATACAAGTTGATTTCTGATCCATGCTGGCCTGCACTGCAGAGCCTGAGCACGATTGCTGTAAGTTTAAATTTTTACTGAACATTCCCAGTGAACACTTGACACCCAAAGCAACCTAGGACGTAAATATTTTACAAGAAGCGATTAAGTCAATTCAATAAAATGATTTTGTGAAGTATTGTGAGGATTACGCAAATTGAAATCTAACTTAATAAATTACCATTACCATTTCATTCTAATTATACTAAATTATCTACTATAACACAGCGTTTTTCTCTTAACATATCTCACGAATATTCTGAAAAACTGAGAGGATAGATTGAATTTTTCAAAACCAGTAGTCGTGCATGGGCAATCTAATTCCCATATTATTGAAGCGCAAAAACGTATGTTTTCCGCCAAAAAATACGTAGGATACAACTGGGCGGCATTTTATGGGAATTTTATGAAACATACTTCAATGCCGTTAAAGTATATATTAGTTAAAATTCTCGAATAATCGCAGATTAAAATAGCTAAACTATTATATGTATATTTATAAATTAAGTTATGTGACAATCTATATTTATCATATTGACTTTATTACTTGGAATCAAATACCTACCCCAATTGAAATCAGAATAGCATTGGTAAGAATTCTACGAAAACTCCAACTAATGCGATGCGTAGATCTGGTTTTCTGTTGCGTCATTCAGCAGGTGGTTGAGCTTTGCAGGGGATATAAGCAAAGCAAGACTGACATGCTGTATCGCAAACAGTTCGTGAGGTAGCTCTTCTGAGGGTGTTGGGGGCTTGCTCAAATTGAGACCATGACGGGATGAAGTATTTCTTTCCGTGAGCGACAGTAGTTAGAAGTGCACCATGATTAGAATATTCGATGTAGTCTTTAGTTTTGCTATCTTGCTGATTGTATCACCCATCATGATCTTAGTAGCTATCTTGGTACGCACCAGACTGGGCAGCCCAATCATTTTCAAGCAAGATCGTGCCGGACTAAATGGCGAAGTCTTCCAAATTTACAAGTTCCGGAGCATGACCGAGGAACGTGATGCATCTGGCAAACTTCTTCCGGACGATCAGCGACTAACTTTATTCGGTCGTATCTTGCGTGCAACAAGCATTGATGAGCTTCCAGGTTTCCTGAATGTTTTGAAGGGCGAAATGTCTGTTGTTGGGCCTCGTCCTCAACATGCTGGCTTTTTGAAGCACTATTCGAAGCGTCAAATGATGCGTCATTTTGTGAAACCAGGCATTACTGGCTGGGCACAGATCAACGGACGCAACAGCATCGATTGGGATTCCAGATTCGAGCTGGATGTCTGGTACGTCGAGAACAAGAGTTTTTGGCTCGATATGAAAATCATCTTTATGACCATGATCATCGTTCTGCGTAGAGAAGGCATTAGCGCTGCCGGGCACGCAACCATGCCAGAATTTCAGGGCAGCCAACTTTCAGTGTCGCAGAAGGACTGAACTTTGCGAGTGAAAAGAGTGGGTTATGTTCCGCTCTTTTCCTCGGTGGTGAGGTCAAAATCGTTCAAGCAACGCCCAGAACATGCAGGCGCACAGAACGTCACTTTCATCTCATTAGACACGACATAAACGCATCGAGCTAGCACGAGCCTCTCTCGTCAGTCTGGGCCCGTCACAGAACAAAAAAATGAGTTCCAATCAAATGTATAGCGTAAAGATATATCTGCTTTCCTTGGTGCTTACATGAATGGCGTGAAGTTCACTCTTGCAGCCTGCATGGCCGTCTCAGCTGTT
Source organism: Pseudovibrio sp. Ad5 (assembly GCF_001623095.1). Taxonomy (NCBI): domain Bacteria; kingdom Pseudomonadati; phylum Pseudomonadota; class Alphaproteobacteria; order Hyphomicrobiales; family Stappiaceae; genus Pseudovibrio; species Pseudovibrio sp. Ad5. The sequence goes on along the minus strand of NZ_LMCH01000015.1, from coordinate 299,544 downwards.
GATGCTGCGACGGCTTCAGATCTTTCCAGCGCTCTCTTGCAAAACGGGGGCGGATATAGCCTGCGCTCTCACCCGGGATACAATGCTCAAGGTATTCGGCATGCAAACTGGGTTTTCATGCCATCCCTGTCCTCCGGGCTCTCTTTCGACAGCAATCTTTATAAAACGAGAGATCATCAAGAAAGCAGCATGGTGGGCGTCTTTGCTCCAGCGCTTGCGATCAACTCAGAGATGTCACGTCATCGCATTCACTTCGGCTTGTCTGGGCAACGTAAGCAGGTATTTTCCAATTCAGATGCCTCCACGTTGTCAGGACGCGCTTCAGCTGGAGCACAACTTGAGGTCCTTAAAGATTTTGCGTTGGACCTCGGCACAAGCATTGAATCTAGACAGTATGGTTTGGGTGATGCAGATGGCTCTTCAGACGCGAAACACGGCGTAAGGCGTGATGCTTACTCCGCCTCCGCCCGGGTTTCAAAGGTCTTCAATCGCCTGAGGTTCATTGGTGGCGGCTCTGTAAATCATTACAACTACCATGACGTTGAGGCCAAAGATGACGGCACCATTGATCAAGACGCACGCGATGGCATACGATATAATCTGCTAGGCAAAATCAATTATGCCTTTTCGCCGGGGTTCAGCGCTTTTGTTAGCACGGAATTTGATGCTCGCGACTGGAAGGCGACCGGTGCAGAAAATCGGGACTCAAATGGCTTTGAGTTTCTGACGGGACTGGAGCTGGATAAGCGCGGCAACCTGCACGGCGCTGCTGGTATCGGGTATCTCAGACAGGATTATGAGCTGGGCAGCCGCGGAGACATTTCAACTTATTCTTTCAATGTTGATGTTCAATGGATGCCCTCTCCGCTCCTGGTCGTAAACTTCGACGGGCGCCAAGCGGTGGAAGAGAGCTCACTTGACGGATATGTCAGCAAACTCACCTCAACCGCTAAAGTTTCAATGAATTACGAACTCCGACGGAACTTTGTCATTTCACCAATTTTCTCTTTCAAACGCGAGGACTTCGCAGGCACCAGCCGCCGCGACGATACACTGCGTGCGAGACTGGAAACAAAACATCTCATCAACCGCAACCTGAAGTTCGGTGCCTACTATGACTTTGAGAGGCTCAAGTCTACTGAAGCTGCAAGCAGCTACAGCCGGCATCTGATAGGGATCAACGCAAGAGTAGAGTATTGAGATCCATGCAAAATTCCCTAGCATCGAATGCCACACCAGAAGACACAATCAATCTTCGACTGGTTTTTCAGTATTTGCGCAACTATTGGTCGCTGATCCTCGGTGTCACAGGCATTGTCACCATCCTTGGCGTCACTCTTGCGTTTTTTGCTGCGCCTAAATACACGGCCGTGACTTCTGTTTATATCGAGACGCGCGCAGAAAATGTCGTTGATGTGAAAGCAATTCTCAGCGGGTTTGGCTCTGATAACAAACTTTTACAAAGTCAGATTGAAATCATCGGATCAAATGGGGTTGCAAAGCGCGTTATCAATGATCACGATCTGGAAAACTCACCAGAGTTTCGGCAAGTTCCTTCTTATCTGGCAAAATTGTTTGCAAAAATTACTGGGGAACCTCCTGCAACAACCAGTCTTGAGCAGCGGGTTCTCGACGGACTTCATGTTACTTTGAACCGTAATACAACTGTTGTTGACCTCTCCTATCAGGCAGGTACTCCAGAGATGGCAGCTCAGTTGGCAGATGGGTTTGCTGAAGCATATCTGGCTGACAAGCTTGCCACCAAATTTGATTCAATTCGCCAGGCAAGCGAGTGGTTGAGCATCCGGTTGGCCGAACTTGGCGTTAAGGTCCGCAGCTCTGAGCAAGCTGTTGAACAGTTCCGGAATGAGTTCAATCTGCAACTCGCAGGTAGCGGAACTATCAACGAAAAACAAATTGCGACGCTTAACCAGCAACTCGTGTTTGCGCGCACTAAAACAGCAGAATCTCAGGCAAGAGTAGATCAGATTGAGAAAGTGCTTGTTCGCGGTGGCTCTACGTCTTCTTTTGCCGACGCAGCCCAATCAGCTGTGATTACCCAGCTGCGCGCTAAAGCTTCTGAAGTGGAACGTAAGGAAGCAGCTCTTACAGTAAAATACAGCCACAAACACCCGGCTGTGGTGAGTGTTCGCTCGCAGTTGACTGATCTTCGGGCCCAAATCGAGAAAGAACTACAGCGCATTGTGGACACAGCACAAAATGAGCTGGCCGTCGCACAACGACGTGAGGCTTCCATCGCAGGCAGCCTTGAAGAACTGCGTGATGTCACCAACACAGAAAACCATGCTCAGGTGTATTTGCGTGAGTTGGTACGAGAGGCGGCAGCAAACAGAACTCTCTATGAATCCTTCCTTGCTCGTTTGAAAGAAACTCAAGAATTTGAGAAAATGAACTCTGTCAGCAGCCGTATATTGAGTCCTGCAGAGATTCCAAACAACGCAAGCTTTCCTAACAAGAAGTTGTTCCTTCTTGTCTCTGCAGTTCTGGGTTTGATCATAGGCACCGCACTTGCTCTTCTCATTGAGCAGTTCGACAACACGCTGAAATCAAAAGAGGATGTTGAAAAGCGGATTGGCCTCCCCCTCTTCTCTCAGGTGCCTTTGATTGATGGCTGTGCACCTACCTCGAAACTGAAATCATTCCTTGGATTTTTTGCGAGTAAACATGCAAGTTCCGCACGAGGTGTTAAAAACAACGATGCATTAAATAATGTGATCACCCAGTTTGCATCGGCAAACCCACTGAGCCATTACGCGGAATCCATTCGCGAATTGCGATCACGGGTCAAATTCTCGCGTCTGGACAACCCGATCAAGACACTGCTGATTACCTCGGCAATTCCAGGAGAAGGTAAATCCACCATTTCACGCAATCTGGCTCACTACACTGCGAAGGCTGGAGAGCGGGTGCTGTTTATTGATGCCGATATGCGTCGTCAGATCTCGGCAGATGCGTCGGGAGATCTGAATGAAAAGAGCCTTGCAGATGTCCTGACAGGAAAAGTGACCTTTGCTGAGGCTACCAAACATGAAGAAGGCTCAAACCTTTATTATTTGCCTGCTCCAAGTCACAGAGAACTCTGGGAGACAGCCGAACTGCTCTCTTCCAAAGCAATGAAAACACTGCTGGATGGTGCAAGTAAGTCTTTTGATCTGGTTATCATCGATAGTCCGCCAACATTGCCACTGATTGATAGCCGTGTGCTCTCTCATGTCGTCGACGCAACCGTGCTGGTTGCCTCATGGAACCATACGGACGGCGGTTTAGTTGAGCAGGCAAAAGACCTCCTGGATCAAACTCCAGGAAAGACACTCGGGGTCATTTTGAACAATTTCGATGTGAGCAAAGCCAAACTCAACAAACACCAGGCGTCTTATGGATATGGCTATTATAAGTAATCGATTAGCCAGGATAGCCAAGTAAGTTCCACCCTCCATGGTCTAGCAGGACTGATCATGGAGGGTACTCTCAACTCTCCAGAAACACTGCGATATCGCTTCAAGCCCGCCCATTTTCCTGTGCCACGATTTATCAGTGCGTTACTATGCAATCTCTTGCTACTCTGACCTGCTACACATTGCATCCCGGTTTATTTGTGATGTAGGAAGCTGAATGCTCGGCTCTTATGATCAGGGGATGCACCTTGTCTGAACAAATCGAAAATGCGGCCAGAAAACTGGCTGATCTCTTTGACACTTCCAGTCCTCTGTTTCCAACGGTCAGTGGGTCACCTAAAGCTTTTGCGAATGGCTTAGAGGATGCGCAAAAACGTATGGAAGAGCGTTTTACTGCGTTATGCGAACTGGCTGCATTGCTGGATCGCGAGACTGAAAAGAGTGAAGTGGCGCAGGGAGCCGCGATTGATCTGTTCCAGTGCTCCGGCTTTTTCTATCTGGCATTGATGCAATACTCCGAAAACTTGCCAAATTCGCTGCTGATGGCGGGCTATGACATTTCGGTTGGCCGCATGCCTCCGGTTGTCTCAAAGGCACTCAAGCACGTTTCCTTTACGATGAAGAGTGCTATTGCGGAGGACATCACCTTCATGTGCCCTCACCTTTCTAACCTCACCGAGAAGGATGAGTTTGAAGGACGAGCACAAGTGATTTTGGATAAAGTACTGGCGCAAGCCATTGCCCGCACCGCTCATGCGGTCTCTTCACTGGAAGAAAACGAAAAACTCGACGGTTATGAGATCACTGAGGAAGACAATGCCCTGCGTGCGCGTTGTCAGACCTGTACCGAGTTGCTTGCTAAACTCGTCAAACATTCTGCTAACCCACGTGAGCATGCAGAACGCGTTAATGCGTTTCAGGCGTTCCTTGGTAACGCCTAAACGAGCCTGATTGATCAAGCCATGGGATCCTTCCGTATCCCGTGGCTGCCTTGGCATCTCTACCAGGTTTTGCTTCTCAAATGACACCTGATGAGAACGTCATCTAGTTTTCGACAGTTAGAGTGGCATCGCATATGGCGTCCTCTACCGCCCAAAGGCGGTCTTGCCCCCATATACCGGTGGCTCCAACTCGAAAGCTGGGCACGCCCCAAAGCCCGAGTTCTGTAAGTTCCTTGCGGTTTTGCTCTGTTCTTGCACGCCAATCTTCATTGTCGACGACCAGACGTGCCTGCTGCCAATCCAGACCGGCATCTGCGAGGATGCGTGACAAGCCTTTATCTGTGCTTGCATCAACACCTTTCGCCCATACACCGGTCATAAAGGCACTGCAAAACTCTCTAAGCCTGCCATTCTTCTCAGCAAACTCGAGCAGTGAGTAGCCTCGCTCGATTGCTGTTCCCAGTGGGTCGCAAATCCGGCCAAATGGAATAGCATGCATTTTGGCTTCACGCGCGGCATCAGCCAAAATGTACTTCCGCTTCATAGGCGGAACTGGCAAGCCACGCATGACCATGGGCAAAACGGGCCGAATGTTCAGCTTTACCCCCTGTCGATCAGCCAGAGTGCATGTGCGGTCAAACGCCAGGTACGAGTATGGACTCCGGAACGACAGGAAAAAATCGACCTCCAGATGCGTTGGCGATGTATGAGCTGGTCGGCTTTGCCTTGCCGCTGGCGCCAACTTAGGAGCGGAAGGCCCAAGTCCAAGTTCATGCAGGCGATCCTGGAGATAGTGTAGCCGGTCGATGCCCCAATACCATTCATCGCCATAATAAAAGGTCGCGCCGAGATAGTGCCCGTATTTTGCGAGGAGCGCATCACCGCAGGTTTTGGCTTGATCAACCTTGTCGCCCTCCACTGAAGATTGGAGTTTTTCTCCAGACCACAATTTAGTGCTTATTTCCAGCAGCCTACTAACACACGCATCGTTGGAGAGTTCCTCTGCCATTAACGATTCAGCTTGACTGATTTGGGCTTCATCTGGAGCTTCAAAAGGCCTGCCTGTCAGGCCGTAATGTTTGGCAAGGAAGGCCGCATCCACTCGAGCATATGCTTCCAACGCTGACCTTTCTGGTACGGCCCAATCAGGCGGGCCGGAGATCAGATGGATCTTCAGGGTGACTGCATAGTGCTGCTGAAAGTCGCCGAGCATTTGAAGTGTTAGGTGAGCGTATGGATCTGCGGCATGATGAAAATAGTGTACTTCATGCGCCTCACCTCGTCGGCTTCGTTGTTTTTCGTAGGAGGCCCGTTTTCGCTGCACTCTGGTTTCACTTGTAATGTATTCTGCAATTCTCGACTTTATTGCTGAGTGAAACGACATAGAGACGGCTCCTCCATCCAAGAGTGAGGGGCAACGTTAACCTGCTATTTCTTTTGCTGCAACGAGGCGTTTGATTGATGTCTGCAAACCTAGCGGACGTTCAATGACGCATATTCGTAATACGTAAGCTACAAAAAGGCGCCTTATCCCTGTCAAATTTCACGGGTTGTCGGATAAACTTTTCTCAGAATACGCTTCAAACGTCCATATTGTGAGAATCTCATGCAGGAACGTTTGATACAGCTGCTGGAATCTGTTGCTGGAGCCGCCAAGCCGGTCAGTGCGAACGATCTTGCGCAGATGACCAAACTTCCCAGAGCAACGATCTATCGGAATCTGTCGTCTCTGCTTAACTGCGGCTTTCTGGATGAGGTTGAGGACGGCAAACGATATGTTCTGGGTATCCGGTTTATCAAAATTGCCCTCACAGGAAAATCAGAGTCACATGTGATCAAAGCTGTCTCTGCTATGATCCACCGGCTGGTGATTGAACTTGGTGAGACGGCTTTTTTGGCACGGTATCGTGGTGGCCGTGTGGACCTTATCCATGTTGAGCCTCCCAATGATCCATCCATATCTTATATTTACCCCGGCCTCGGGACCCGGCCTGTTCATGCTTGCTCCTCCGCCAAAGCCATTGCTGCTTTCATATTGCCCGAACTGCGAGATGAACTGCTGCGAACCGAACGCGTGCAATTTACGCAAGCCACTCTCATTGACAGTTCTGATATCGCTTCTGAGCTGGAGAACGTGCGGCGCGATGGCTTTGCGCTTTGTGATGGCGAGATTGATGACGGTGTCACCAGCATTGCCGTGCCCATTATGGTTGACCGACTTGGAGCACTCTTCAGCATGGGTGTTGTCGGTCCCCAAAACCGCATAAAGCCGCGACTTCACACGCATATTTTGCCAGTTCTCAAAGAAGAAAACATACGCGCTGCAGCTGCCATTCAGCACTGCTCAATTGTTGATGCCGAGAGAGCAAATTTGGAGGCTCTTTCCGGCGAGTTGGAGGCAACTCGAAATACTCATTAATTAATTTCTATGGGAGGATCTTATGAATAGAAGAGAATTTGGTACACTGGTTGTTGCTGCTGCAGCGGCTGCCGGACCGTTTAGAGCTTTTGCTGATGAAACCTGTCAGTCACCTTATATGCCCAAGATTACAGGTCAGGAAGAATTCGTTTATGTCTGGACTCTCGGCGTTGAGGGAATGGGTGACGAGCAAGATAAGCTTGTTACCATTGATCTGCGGCCAGACTCGCCCATGCGCGGTCAGGTGATCAACAGTCTTTCTGTCGGCGGACGGAATGAAGCACATCATGGTGGCTTTTCAGCAGATCGTCGCTATTTCTGGACTGGTGGTCTGGATACCAATCGCATCTTCATCTTCGACGTACATAGCGATCCATCAAAACCTTCCCTCCACAAAACTATTGAGACCTTTGTCAAGGATTCGGGGGGCGTTGTCGGGCCACACACATTCTTTGCCCTTCCCGGCAGCATGATGATCACCGGGCTTTCCAATGATGATGATCACGGGGGGCGTACGGCACTGGTTGAATACAACGATGCCGGCGATTACGTGGCGACTTATTGGATGCCAACCGCTAGTGACATGCAGGGTGCCGTTGCTGTGGGGGATGCTGTTGCGGACGGTTATGGTTATGACATTCGCGCACTCATTCGCAAGAACATCATGTTGACCTCCTCCTTTACTGGCTGGTCAAACTACATGATGGATTTTGGGCAGATGCTGCAAGATGCCGACGCGATGAAGCGGTTTGGCAATACGATCGTTCAATGGGATCTGCATACTCGTCAGCCGCGTAAGGTCTTCAACGTGCCGGGCGCTCCGCTGGAGATCCGCTTCCCATGGGGCCCGAATGCGAACTATGCATTCTCTACGACCGCTCTCACCTCCAAACTCTGGCTGATTTATGAGGACGACAGTGGGGAATGGCAGGCCAAAGATGTAGCGGATATTGGAAACCCTGCGGACATTCCGCTTCCCGTCGATATCTCCATAGCTGCTGATGATCAGACACTGTGGGTCAATAGCTTCATGGATGGCAAGACGCGGCTCTTTGATATTTCCGATCCGCATAACCCCTCTCAAATTTATGAGAAAACCATCGACCGTCAGGTCAACATGGTCAGCCAGAGCTGGGATGGGAAACGGGTCTACTTCAGCTCTTCCTTGCTGGCAAACTGGGACAAAAAGGGTGACGACGATGTGCAATATCTGCGTGCATACACCTGGGATGGGAAAGAGCTGATCGAGGACTTTGATATCGATTTTTACAAGCTCGGCCTTGGCCGTGCGCACATCATGCGTTTTGGCAGTTCTGAGCTGTACACCAGCTAGATCAAACTCGTTTTGGGGCAGCACGCGTGTTGCCCCATGCTTTTCCAACTCATTAGGTCTGATGCATGCGTGTATTGAAAAAGCTCCTGGTCTTCAGTGGTGTTGCAGCAACACTTCCAGCACTCTGGTATACCTTAATGGCCGGACAAGCTGCTCCCACTCGCCCATTTTCAGATGCCTTTACCCCTCATGAAGAGTTTCAGTTTGATCCTCCCAAGCCGGGTTCTTACACACTGAACAGGTTTAAGACAGCTCCAGATGGGCAGGTTTTGGATGTAAATGGAAAGACACATTCACTTGCAGCGCTGACCAGAGGCAAGATCAATCTGGTGAGCTTTGTCTATCTGATGTGCGGCGATGAGAATGGGTGTCCTATCGCCATGTCGACGCTCTTTGAAATTCACGATGCCAGCGAGAAGCTGCCCGGACTACGAGAAGACGTTCAGCTGATCACGATCAGCTTTGATCCTGCCCGCGATACGGTCGAGGCCATCAACTCCTTTGCATACCCCCTTCAAATCGACGCGAATGCCGATCAGAAGCTGAAATGGCACGTGCTTACAAGTTCAGGCATGACAGATCTGCAGCCTATTCTGGATGGCTTTGGCCAAGTCATTGACCAGTCAAACGATCAGGAGGTCATCAATCATCTTTTACGGATGTATCTGGTTGATCGCGAAGGCGTTGTACGTAACGTCTATGGGCTTGGAACCATCGACCCGAGGCTCCTGATCACTGATGTGGAGACACTTTTACTGGAAGAAAGCAGGTCATAATGCGCCAGTGGTTTCTTACATGTCTGATTGGCAGTCTCTTGTGTTGGACAGATGGCGCACATGCACAATCGCATTGCATAGCAGACCCGGAAAACTGGTCTGTAGTGGCTTTGAAGCGGAGCCTTTCTACCCCGCTTGGACTTCCGCCCGTCCCGCATCCACATGACAACCCACCTAGTATTGCGAAGATTGAGCTGGGCCGGAAGTTGTTTTTCGATCGGCGTTTGTCAATCAACCACACCATGTCTTGCGCCATGTGCCATGTTCCAGAGCAAGGGTTCACCAATTGGGAGCTGAGCACAGCCATCGGCGTTGAAGGGCGCAGTCTTAAGCGAAACTCGCCAAGCATTTTGAATGTTGGATACCTGGATGTGCTGTTTCATGATGGCCGGGATCATGTATTGGAGACACAGTTTATCGGTCCGTTAACCGCACGAAATGAAATGGCAAATCCGTCTGCGGGACGTGTTGTTGCTCTTTTGAGGGAGCTTGCGGACTATGCGCAGATGTTCGAGGATACCTTTGAGGCTCAGGCGTCTCTCGACAGGATTGGGATGGCCCTTGGCGCATATCAAAGAACAATCCTTGCGGGGAACAGTCCCTTTGATCAATGGTACTTTGGTGGTGATGAAACTGCAGTCAGTGCCGATGTGAGGCGTGGTTTTCAGGTATTTAACGGCAAAGCGGGCTGCAGTGATTGCCATCTGATCGAAGATGATCACGCTCTCTTTACGGATGAGCTTTTCCATGACACCGGATATGGTCAGATGCGTGAAGAGAAGCGCCAAAATCCCCCGACAAGCATTCCTGTGCAAGTTGCCCCCGGAGTGGTGCATCAGATGGAATTTTCAAAAATCCGATCTGTTAGCGCTGAACGCGAAGCTGATCTAGGGCGCTATGAGGTAACAGAGGACCCAGTTGACAGATGGAGATTTCGTACGCCTTCACTGCGCAACCTCACAGTAACGCCACCTTATATGCACGACGGCCATCTCAGTTCGATTTCGCAGGTTATTGAGTTCTACGACCAAGGCGGATCACAACTGAGTGGTCAAGACCCACGCATCCGCCCGCTTGGTCTCACAGGAGCTGAAAAACAAGACCTCGAAGCCTTTCTGCAAAGCCTGACCTCTCCTGATCTCGACTGCCTGATAAGCGAAGCAAGAGTGTTACCGCCGGATAGTCACTAAGGCAGTAACCTAGGTTGATCCACTCAGACTTGCAGTGCGTGTTGTTATCCGGACTAGAATGCTCCTCATCGCTCGCAAACGCATTTTACTTCTTGCGCTTCAGAAGATTCTTCAGTTTTGCGCGTCTGCTGGTGTGGCTGTTCAGGATTTTTTCCAGGTTGCCGACTTTTTCGCGCAGGGTGTCCATTTCGTATTTGACTTTGCGGATGTTTTTGTCGTTGAGCAAGCGTGCAACCTGATAAACAGATGCGCTTGCTTCGTTGCGGACCTTATCAAACTCAGTCTGAGCCTTCGCTTCGCTAATCGTGTTGCGTTTCAGATTGAGCAGGATGAGTTTTTGGCCAATTTCATCGATCTCTTTTTCATAGCCCGGCGCAAGTTGCGAGGTTGCGAGACCTACGCGGTGCGCATCATGTAGAGTGTCTAAGGCAACCTTGAGGTATTCGATGCTTTCATCGCCGTCGTCTAATCTGGCATTCGCGAGGTGATCTTTTGCGGCGGCGGCGTGCTCTTCGGCTTTCTGGAGGATCATCCCGTAATACTCTGCTTCTGATGCATCCAGCAGGTCTTTAACATTTACCTTGGCAGTTTCCAGAAGCTGGTCAGTGGACGCGATTGCATCTTGAAGGTTGGCTTTTTGCTCTTCATCATCAGCTGGGCCGAAGCTGTCCTCACGTTCCAACTCCAGCTCTTCTGATGGCTTGAGTGTTTCTTCAGGTTGATCCTCTGATTTAGATTGCACCGAACCAGACCTGCGCTTAGGACCTTTCGTTCCCTGCTTGTCGAGAAGTTCCTCCATTTTATCAAGGTAGTACTGGAGTGTATTTAACGCTGCCTGAGCACGTCTGATCTCACCTTTGAGGAGAAAGTCTTTTGCTTCAAAGGCCGTTCGGATACCGATGGAATGATACTTGCCGTAGTTTGCTGCGTCATCAGCATTTTGGATCGTGTTGCTCAGTTTATTAAGATCAGCAAGGTCTGTTGTTACATCCTCAACTTCCTGTTCCAGCTCAGGAATTTTGTCTGCAATGGCTACGCCGGAATCGTGTCTTGATTGCAGAGCTTCATTAACAACGCGCAGAGCAAATAGCTCAAACTCGGCCTTCTCGAAGTTTTCCTGCTCCATCAGCTTTTGTGCCTCTGCTGCATGTTCAGCACCACGCACCTGCATTGCTTCAAAGACTTCCCGGTCCATGCCATCCTGAATGTCTTTCTTCAGAGCCTCGAACTCGGCAAGTTTTTGCTGGCTCTCCTTTATCGTGGCAGCGAGCTTTTCTGGATCTTTCGCAAGTGGCACTGCCTCCTGGAGCAGTTCAAGCATGCGATCTTCCTGGCTGAGTATGTATTCACTTTCCTTGTCAGGACCGAAGCGGTCTCCTTTTTTAATCAAGGCAATGCCTCGATCTATCGCCTGGAGAGCTGAGCGTTCAGCATCATCAAAAGCCGTTGTAAGATGTTTGATTTTTTCGAGTTCTGGTCGACGTTTTACAACGTCTGCGATGCGCTGCCGATAGACTTCAAAGCCTTCTATGAAACTCGCCTTTGCCTCTTCAAATAGGCTCGCATAACGCTGTTTCTCGGCTTCAACCACCTTCACGGCATCGGTAAGCTGATGATTGAGATCTAATCCGTCCAGATAATTTTTTCTCTGAATGGCTTCCCTCAATTGCTCAACCAACCCTTTGGCTTTATTGTAGTTTGTTTCGAAATCGGTAAAATCCAACCCCCAATCTGCATATTGATCAAGGCTCACATTTACGTTGTCGATAATCTTTTCGAAACCTTCGGCCCGTTGACTCAATCCTCTCATCTGAGACTCTGTGAAGTTCTCACTGAGCTTGCGGAAATTGTCCATCGCGTTGAAGGCATCCAGTGCCTCTTGTAACCCGGATTCCATGCCCGCAATGATGGCTTTACGGTCTCCGTCCTCTTGTGAGTTATTTAAGTCAGTTGCAGCAGTAAGATTCAATCGTGCCTTATCAAATTCCTCAATGAAAGTCCCTTCAAAATAGGTGTCACGACAGGACGGCCACCATTCATCGTATGAAGCTATTACAATGTCTTGTAGCTTGCTAACATCAGAATAAATGTTGTCTTTTTTAATTCTGAAGGCAGTGATGTCGGCATCGTACTGGGCTTGTGCGTCGAGTTCTGCTCTCACAGCTGCAACACCTGCGTCACCGAGAGCATCGAGCATGACGTCCATAGCTTTCTCGATTTCTGAAAACTGCAGTACTGCGGCCTTTCCCTCTCCAGATTTTGCCAGTTCATGAGCTTTATCCAGACCAGCTCTCGCAGTGGCATCTGCATTTTCAAAAACTTTCAAAATCTCTGGAAATTTTGCAACCGTGTCTACAAGTTCGGACAGCTTAATGTAGTCAGTCAGCAAGTCAGAAAATGACGTGAAGACCTTAAGTTCTTCGTCTAGTGCTGCTTTTTCCGCTGCCTCACTCGCCTGTCTCATGCTCTGCCGGTGTGTTTCAGCCAGATCCAAAGCATCCCGAGATGCTGCAACATCTTGTTGTTCTACGGATATTTTGAGTTCCGCAATGTTGTCCATTGCTATCAGATAGGCATCATCTAATGCGGACAGATCAATCGCCCAGCCACCCAAGTTTTCACGCACTTTGTAAATATCTTCGAATGCGGCAAGATAGTATTTGGCCCCTTCAGAGATGCCGTTGAGCTGCGACATCACGATTTGCTTACTGACATCAAACGCATTTTCCATGTCGCGATAGGCTTTTTTGGCCTCTGTGATTGGCTCTCGTATGCTCGTGATGAATAGATCCTGATTGACTTTCATCCGTGGGCCAGGTGTCATCATTTGGTCAGCGCCTGTGAGCCAATCCATCGCTTCATCTATTGAGGCGTTTGCCAGTTGGAATGAGTTCTGGAACCGTTGGAGGTAGTCACCTTCACAGAAACGCTCCCAAACTTTATTCCCCTCTTTGACAGCGTTTTTCAACTGTTCGACCTCAACGCGAAGCTGCTTTAACTCTCTGACGAATAGTGCAATTTCTTCCTGCTCTTCTTTTTCCGCCAGTTGCTCTACAGTTAGAGCTTCCTCTTCCACCTCAGATGTTTCAGTACCTGCCTGATAGCTTTCCGGTTGCTTTGGTTTTGGCGGATTGGCGACAAAAGCGTCCAGATTGACCATAGATTGCTTCAGGTCTGCCAGCGCGCCTCTGGCATCTGTGATGCGGCCTTGGCTGATGTAGTCGAAGGCTTCTTTGGCGTATCCTTGGGCGATCATCCTGAAACTAAGAAATTCCCCACGAAGTTCATCATTTACAATGCCATTCGCAACGTTTTCATAGGCTTGAATTCTGCCCCAGGCCTCTTGCACTTCAATCTTCAGGCCTGCAACTTTGGCTGCTGTTTTTGCGCCGCGTTCCAAGGCGATTTCGAGGCCGCTGAGAGCAATCTGGGTGTTATCGATTGCATCGTCGGCGTCTTCGTATTTCTTACGTTTGAAGAGATTTTCCGCCTGATCAGAGTACTCGACAGCTCTATCGTATAGATTATCGAAAATTGCTTCTTCTTCTTTGTCTTTGAAGACATCGCTACGATCATTGAACTCGGCAATATTTTCTCGCAGTCTGTCCAATGTCTGCATGAAGAGCTCGGTATTTTCCTCCTGAGTGGCTGCAGTTCTGATCCCCTGGAAGTACTGCAATTTGTCGACATGGTTTTGCAGGTTTGTAATGGAGGTCTGAGCGTTGGCGGTGACCTGATTGGCCTCGCTCAGGTTTTCATTTTTCACCGCTGTTTCTGCTCGATTAAGGTTGAACTCAACTTCGCCCGCAATAGTATCGAACCTTTTGAGGTAAATGACTTTTCTCTCCTCTACCTCTGCAAATTTCACAAATTCAGAGCGACGGGAGAGCAAAATATCGGCTTGTTTTTGCAGTAAAGCGATCTGATCCTGTGCAATCTCAAGAGCCGATTGTGCCTCCACGGCAATCTCGTGCATCTCTGTGAGGTCAAGCTTGACCATTTCAAGCTTATCTTCTGCGGACAGCACTTCACCTTTTAATAGGTCAGATTGCGCCTCTGCAATGGCGCTACGTGCCGACTTATCCGCCTTCCTGAAGACGGGCAGAAGTCCGTTGTACTCGCTCACCAACCCTTCCTGAGAGGCCAGCTCATCCGCCTTCTTTGTCAGCTCAATCGCATCACCAGCAAGCAGTTTCACTTCGTTCTCATCATCATCGTCCTCTTCAGGTGTCCCTTCAGAAGACGCGATGCTTTGCAACATAACTTGCTGCATTTCGATGAAGCCGTTTTCAGCGCTCTCAGCCGCTTTTTCGGCCTCAATGCCGTTGCCTGCAGCGACCAGAGATGTTGCTTGCTTGCAGTTAGTTACGACCGCCTCATGAAGCTTCTCAAATTCTACCAGGTCTTTGGGATTATGCTCTATTTCGGATTTACGTGTACTCAGATCAGCAGCTGCGGTTTCGGTTGATTGAACTCGGTTCTCGATATCTTTTTTCGCGTTTGCAGCGTGTTTTTGCGTTTTCTTCAGCAGGTCTTTCAACACCGCAAGATTGATAGATGCGGCTTGTAGACTTTGCTTGGCAACAGAGATGCTGTTGCTGTTCAATGCCGTGTTCAGATCCCTAATATTTTCAGCAGCCTGCTCGTAAGCCCCGTCAAAGCGAGACAGATCAATGTTCCAGGTTTCAATACTGGCGCGTTGCTTATGGACATCATCCAGTTTCTTCTTGGCTTCAGCTGCTATCCCCCTCATGCTATCGAGAGTGATGTCCTGGCCTTCCTTGAAGTTGGACTGCATCACGCGGAGATATTCTTCTCCGCGATCCATGAAGGCCTGCAGTTTACCAAGGTCAACAAAGCCTTTTTTGTCTGGCTTGTTCATGATGTCGTTGGCTTGCTTTACATTGGCTTCAGCCAACTGCTTGGCATCTTCAAACACCCTTTGAGTGACGTCTTCAATGAAGACATCGGTTCGTTTGCCAGCTATATGTACTGCTTTAGCAAGAGACCTTAAGTTCCTGCTTACTTTAGACAATTCCTTTTGATGAATACGCTTGCGTTCTGCCAGATCCAGAACAGCCTGCTGTTCTTCGGCTTTGTCTCGCGGGGGTTGTTCTGCCTGAGAAACAGAGACTGTTTCGCCACCTTGCCCATTTTCGCTGTTCGGCACCTGATCATCATCATCAGGCAGATCAAACCTGACCTTCATCGTCTTTAAGACTGCATGCGCCCAGTTTTCGTGCTCTGGAGGGAGGTTATTCTCAGGCATTTGGAATCTCCGAAGTTCGGGAAACTACTGTTTCACACTTTAATCGCTCTGCGCATAATTATGCGTTGCTGCTCTTCGGATATGGGAAATTTCAAGTGTTTCGCTAAAAATTACGTTGCCGATACTTGGTTAAGTTAAGGTAAGTTTAGATCCAGTCTGGATTTGTATTTGAGGCAAGATTTAAATACACAAAATGCGATGATTTTCACGCAATGCACACAACGGAAAATGGCCTTGCGTTGGTTTGCGTTGAAATGTGAGCGTAACGGCTAGAGAACCCACAAGCATTCTTGAGAAAGAGATTCAGGAATGCCTGTTAATGCACTGATTTAACTAATCTAACCTTCAGTTTGAATCTGTAAATTTTACTCCAACATCGGCAAACAAGGCTAAGTCGTTTGCTGCGTCGGTTAGCGTTGTTTCGTAAAACTCTCCATCCACTATGGCTTTATAGAAGGCGTCCAACTCAATCCGGAACGGGTCTTCATAGGACGGACCAATCACCTCTTTGGTGGTCTGCTCATCGGTTGAACGAGTGATACTAAGTTGTGTCGGTAGATTACGAATGTACGGCGTATCATAGGTCACGTGGTACCGCTCCGTCTGGGTCAAAACTTCGATGCCTGCATCGAATTCAGCAATGTCAGAGATGACAGCTTCGTACAGCGCGGTGAAGTGACCATAATCAAACAGGACCATCACCGTTTCCCCACCATGCTGTTTGGCGTAGCTCACCGCCTTGGGCATGCCGAGCAGGTCACGCATGGCGGAGAAGCTGTGTGAGGACAGCCCGGTCAGGACCTGATAGGCGCGCAACTGATCTTCGCTGGCGTTCTCCCCCATGATCTCACGGAGCATGGCTGTGGTGCGCTGCTGGCCCTCTGCGATGATCTGTTGCGGGACATCGCTACCGCGGACAACGGGGCGCGTCTGACGGGTGAAGTATGGCGCTTCGCGGATGATATCGCGGATGCGGACATGGCGGATGTTTGCCAGATCTGGCATGCGATCCTTCAAAGCGAGGAAGCTGCGGGAATATCTGCGCATGTAGCCAACGAACACCACACTGTTGCTGCTTTTTTGCTCTTCCAGCAATGGCGGGATCTGGTGTTTATTGAGGCAGACCGGCTTTTCGATGAAGACATGCTTGCCGGCTTTCATTGCCTCTGACAGAAGGTCCGCGTGTAAGTGATCCGGTGTCAGAATGAAGATTGCATCCAGCGAGCGGTCTGCAATCAGGTCTGAGGCTGCAGCATACCGCTTTGCAACACCGTAGCGGTCGCTGATGTACTCCATAAGCTCGTTAGAGACATCGCTGATGGCCGAGATGGTAAAGCGGGCATCATCTGCAAGAAGTGGCAGGTGCATCAACTGAGCGACTTCGCCCAAGCCGATAATTCCGACGGACAGTGACATTGTTCTTCCTCAGACTTAAGCGAGTTTTGCAATAAAGGAGAAGTTGCGACGGGCGAGGTCCAGAGGTGTTTCGCATGCGTTTTCAGCAATATCTTGCTCAACAACAACCGGTCTCCGGAAATCCCTTGCCCGCAGGACGTCCATAACCGCCGCAATATCAACGGCTCCGTCTGCAAGTGGGCACATGACACCTGCAGCCAGAGACGCAGGAACGCTGAGTTCGCCAGACAGAACGCGCGTGCGTACAGCTGGATCAACGTTTTTCAGATGCATGTAGTCGATGCGATCCCATTTTCGCTGCATATACGCCAGTGGATCCTGATCCCAGAACGCATGGTGGCCTGTATCAAGACACAGGTTGAGTGGCGTGTTTTGCAACAAGTCATCAATCTGAGTTTCCAGCTCAACGCATGTGCCGATGTGGGGGTGGAAACTCAGCGCAACACCGTAGACTTCAGCAAGCATTGCATGGGCCTTTGTGAGGTCCTCATACATTTGCGAGCGCGCGGCCTGTGTCATCACACCGAGCTGTTCTGGCGGATAGACGTTGCTTTCATCCATCACCACCAGATGCTTAGCGCTAAGGGATGACAGGAGTTGACCTTGTGCCTGCATGTCTTCATGGAACCGGGCACTTGTTTCCGGCTGGGAGAACGTGTGCACGTGGGTTGCGCCGATCAAGGTGAGATCGTGCCTCGTTAGCATGGCCTTGAGCGCTTCTGTGTCCTTTGGCAGGTACCCGAGCGGGCCAAGCTCAGTCCCCTTGTAGCCTGCGCTTGCGACCTCTGCCAGATACTCCTCTGGCGTGTATGCGTTGCCTGTTGGATAACAGACGCCCCATGAACACGGTGCATTCCCGATCAACATGCCGTGCTGTCCTATTCCGTTACTATGTATATTGGATTGGAAAGAGCCCGGATAATGGGCTGTTCCAGTATGTCTGCTTCAGTGAGCCCCAAAGGAAGCTTTTTGCCTTTGAACGCCCCTAATAATTCTTCAAGCAGCCCGGTGTGGTTTTCACGCGCAACGATCTCAGTTCGCAGGAATCCAATGGCTGGCTGGTTGAAAGAGATCTGCTGTTCATCATTGATGAGAACATCTTCTCTCCGCAAGCCGGATGCATCCACCCAGCGCAACACATCCCCTTTGGCGCCTTTGACGTGGACGGAGAAACTTGTGGTGCTTGTTGGCACTTCATCCCCCATGCGCGCCAAGCCGGAGGTGAGCGACAGGTGCGGGCCGTCTGGCCCTTCGGTCACATACCCGAGCCCTGCTTTCATGGCGTTCAGAACAGCTTGCTCGCTGAGTTCATCCAGCCAGAGCACTGTTGTCGGGCGAGCCAGCACAAGCGGGCCTTCCGGTAACAGTTGGTCGGGTTGATGGTAGTCGCTGCCACCAATCAAAGAAATCTGATGCCCCTCACTGAGGCGCTTTTGATAGCGTGCCAGTGACACCCAGTTGTACATGAGCCAAGCGGATTGCCAGACCTCCATACAGTCGGTCTCTGGCAGCTCGTAGGTCCAGTCGATCGGCGGTTTGTCGTGATTGATGGAGAACAGACCGCCGCGGTCATGAGCCGCTTTGGCGACGATGTGGGCGTGGTCTGGCTTGGTCATGCGGAAGTCGAGCCAGTCATCGATGCCGAATACATTAGCGTGGCCGACTGCCGTGGTGACCTCCATGCCTCTTACAAAGACAAGGTCTTGCGAGGAGTGCGGATGGAAGTATCTACGCTGGGTGGTGGTGTTGTGGTCTGCGATTGCCAGAAAATCCAGCCCTGCCTGTTTTGCCGCGGCGTGGAGTAACTCAGGTGCGCCGCGTGCATCGGAGTGGAAGGTATGGCAGTGCAGATCTCCCTTGTACCACCCTGCCCCTTGGCGCACCGGATTGGGTGTCACGGGCTGCGGCGTAAGCTTTCTTGGGGCCTGATCGAAGGAGATGGTGAGGTCAACATCCGCCCCATTTTCCGGCACTTTATAAAGGCCCAGAATTATCTGCCATGTGCCCGGTTTGATCTGTCCGTGGACATAGCCCGGAGTGGCATCATCCAGCGCGATGAAGAAGCTGTCGCGGGCGCCCCCGCTCCAGCCACGAAACCCCGAGATTGCCGGAAACGGCGTGATCTCGGGATCAAGGCATCCAAGATCGATGATACAATCCTTGGCCTTGGGGTAGTTCAGCAACACGTCAAAGCGTGTCGTTCCTTCCGGCACCTCAAATTCCAGATAGAAGTACGGATCTTTGAGCTGATCCGCCTTCGTGGTGTGGTGCTGCAAATTGAGGTGGTCCAGAGTGTCACTCATTGTCCAATGCCAATCTGTTTCCGTCTGCATCAAACAAGGAGATATGCTGACTGGAAAAGCCGAGAGCTACATCTTCTGACAGGATGATGTCGTCATCTGTGAAGATGCGGGCTGTGAAGCGGGCAGCATCCGGACGCTCGATGGTGACGAGCTTCTCGGCGCCCATGTTTTCATTGGCAAACAGTTTGCCGCGCACCACGTTTTCTTCTTCAGCTGTTGCACGCAGATGTTCCGGGCGGACCCCCAGCGTGATGTTGGGGTTGATGGCAACGGCTTCTGCAAAGGACTTATGCATCGGCAAGGCCACAACTTCCAGACCATCAGCTTTCACCTTCAGGCTGTTGTCTTCCACCATCGCTTCCACTGGCAACAGGTTCATGGGCGGGTTGCCGACAAAGTTTGCTACGAAGGTGGTGGCTGGTTTGCGGTAGATTTCCATTGGGGTTGCGAACTGAACGATCCGACCCTGATCCATGACCGCAACACGGGTGGCGAGCGCCATGGCTTCGGCCTGATCGTGGGTGACGTAAACCGAGGTCATGCCCATGCTGTGTTGCAAGTGGTGCAGAAAGCCGCGCGCTTCCAGACGCAGCTTGGCATCCAGATTGGAGAGCGGCTCATCAAACAAGTAGACCTGACTGGGGTTTACCAGTGCACGGGCAAGTGACGTGCGCTGTTGCTGGCCGCCAGAGATCTGCGCTGGCAAACGGTCCAGCAAATGGCCGATCTTCAGAACATCAGCGACTTCCTGCGCCCGCTCGCCGCGGGTGGCTTCATTCTCACCGCGTACTTTTAACGGATAAGAGATGTTCTGGCTGATGTTCATGTGCGGATAAAGCGCATAATCCTGAAACACCATGGAGATTTTGCGATCACGCGGATGCAGGCCTGTTACATCTCTATCACCGATATAGATGCGGCCACTGGTTGGCGTTTCCAGCCCGGCGATCATGCGCAAACTGGTGGTTTTTCCGCAGCCGGACGGGCCCAACAGGCAGATGAACTCGCCGTCGTTGATCTCAAAGCTGGCGTTGGAGACTGCATTAAAATCGCCGAAAGACTTGGTGACGTTTTGAAAGGAGATAGAAGCCATTTTTGTTCTTCCGATTATGCTTTAATGCCGCCGAAGAACCGGAAACCAAACTTCCAGTTTACGAACAGATAGAGAGAGATGACAGGGAACGAGTAGATCAGCGCATAGGCTGCAAGCAGCGTGACGATTGGCGTTCCAGCTTCCGAATAGAAGGAGTAGATGGCCACAGAAGCAGGCATCAACTCGTCAGAACGCAGCAGAATGAACGGGATCAGGAAGCTGCCCCAGATGTTGACGAACGCCCAGACCACCACGACCACAATCCCCGGACGGATGACTGGCAGTGCCACATCACGAAAGGCCTGCATGGAGGAAGCTCCAGCGACCATGGCGCTTTCCTCGTAGGACTTGGGGATGCCGTCGATAAAGTCGCGCAGGATGAACATGGCTGTTGGCAGCAGACCGCCAGCGAAGACGAGGATTACAGCGACATGGGTGTCGATGAGGCCGAGCTTGGAGACGATCAGGAAGATTGGAACCATCGCCGCACTGCCAGACACCACGGAGGAGAACAGCAGCAGCAGATATGTGATGCTTTTTTT
Source organism: Pseudovibrio sp. Ad5 (assembly GCF_001623095.1). NCBI lineage: Bacteria > Pseudomonadati > Pseudomonadota > Alphaproteobacteria > Hyphomicrobiales > Stappiaceae > Pseudovibrio > Pseudovibrio sp. Ad5. The sequence continues at coordinate 278,846 of NZ_LMCH01000015.1, read as the reverse complement.
GCCGGGAATGTCCGAGCGTGACAGAGCATAGGCTGCCAAAGTCGCTGCGAAACCGACAAGAACCACACCGCCAATGCTTTGGATGAACGAGTTCAGCAATCCGCGCATTGCGAAGGTGTTTTCAAAGACAGTGAAGAAGTTCTTCAGCGTAAACGGACTTGGGATTTCCAGTCCGAGTTCTGCCCGCGCGTTGAAGGGAGCGAACAGGAACCAGATCAAAGGCAAGGCAAAGCAGATGCCGATCAGAGCTGCAAGAACAGAGAAGCTGATACGAGACAGAATTTGCTGGAATGAGAGGGTCATTATTCTGCTCCCTTATGTTTCTGTTTTGCGATGCGCAGATAGAACAGAGCAAAGGCAAGGTTGATCAACATGATGACCACGCCAACGGCGGCCCCTTTGCCAAACTCAAAGTCTTTAAAGGCGACGCGATACGTGTAGATGGACAGCAGCTCGGTGCGGTACGACGGGCCACCTTGCGTCAGCAGGAACGGGGTAAACACGTTGAACGTCCACATGGTGATGAGGATCAGATCAGTCACCACGTGCCCTTTGATGAGCGGCAAGGCGATGTCTTTGAATTTTTGGAAAGACGTCGCGCCAGCAACATCAGCGGCCTGAAAATAGCTTGGCGGAAGAGAGGCAAACGCGGAGTTGAACAGCATCATGGAGAACGCTGCACCGCGCCAGGTGTTGAAGAACACGATCACCCAGAACGGATTGTCCAGCAACCAATCCCCCGGCTCCAGCCCGAGTGCTGTTGTCAGCATGTTCAAGGTGCCGTTGTCGTAATCAAGGAAAGCAAACCAGGCGAAACCGATTACGACTTCTGGCAGAATCCAAGCCACGATGACGGCAGATTCAGAGAAGAGCTTCACGTATTTGGGTGTTGATTGCAGCAACCATGCGAGGATCATGCCCAGCAGTGCCTGCCCGATAAGCGCGGAGAGCAGCACAAACTGAATTGTTAGAATGAGCGAGAACCCAAACTGGCCTCGTGTGAAGAACGTTTCCATGTTGAACAAGGCGACGTAATTATCAAACCCGACAAACTCGGGGTTGAGAGCTGTTTTACCAAGCAGAGTTCTGTTGGTGAAGGAGACAAAGATCACCCAGAAGAAGGGGACGATCACAAATGCGCCGACAAGAGCCGCAGAGGGCGAGAAAAACAGCGTTCCCGCGCGCACAGACAACAAAGAGAAGTTCTTCAAAATACACCTTCCCAAGAAGGGAGATTACTGGATCGAAAGATCAGGGAGAGGATAAGGGCGCGCAACAGGAGCGCGCCCTGCCCCGGAGTTGGGGTAAGCCTTATTTGCTTACGATGTTTTCTTCACCAACAATGGCGGTAACGTCAGACTTGTACTGCGCCATGGCCTGTTCTGGTGTCTGCTCGCCGGAGACAACTGCTTCTGTCATACGCTGAACTGCAACAGACACTTTGTTGTAGTAGGCGTTGTTTGGACGAGCTGTGGTCAGTGGCAGAAGTGTCTGAGAGGTCTCTGTCAGGAAGTCAGAGTTTGGAATCCAGACATCATCACGAATACGAACGCGTGGGTTGATCGCCTGGAATGCATCCAGCTGCTCTTTGGAGTTCATGTAGGACAACAGCGCCCAGGACTCTTTTGGAGCTTTGGAGTTTGGATTGATCACAAAACCCGTACCACCGGACATGGTCACGAAGTCCTGACCGCGGAAGCCTTTGCCCGGCTCTTGAGCAGGCATCTTCTTCCAGGTCATGTTGACGTCGCGGTCTTTGACTTCAAATTCAGCGCCCGGCTTGGTGACTGAGCGGTAGAACCAGTCGCCTTCAACCAGCATTGCTGTTTTACCATCGCGGAAGTTTGCGAATGTGCGGTTGCGGCCATCACCCAGCAGCTGAGCGCGTTTGTCGCCAAGCTTTTCATCAACATAGATGGTCTTATAAAGGTTCAGTGTATCGAGAATGCCTTGTGAGGAAACGATCCACTTGCCGTTCTCGTCCAGCATGCCTTCACCAGTGCCGAGAATGGCCATCCAGTAGCCCTGCATGGTGGTTGCTTCACCCATGGAAACGCCCGCATTCAGCTGAAGCGGAGCGGATTTAGGCATTGCCTTTTTGATGGTGCGCGCTGCATCCAGAACGTCTTTCCAGGATGTTGGCTGCCATGTGTCAGCGTCAATTCCTGCCTGTGCGAAGATGTCTTTGCGCACAAAGATCATGCGGCTATCAGTGCCAAGCGCGATACCATAGGCTTTGCCGCCGTAGGACATCAGCTCTTTAGAGCCATCAGAAATGTGAGACCAGCCTTCCCACTGGTTCACCTCTGCGCCAGCAACCTCTTCCAATGGCTTCAGCAGACCGGCGTCAACGAAGTTTGGAATAAGGAAGCCGTCGAACGATGATACGTCCGCGCCTGCGCCGGTTGAAAAGTCCAGAGCAAGCTGCTGTGTCAACTGCTCGTCTTTTCCGGCAAACTCTTTAAAAATCACTTTTACGTCTTTGCCTGTGGCTTTCATCATGGTTTCAAAACCAGGAATGACGCTTGTTTTCAGCCAGACAGCAGCTGCACTGTTCACGCCGCCTTCCACACAACGGCAAGTGATGGTGACGTCCGTTGCCATTGCTGGCCCGGCCAATGCTGTGGCAGCTGCAAGACCCAATGCATAACTACGCAATTTACTCATCTAAATTATCCCCCCAGGGCATCCTGTGTTGGTGTGCCTTGTCACTAATCTTGAGAAATCGATCAGTGAATTTAAAATGAACACGTTTTCATTATTCGTCAACACTCAAGAGAAAATCAAGAGGATTCTAAAATATTACGCCAGCAAATATTTTACAGAAACGGCACAAAACTGTCATATTTTCGTCGTGCATAAAGAATGTTCGATTGACATCCTAGGGTTATATACGGCATTAACGGTGAACACGTTTTCACAAATTGAGTGGTTTTGAGTGTCAGAGCATCCAAACATCCAAGAGGCGAAACGCCCCGAACGCGCGACGGCAGATACAGTTGCCAAACTTGCAGGCGTATCGCGAGTCGCTGTTTCACGCGCTTTCAATCCACATGCCTCTTTGAAGAAGGAAAAGCGTGATCTGATTCTCAAGATCGCGAAGGAGTTGGGTTACACGCCAGACATGGCGGGCCGCGCGCTGGTGACACGCCGATCCCATCTGGTGGGGGTGATCGTACCGGATGTGTGCAGCCCCTGGGAATCGCAGGAGATCGACGCGCTGACCACTGCCCTGCAAGGGGAAGGGTTTGCCACGCTGCTCTTCAAGACCCGCACTGACCAGAGCATGGATGAGCGGTTGCTGACCTATATGAAGGGCTTCAACCTGGACAGCATCATCGCTTTTGCCGAGAACGTTTCACCTGATACACTGACCCATTCGCTGGGCCGTGCCGTGCCGATTTACGTGAGTTATTCGGAGGATGGCAGTTTGCCAAACCAACCGGGCTCCACGTCTGTCTTCGATCGTTTGATTGTGGATCAGAAGACCGGCATCGATCAGGCTGTTGCTTTGATGCAGGCTTATGGCTGCAAGAACTTTGCCTATCTTGGTGGTACGACCACATCCCTTGCAAATACAGAGCGTGAGCGCGCATTCAAATGCATTATGAAAGAGCGTGGTTTGCCAGAGCCGCTGGTGTTGCAGGGCGACTATACCTATGAGACCGCCCTCGCCTCCACGCTGGACCTGTTCAAGGTTGGCGAAGGCGTTGATGGCATCTTCTCTGCAAATGATGTCGGTGCGTTTGGTGTGATTGATGCCCTGCGTTTTCAACTGGGCCTGCGGGTTCCTGAGGATGTGAAAGTGGTTGGCTTTGATGACATTGCTCAGTCCGGATGGCTGAGCTACAACCTCACCACTGTGAAAATCGATCTGGAAGATCGTGTCCGGGCTCTCGTACGGCTTATCTTGCGGCGCCTTAAAGACCCCAATGCCCCAGCCATGACCGAGACACTGCAGACCCGCCTGATTGTGCGCGGTACTGTTGGCTCATAAGAAGCAAAGAAATATGTCCCCAAATACTATTCACCTGATTTTCAAAACCCATCTGGATATCGGTTTCACTGATCATGCGGAGAAGGTCCGGCAGCGTTATCACTCCTACTTTTTGCCGCAAGCGCTTGATACGGCGGAGCATTTCTATTTTGAAAACCCGCAGGACCCGAAATTTCGCTGGACCACGGGCGCATGGCTGATCTGGGACTATCTGAACGAGGCGTCAGCTACTGAAGCAAAGCGACTGGAAGCTGCGATTGAGAAGGGTTTGATCCGCTGGCACGGATTGCCGTTCACGATACATTCTGAGCTGATGTCACCAGCCCTGTTTGAGGCCGGCCTTTCCTACTCCAAAGAACTGGATGAGCGGTTTGGGGTGAAAACTATTGCCGCAAAGATGACGGATGTTCCCGGACATACGCTTGGTATTGTGCCGCTGATGGCGAAAGCTGGCATCAAGTTTTTGCATCTGGGGGTCAACACCGCCTCTCCGACACCAAAACTGCCGGATGTGTTCCGCTGGCAGGCCCCTTCCGGTGAGGAGGTTCTGGTGCTCTATCAAAACTCCTATGGTGCGACCCAGTTTATTCCGGGTGTTTCTGATGGCCTGAGCTTTGCGCATACGGAAGACAATATCGGGCCGCAGAACATCGGACAGACGGTGAATGTATACCGTGCGATGGAGCGGCAGTATCCGGATTATCAGATCAAGGCAGCGACGCTGGATGAGTTTGCCGAGGTGCTGTGGCCTCACCGGGAAAGCTTCCCCGTTGTAACGCAGGAAATCGGCGACAGCTGGATCCATGGCAGCGCGACTGATCCTGTAAAGTCAGCACAGTACCGGGCATTGCAGCGGGTTTATGATCGTTTTGCTGACGACAAAATCACGCCGGAGCGGCTTTCCTTTGGTCGCAAGCTTTCCATGGTGGCTGAGCATACGTGCGGGGTAGATATCAAAACCTATCTACGCAATGAACAGGCGTGGGATCGCGGGGATTTTGACGCTGCACGCCAAAACGATCCGCGTTTTCAGTATGCTGAAGCGTCCTGGGCTGAACAGCGGGCTTATTGTAAGGATGCCGTTGCTGCGCTTGATAAGGGTGATCAGAAGATTGCCAGGGCAGCGCTGAAAGAACTGTGCTGCCCTCTTCCGCATGCTGGTCCGTTTGAGATTATCGATGAGGCCGGGTTTGGTGGTTGGTCCATGGAGATTGATAGTGACACCGGTGCTATCAAGCGGCTTACAACACCAGATGGGAAAGACCTGTTTGGGCTGGATGACAATCTGCTTTCGTTTGCCCATGAAACCTATGATGCCAGCGATGTCAAAGCGCATATGGATGCCTATCTGACCCACGAGGAAGAATGGGCCATTCTGGATCACATCAAGCCGGGACTGGATAAGGCAGGGACTGCGACGTCAAAAAGCCATTGCCCGAAGTTTGAAGGGCTTGCGGTTGCCGACGATCACGTCGTTCTTTCCTATGTGATGGCCTCGGATATTCCCGGCGCGACCTCCAACATTCAGCTGGCACTGAATGGGTCAAACGACAAGCTGGAGATCACGCTGCGGCTTTATGGTAAGATTGCCAATCGGATGCCCGAGGCTGGGTTTCTGCGGTTTGCGCCAGATGGTGCGGCACGCTGGCAGTTCGACAAGACCGGATATTGGGTGGAGGCCCATGACCTGCCGGATATGAGCGGAGGTCAGTTGCAGGCGATCTTTGGGGCGAGAGCACAAGCAGATCAGGCAATCCGCATTGTTCCGCTGGATTCTCCGCTCGTGGCCCCTGCTGATTTGCCGTTTATGCCGTTCCAGCACAAAGCACCTGCTTATGATCAGGGGCTTCGGTTCAACATCTACAACAACAAGTGGGGCACCAACTTTCCGATGTGGTGGGAAGGTGACTTTAGCGCCCGGTTTGTGTTGGAGATTGGCGCTTAATTCGCCAGAGCCGCAATAAAAAAGCCAGCTCACGGCATTGGACGTGAGCTGGCCTCTCGGGAGCGTAGGAATTTCAGTTTATTCAGCTGCAACAGACTCGCTGTCGGAGCCGCGGGCATCCCACAAGCCCTGATAGATTTCCATCATCTCAGCAATGGTTGGCGTGACCGGGTTGTTGCCCGGAGAACCTGAGGCAAGCGCCTGCTCTGCCATGGTTTCGCAGCGATCCATGAACTCCTTGCGATCAATACCGAATTCTTCTGGTGTTGGCACGGAGAGTTCATCGTTGAGCGCACGCAGCTCAATCAGGAGCTTGCGGTTGGCCATGGCATCATCATCCTGCTGGGATGCAAAACCCAATGCACGTGCAGCTTCAGCATAACGCTGTGGTGCAGCTGGAATTGAGAAGGCTGTCACATCTGGAAGAAGCATTGCGTTGGAAAGGCCATGCGGCACGTGGAAGAACGCGCCAATTGGGCGACTCATGCCGTGCACCAGAGCCACGGATGCGCTAGAGAACGCAACGCCTGCAAGGGTTGAGCCGAGCATCATCTCTTCACGTGCTTTTTCGTTGTTGCCTGTGTGGTAGACTTCACGCAGGTTCGGGCCGATCAGCTTCAGGGCAGCCAGTGCCTGACTGTCGCTGTACGGATTTGCTTTCTTGCTGACATAGGCTTCGAGCGCATGGGTCATGGCATCAATGCCGGTGTCCGCGGTGATGCGTGCTGGCAGGCTCATGGTGAGTTTGTAGTCCACCAGTGCGGCAACAGGCATGAAGCCGATGCCGACACACAGCATCTTTTCGCCGCGCTCTTCATCCGTGATGATGGTGAAACGAGTGACTTCTGTGCCGGTGCCAGCAGTTGTTGGAACCGCAATAACCGGCAGGCCCTGCTCTGTGACGTCTCGTGGGAAGCGGTAGTCGCGCATTTCCCCGCCAAACTTTGCCAGAATCGCAATGGCTTTTGCGCTGTCGATCGGGCTGCCGCCACCAAGGGCTACGATGCAGTCATAGCTGTCTTCCCGCGCCTTTTCCACACCCGGAAGGATGGAGGCGACGGTTGGTTCAGGCAAGGTATCTGCAAAAACTTCGCTTTCAATGCCCTCGGCCTTCAGGCTTTCCTGCATAGATTCGGAATATCCCAGCTGAACCATCATGGGATCTGTGACGATGAGAGGCTTTTTGCAGCCGATTTTTGCCAGAACTGCAGGCAATTGAAGGGCGGCTCCCGCACCAACTTGCATGATGCGCGGCAGAATGATCTGAGATGTCATGAGAATGAACCTTTGGTTATTGTCACCATCTGGGATGCCGGGAACATCCCAGATGGTTCGGGGTGAGAGCGCCTTACTCGGCTGGAGCTGCAGCAGGGGCTGCATTGCCAGCTGAATAAGGATGCTCTTCGTCATCTATGGTGGAGATGATTTCTGAGACCTCGAGGTGGAGTGATTTGAGCAATCCCCACGTGGTCAGGATCAGCACGAAGGAATACGGCAGAGCCGCCACGATCGAGGCTGTTTGCAAGGCTCGCAAGCCACCGGCGAACAACAGCACCGCAGACACGGCGCCAATGGAAAGGCCCCAGAAGATGCGGTAGCGGTTGGCCGGATTCTCGTCGCCCATGGACAAGATGGTGCAGATCACGAGTGTCGCGGAATCCGCAGAGGTTACAAAATACGTCACCAGCAGAACTGTACACATCGCCGCGCCGAGGATGGTGAGCGTGGAGCCCAGATCCATCAGTTCGATGGTTGTGTAAAGAGCCGAGGTGATGTCCGCATTCACCGCTTCTGTCACGCCGCCAGCGCCGAACAGTTCAAGGAACATTGCTGTGTTGCCGAAGGTGGTGATCCAGAATGTGGAGAGCAGTGTTGGTGCCAGCAATACGCCAAGCAGGAATTCTTTAACCGTACGGCCTCTGGAAATGCGCGCGATGAAGATGCCAACGAATGGCGCCCATGCGATCCACCAGCCCCAGTAGAAGATGGTCCAGCCACCCTGCCAGCTGTTGCTCGGATCAGTTTCGACCCAGAAGCCAAGCGGAATTGCGTTGGTCAGGTAGTCGCCCAGATTGGTTGCGAAAGACCCGAGAATGTAAACGGTCGGGCCAAAAATGAGGAAGAACACAAGCATCACCATGGTGAGGTGCATGTTGAATTCACTCAGGATTTTGATGCCCTTGTTCACGCCACTCAGGACGGACATGGTTGCCAGTACGGAGATAACCGCGATGATGATGATCTTGTTGGTGATGCTGACTTCAAAGCCGAACAGGTAGTTCAGGCCGGTATTCATCTGCTGGGCTCCCAACCCAAGAGATGTCGCAATACCGAAGACTGTACCGAAAACTGCAAGCAGGTCGGCTGCGTGGCCGATTGGACCGTAAATCTTATCACCAAAAATCGGATAGAGCCCTGAACGAACGGACAGCGGCAGGCCCTTACGATAGTGGAAATAAGCTAGTCCAAGACCGGAGAGTGCAAACAGTGCCCAACCATGCAAACCCCAGTGGAAAATACTGATCCGCATTGCAATTTGGGCGGCTTCTACGGAGCTTTCCTGCCCTTCTGCGATAAACGGATTACTTTGGAAGTGGTAGATCGGCTCTGCGATACTCCAGAACAGAATCCCGATACCGATGCCGGCCCCAAAGAGCATCGAGAACCAGGAAAAGAAGCTGTATTCCGGCTTTTCGTCATCTTTGCCCAAGCGAATATTGCCGTAACGGCTCATGGTCATCGCGAAAGCCAGAAACAGGAAAAAACTGACCAGACCAATATAGTACCAAGATAGATTATTTGCGATGAAACCTTTGGCTGAATTGTAAAGTGAGCCAGCAGTTTCAGGAACCATTACAGTAAATAAAACAAACGCAATGACGAGTACTGTAGACCCGACAGCCATAACAGGATTTACACCTGTAAACAGGCCCTCCCCCGTCCTTCTTTCAGTATTGCTGTTATTATACATTTGTCCCCCTCAAGCTTTATTTTTGCTGTCCTGATTGAAGGTTGAATTTTTGCCGGAGGGTTAAATTGTTATCAATCAACAAAAAAAGACCCAATGGTATAAAAATATTTATGAATAGTTTTACGTAGAGTATGAAATTCTACCCATACGAATGGGAGAAGTTAATGAAGAAGAATTTACCCCCGCTCAATTGGCTCAGGGCATTTGAAGCGTCGGCGCGTCATCTCAGCTTTACGCATGCATCAACAGAGCTCAACCTTACGCAGGCAGCGATCAGTCACCAGATCAAGGGCCTGGAGTGTCAGTTGGGATCTGTGCTGTTTAAACGATTGCCGCGTGGCCTGGAGCTGACAGATGCGGGGGCGGCGTATTTGCCGGCAGTCCACGAATCCGTGGAGCGCCTGAAGGCGGCAACGGAAGAAATCTTCGGTCAAGGGCAGAACAATCTGCTGACTGTGAAGATCAACATGGTGTTCTTCATGCGCTGGCTTGCGCCGCGTATGAAGGAGTTTCGCAAGCTGCATCCAAAGATCAACCTGCGGGTCACCTCCAACATCTGGCTGGACAACAAAGAAACCTCTGGAGACTGTGATCTGGAAGTGCGGTACGGGCGAGGCAAATGGCCGGCCGTTCAATGTGACCGACTGACACGAGACGAGCTATTTCCGGTTTGCAGTCCTTGCTATCTGGAAGAAAACGGGCCGCTTGAATCGCCTCAAGACCTTGCAAATCATAGTGTTTTGCATGTGATTGGATATCAGGAAGGCTGGGGATACTGGCTGAAGCAAACCAAGCACAGTGACGTGGAACTGCGGCAGAGCTATCAGTTTGACACGCTTGTTACTGCCTTGGAGATGGCTGCCTTGGGAGAAGGCGTTGCTTTGGGCCGAACAAGTCTTGTGGAAAATGCACTGAAGTCCGGCCAGCTGGTTGCTCCACTGGAAAATCGCGTTCCGACGGAAGAAGCGTTTTATCTGGTTTACTCCAATACGAGCCTTGAGCACCCCCATGCTGTGACCTTCAGAAACTGGCTGCTGAACGCGATACATGAAGGGTAATCTCCCTTTTTGACAGGACACTGTCCCCGCGGCTCACGCAGTATCAAACAGGTTTGGTGGAAGAAATTTCAGCTTCCACCAGTCCGGCAAAGGCAAAACCAAACAGTTCAGAATTAGACGAGCTACAAATAATTTTATGCCTGCACCGAAATTTAAATTGCTGGTTTCTACGTATGGGCCTGCCTATTGTTTTTCCAATGAAGTGAACCGTTGCTGCGAAGCATTTCACCCATAACAATCTGAAATCAAAGACATAATTATGTCTGGAATAAACTGAGAACCGTCGATGGGCGGTTTCTGAGGATGATGTTGCATGGAAAAAAGACTTCCCCTTGAAGGTGTCAGAGTTGTTGACTTCGGTCAGCAGATTGCAGGTCCAGCTGTTGCTATGATCCTTGCGGATATGGGCGCAACTGTTATTCACGTCGATCCGCCTCAAGGGCCTCAGTGGGATCACCCGGCAAATGCGATTTTAAATCGTAACAAGAAATGCATCCGGCTTGATCTGAAGTCAGAAGCTGGCCTGCAAAAGGCATTTGAGCTGATTGCAGCAGCCGATGTGGTGCTTGAGAGCTTCCGCCCTGGTAAGATGAAAGACCTTGGCGTCGATTTTGCTGCACTTCGTGCTGAACGCCCTGAGCTTGTTACGCTTTCAGTCCCAGGATTTGCCAGCAATGATGAGCTGCGCCGTGAGTGGAAAGCAACGGAAGCCATCGTCGCCGCTACATCCGGTGCGTTCACTGACATGGGCTTTAACCGCGTGCTCATGGGTCTGAACCCGAGCTTCTCTCCGCTTCCACTCGGTTCCTCTTATGCCACGACAATGGCGGCCAGTTCTGTTGTGATGGCCCTACTCGCCCGCGAAAAGACGGGCCGTGGTGATACAATTGAAGTGCCGATTGCAGCTGCTCTCATGGAAGGCCTCTCCTACAATTCAGTCGTGATTGAGGGCATGCCAGAGCGCTACATGACCATGCGCGAGCACGAAATTACCCATCGCCGCGAAAATGACATCGAGATGGATCTTTCCTATGAGGATCTGCAGGAGTACCTCGACCCGTTCTACCGGACCTATGAGTGCGCGGATGGCCGTTATTTCTACGCGGTCTGCCCGTCTCACCGCAACCACGCCCGCCGCTGCCTGCAGGCTCTCGGTATTTACGAGGAGTTGCTTGCTGAAGGTCTGCCTGAGGTAAACAACCTGCACCTGCCAATTGCAGAGTGGGACGGGGAAACGTCCATTGGTGTTTATCCGCTTCCGAAAAAGTGGGCTGATATCATTTCAGTGAAAATGAAGAAGGTATTCCTCACCAAAACCTCTGATGAATGGGGCATTATCTTTGGTGAAGGCCAGATCCCAGGTGCACCGCACCGCACCACACAGGAGTGGGTGAACAGCGAGCACTGCAACACGTCCGGTCTGATTGTCGAAGTGAACGACCCTGAATACGGCCTGATGAAACAGCCCGGCCCTGTTGTGTGGTTTGAGGAGATTGTGGACTACCTGCTCACCCCCAAAGCGCGCGAGAACGTGACCTTTGAGGAGGCTCTGGCAACTTTGAAGGCCGTTGATAGCACCGACACCTTGCCAGCTCCGACGGCTCCATCAGCCGACAAAGACGGCTGGCTTAACGACCTGCGTATTCTGGATCTGACCAATGTGATTGCTGGTCCGCATTCCACTGCATTCCTTGGACGTTTTGGCGCAGATGTGATCAAGCTAGATCCGGTCAAACCGCTTTACGATCCGCTGATTGGCACGCTGTTTACGTTCCAGACCAACATTGGCAAGAAGAGCGCGCTGGTGGACATTACAACAGGCGAAGGCCGTGAGGCTTTTGAACGTCTGGTGAAGTCCGTTGACCTTGTGGTGATCAATGCTCCTGACCGTCAGATGAAGCCACTTGGCCTTGATCATGTCAGCTTGCAGGCGATCAATCCGGGCGTTCTGTTCTGCCGTCTGGACTGTCTTGGTGGACCAAAGCCCGGACCGAAAACCAACTACATCGGTTATGATGACATCATTCAGGCCAACAGCGGCATCATGAGCCGGTTTGGCGGCGTTGATACACCGGAAGAGCATGCGCATCTGGGTACTCTGGACGTGAACTGCGGCTTTGCTGCTGGTCTTGGTATGGCGCTGTCGCTTTATCACAAGCACAAAACCGGTCAGACCTCCCGTGCACGGACCTCTCTGTCAGCGGTGACTAATCTGGCGCAGATCAAGTTTGCGTTTGATTATGAAGGCCGTGCTCCGTTTGATGAAGCATCCGGACGTGATGCCCTTGGCAACCACGCACTCTCGCACTTCTATAAAGCCTCTGATGGTTGGATCTTTATGGATGCAGAGGACCACGAGCTTATCGACCTTGCACAGGTTGACGGTTTGAGCGGTGTGGAAGAAGCAAATGATACCGCTGAGTTCCTGCGGGTTGCGTTTGAACAAGACACGGCGGAAAGCTGGTGTGAGAAGCTGAGAGCAGCGGATATTGCGGCGGCGCAGCCTCTGGGCATCGAGCATCTGCGCGACACGTACACTCGTACGGCTGATGGTGCGGTTGGCATTGATCGTGGCAGCTACGCGTTTTCCACTTATGAGGATCATCCAAGTGGGCACCGCGTGACGCTGATCGACCATTATTCCATCCGCCCAGAGGAAGCCGCTATCCGCGCCTTGCCTAGCACTGAGGCTTACGGCAATTCCACACGCGAAGTGCTTGCCGGTGTTGGATACAGCGATGAGCAGGTGGACGACATGATTGAACGGCGGATTGCTGGCACCGGTTGGGGCCGAGAGTTCCTGCCGAGCTGATTACTTAAAAACGTATATCCCATTCCCATAACAGGGACCCACACAACAGGGATATGCTTTAATGGAACCCCCTCACAGCGCTTCAGGCCTTGTGAGGGGTTTCTGTTTTTTGGTGTCTTGCTCAGGTCTTTAATGCGTAAGCGCTGCTGAGCCGTAGGTGAGCAGGGCTGCACAAATCATTGTTAAAGTGAAAATCATAGAGGTGAGCATGGAGAGCCATGCAGGGCATCTGGTCAGGCCAAGGTATCGGGTCAGGATGATCCGCGCCTTAAACAGGATTAGCGCAGCGATGATCAGCGGGCCCACATAGATAAGCAATTCGCTGCTGAACAGGCTGAGGCCGTAGCCGAGCAGTGTAAGCGCGACCAGAACCACCCAGGCTTTGAGCAGATCGTTCATCTGGATGCTCTTAGAGGTCGTTTTGTTGGTGTCCATGATTATAGCCCCTGCCCCATGAGATAGAAAATGGGGAAAATGATCACCCAGATCAGATCAACCATATGCCAGAAGGCTGTGCCCGATTCCATGTTGTCCTCGGTGGGCCACAGGGCGATGATGCCGAGTATGATCAGGCCAAAGATCACGTGGGCCAAATGGAACCCAGTGACCAGATAGTAAAGCGTATAGAATGTGTTGGTCTCAACATTGAGGCCAAGGGCAAGCTTTTCCTTGTACTCGAAAATCTTGAGCGCGATGAACACGACGCCGAGACTTCCTGCCCCCAGCAATGCCAATCTTGTCTTCACAATCTCTTTGATTTTGGCAAAGCGCACCGCGATGGCAGCAAACAAGCCTGAGGTGAGCAGGATGATTGTGTTTAACGTGGCAAGAGGCACATTGAGGTGCGTGCGTGCCTCACGGTAGATCTCAGGATTGAGCAGCTCATTGCCGGCGAAGGCCCACAGCGCTCCGCCAAACACGAGGATTTCGCTGACGATCAGGATCCACATCATGGGATCACCGGGCAGATTTTCCAGTGCCCAGGGAGAGACAGGCTGGTGATAGACCCGTTCTGCAGTCTCGTTTTCTTTCTGGCAAACCTCGTCCATTACGCCCTTCCAGCCGATATGAGTGTTTGATGGCAAAGTAGATCGGTTTGCCTGCGTGGTCCTTGTTGGAGCGCTAACTGTAGCTGCTCTTTGCTATCTGATTGACTGATTGATGGTTTGTTCCACCCAGTTTTGCCAGGAGGAGACGAATGAGCTTGCCAATCGGGACAGTGGTCGCTGGTGCGGCACGAGGATGGAGTAGCCGAAGGGCACTGTCGGTTCGAAGGGCAGGAACACGATTTTGGAGGCATCCCCGCGGCTGCGCTGATAGCTGACCGCACTCAAAGCATCGACAACTGCGCAGATCTGCCCGGCTTCGACAAAATGGAACAGCGGCAGGAAGTATTGAGTATCGATGCGGATATCAAAATGCGCATCACTGGATTGGAACGCGGTTTTGGTGGCCTCAAAGGTGGAGTGACTGGGCTGGAGCACACCCATGGGCACACCGTCCAGATCCTTCGCGTGGATCACCTTCTTGTTTGCCAGTGCTGATGTTTTCGGGACAGCGCACAGGCAGGTGCATGGGATTGTAGTGTTGTGAGACAGGACATCCTGCTCCGTGCCTACAGCTGCATCACAAAAGCCGATATCGAAACTTTGTGCGGCGATCAGGTTGAGGATTTGCGGTGAGCTGCGGGTTGCCAGAGTGACCTTCACCTGCGGTTTGTCCTCGATGAAGTTGCTGATGAACTCGGGCAGCAGATAGGAGGATGGACCGGGCATGGCAACGATACTCAACGAGCCTTGCACCTGATCGCGCATGTTGCTGAGGTTCTGCTCAACCATCTTCACGCGGTCCAGAATGCTAGACGCCTCCGAGAGCAAATAATGGGCTTCCGGGACAGGAATCAGTCGGCGACCCTCGCGCAAGAAAAGCGGCATTCCCAAATCATCTTCCAGCGCTTTGAGCGATGCGCTTACGGCGGGCTGGGTGCGATGAAGGTTTCGCGCAGCGTGGCTGACCGAGCCGGTTTTCATTATCTCGCGGAAAACCGCCAGTTGCTGCAGATTCATAGCCACCTCAATACATAAACAAAATCTATCATAACCATAATATTTCGAATTTGCTTTTATGAATAAGGCTAACCACCATGAGGCCAATAATTATAAATACCTATCACCTTGAATTGGGCTTATCTGAATTTATTAGAGGGGGGATACTCATGGGATTATTCAGTAAATGCGCCGGGATTGCGCTTGCTTGCACGATGATCAGTGGTGCAGCGGTTGCGCAGGACATCAAATTTTTCCGCATTGGTACGGGAGGTGCTGGCGGAACCTACTTCCCGATTGGCGGGATCATTGCCAACGCAATTTCCAACCCACCAGGCTCTCGTCCGTGTGATCAGGGCGGCAACTGCGGTGTTCCAAATCTGGTGGCGATCGCGCAGTCAACCAACGCGTCTGCGCATAATGTGAACGCTATTCAGGCGGGCCAGATGGAAGCAGGTCTGACAGGTGCTGCGACACTTCATTTTGCCTATCACGGTTCTGGCAAGTATGAGGGCAACGCCAAACCAGACCTTCGTGTGATTGCAAACCTTTACCCTGAGGACTTGCATCTTGTACTGCCAAAGGGTGGTGAACTGGACAACCTTGCGGACCTGAAAGGCAAACGGGTTGGCATTGCGCAGGCAGGTTCTGGAACGCAGATTGCTGTTGAGCTCATTCTCGGTGATCACGGCGTCAACCGTGACAATATTGATGAGGCAGAGCTCAACAACTCTCAAAGCGCGGAGCGGACAGCTGATGGTCAGCTGGATGCTTACTTTTATGCTGCGGGAACCCCGGTTGCTGCCATGATCCAGTTGGATAACACCAAGGGCATGGATCTTTATTCCTTCACTGAAGCAGAAGTTGCTCAGGCGAACAAGACTGTTCCCTACTACATTCCTTCCACCATCCCTGCTGGCACTTATCCGGGCGTGACGCATGACACCAACACGGTGGCAGTGAGCGGCATGTTTGTGACCAATGCTAATATTGATGAGGAACTGGTCTACGAGATCACCAAGGCGCTTTGGTCTAAGACCGCCCGTAAACTACTGGATAACGGACATCCGAAAGGCAAGGTCATCACCATGAAGAGTGCGCTTGACGGCATTGATGGCATTGGCGTGCCGCTGCACCCGGGTGCTGAGCGTTACTACAAAGAAGTTGGTCTGCTCGATTAATCACAGTCTGACTTAAAACGGCAGCGGGAGTGTTCTTCCGCTGCCTTCTGTCGCCACCGGTGGTTCAGCCTTGCCGCATGCTTTTGTTTGCGCAGCTGTTGGTGTTGAGAAGTGATCGTCCAACACGCTCCTACCACCGCATGACGCACCCCAGACCCGGGAGGGTTCCATGCCCCTACAATCGCACCTTGATAACAAGGCTCTGGAAGAGCTGGAGAAAAAGTATGACTCCGCTCTCCATACCCGTGACAACGGGCCAATCCTGACAAAAGTGGTTTATTGGGCGACCATTGCCTATGCGCTCTATCACTTCTGGACCGCCGGATTTGGAACGCCGGTTGATTATGTTCACATGGGCATCCATCTGGCCGGGTTGTATTTCTTCATTTTTCTGGCGTTTCCCTTTCTCAAATCTGATCGTGCTTTGGCCAATACGCCCGGTAAGTTCCTGAGCTTTGGCAATGTGCCGCTCTTTGACTGGGTGATCATGATACTGGCGATGATGGGATCGCTGTATCTGTGGTTTAGCTGGCGCGGATTTGACCTTTTTGGCATTCAGGTTTCTGAGCAGGCTTTGCGACAAGGCAACCCAGCCGGACCGGATATCTTCTTCGGCACTATCATCATTTTAACAGTGCTGGAGATAGCGCGCCGGACCATTGGTATCGTGCTGCCGCTGATCATTGTGGTCTTCATCGGTTATGCGCTTTTGGGGCCATATATTCCAATCCAGATCCTGAAGCATCCGGGCGTGGACTGGCGGCAGTTCGTCAACAACATGTACTTCCCGTTTGAAGGCATTTTTGGCGTTACGCTCTGGGTCGTTTCAACTGTTGTGTTTCATTTCGTGCTGTTTGGTGTTGTGGCGCAGCGCATGGGGCTTGGGCAGTTCTTCGTTGATAATGCGATGATCCTAGCCGGACGTTATACGGGCGGACCTGCGAAGGTTTCCGTTGTCTCCTCCGCTTTCTTCGGCACTATCTCCGGCTCTTCCATCGCCAACACAGTCTCCACCGGTTCACTGACCATTCCCAACATGAAGAAGCTTGGGTATCCGGGGCACTTTGCAGGCGGTGTTGAAGCGGCGGCCAGTGCGGGCGGACAGATAACTCCGCCGATCATGGGGGCTGCGAGCTTCCTGATGGCCGAATATCTGGAAGTGCCTTACACCACCATCGTGATTGCAGCGATTGTGCCTGCTCTGATGCACTATATCGGCGTCATGTCCATCGTGCACTTCACTGCAAAACGCCTTGGGCTGGAAGCCTACCCTAAGGACCAGATCCCGCAGTTTGTGCAGGTCTGGCGTGAGGGCTGGTTTACGGTACTGCCGCTGATCGGGCTGCTCGTGGTGCTGTTCTCTGGCTACTCGCCCAACATGGCTGCGTTTATTGGCATTTCGCTTTGTGTTGTTGTTGGCTTTTGTGCCATCGATAAGCCGCTGTCTCTGGCTGTGTCACTTGCCTTGCTGGGTTTCATTTTCTGGAAGGCATCGCCCTACTCCGGTGAAGGGTTCTCGCCAACGATGGCCGGGGTACTTGGCGCGCTGACCTTGCTGGGCTGTTTGCATCGCAATGAACGCCAAAGCTTTAAAGACCTGTTCGACAGCTGCCATGTGGGCGTGCAGTACGCACTGGCCGTGGGCGCAGCCTCTGCTGCTGTTGGCATCGTGGTGGGTGTGATCAACACCACCGGTGTTGGCTTCCGTCTTGGCTTTATGGTCACCAACGGCGCTGCGGATATGGCGGCGTCATTAGCTCCGCTGCTTGACTGGACCTCTTTGGAAGTGTTTGGGCAAGCCTCCATTCAGCAGTTCCTGTCTCTGGTTCTGATCGCTATTGCCTGTATTTTGATGGGTGCTGGTCTACCAACAACAGCGCTTTACATCATGCTTGTTGCGGTGGCTCAACCGGCTCTGGCTCAACTGGGCGTGCCCGCTTTGGCAACGCATATGTTCGTGCTTTATTATGGTGTTATCTCCGAGATTACACCGCCGGTTTGCGCCTCAGCCTACGCTGCGGCTGGTATTGCAGGGGCGAACCCGTTCAGGACTGGTGTGAGTGCCTTTACCTTGGGGCTTGGCAAACTCATGGTGCCGATGGTGTTCGTCTATGCGCCAACCATGCTGATTGTTTTGCCGGAGTACTTCACTCTCGTCTCGTTCTTGCAGGTCACGCTGACCTGTGCGCTGGGTGTGTTTGCTATTGCAACAGCCGTTTCCGGTTACTTCATGGCTCCGCTCAACGGTCTGTGGCGTGTGCTGATGGCTATTGGCGGATTGATGCTGGTTGCTCCAAGTCTGGGGTCTGATCTGGCTGCAATTCTCATCATCGCGCCTGTCTTGTTCCAGCAGGTTTCCAGCCAACGCAACTTGCAGGCGGCGACACAATGACAGAAGCTGTAGTACCTGACGTCACTGTGCTTGGTGCGGGGTTGGTTGGCATTTGCTGTGCTTTGTCTCTGGCCGAAAAAGGCTTGCGCGTGCACATGGTTGACCGGGATGCTCCCGGTCAGGCCACCTCTGCTGGCAATGCGGGGATTATCTCGCCGTGGTCTGTGGTGCCACAGTCCATGCCGGGGCTTTGGAAGAAGGTGCCCGGCTGGCTGATGGATCCGCAAGGTCCGGTGACGATCAAGCCCAGTTACCTGCCTCGCGTGGCTACATGGGGCCTGCGTTTTCTCTATGGGGGACGACAGGAGCGCATTCAGCCGATTGGCGATGCCATGCATGCCCTCAATCATGACTGCATTGAGCTTTACCGTCATCACCTTACCGGCACAGGGCACGACAATCTGCTGCAAGACAGCTGGTATGTACATGCATTTCGGGATGCCTCCCAGATTGATCTGGATGGACCGGATTATGCCATGCGCCGCGCTGTGGGGGCTGAGATTGAGGAGATTGGTGCTGCGGCCTTACAAGATTTGGAACCTGCTCTAACTCATGAGTTTGAGGCCGCCGTTCTCATCAAGGGACAGGCCCGGGCTGTCTCTCCCGGTAAAATCGGTAAAGTGCTTGCCGACAAGCTACGCCAGATGGGCGGAACCATTGAGCAAGCCGAGGTGCACTCCATCACACCAAGAGACGGCGGCGGCTGGAGATATGTGACGGAGACAGGCGAGCATTTTGCACCGAAACTGGTGCTTTCCATGGGCGTCTGGTCTGCCAAACTGCTGAAACCACTTGGGGTCAAGGTGCCGATGGAGGCTGAGCGTGGCTACCACGTGTCCTTCAGCAATCCCGGTGTTGCCCTCACGCATTCCATCATGGATATGGACATGAAGTTTGTCGCCTCCACCATGGAGAGCGCCATTCGGGTTGCCGGAACGGCTGAGTTTGCCGGGCTTGATGCACCGATCAACCAAAAACGGCTGGATGGTTTGGTGGGGCTTGCCAGCAAGCTGCTGCCAGATTTGCGGATGGATGACATCAGCACATGGTCCGGACAACGTCCCAGCTTGCCCGACAGTTTGCCTTGCATTGGCGAAATTGACGGATTTCCGGATTTGATTGGCGCGTTTGGCCACAGTCATTACGGCCTGATGATGGCCCCAAAAACTGGAAGATTGGTTGCCGATCTGGTGACCGGCACCACCCCCAACATCAATATGACCCCTTATTACGTGACACGGTACTAAAGGATTTCGCATGACCATTCATCCTGGTGGCCAGAACATTTGCGGCGTTTCAATCGGCGTTCTTTCGCTGGAAAGCTATTTCCCGAAACCTCCCGGTCACATCAAGAACCCGTCGAGCCTGCCGTTTACAACAACCTATGAGATCCTGCATGGATTGACAGTCCAAAAACTGCTGGCTGATCCCTCGCCTGAATTGCTTGAGCCGATCCTCAGCGCCGCCAAGCGTCTTGAAGATCAGGGCGTACATGCAATCACCGGGTCCTGCGGATTTCTGGCGATCTTTCAAAAGGAGATCGCAGCAGCCGTTTCTGTTCCGGTTTTTGTGTCTTCGCTCATACAGGTTCCCCTTGCCTACCACATGACCAATGCACCCGTTGGGGTCATTACCGCGTCCGCAGCCTCTTTGACGGACAAGCATCTGGAAGGTGTGGGTGCAGCCCATGTGCCGATTGTGGTTCAGGGGCTGGATGACGCACCTGAGTTTTCCGCTGTGATCTTACGCGGTGAACGCACACAGATGGACCTTGGCAAGGTGACAGAAGAGCTGTTTGCTGCGGCAGATGACATGATTGAGCGATCACCGGATATCGGTGCCGTGGTTTTGGAGTGCACTGATCTGCCGCCATATGCGCATCAGCTACAAGCGCGTATCAAACGGCCAGTGTTTGACATCATCACCCTTGCCAGCATGGCACATTCGGTGGCACATCGGTACGCCTTTCCCGGATTTATCTGAGTGTCTTACACCCCTTCTGTTTCGCTTTCATAAGATGGCAGGGGTGGAATGATGTCATCGGTGCACAGGTAGAGGTTTTGCAGGGTAAGCAAGGGCATGGGGTTTTCCGTCAGATTGGACATGATGTTCATGGCAATGTTCAGCTGAGCTGCGTTGCAGGATGGTTTATGCGTCTGTGCCCACGCCGTGATTGAGTTGGCAAGGTTTTCAAGGATATCGCCCTCAAGTTCGCCGTTGTTCTGGATGGTGACGGGGGTTGGCGGCAGAAGAGCGATTGGCAGATCGATTGGCTCTTCTGTGAGGCCTTGCGCAAGATGATAGCCGTAACCGATATTAAGCTGCAGCGTAATGTCGCCAGCATATTCACCATGAAACAGCATGTAGAAGAGATGTTCCAGATGCTCCATCAGGCTCCGCTGATAAGGCTCATTTGTGGGGTTGCCGAGGTATGCGATGTTGAGTGACTGAAAGCTGGACAATGTTGGGTGGAACGGGTTTTTAAAGGTGGCCGTCGGCGTTCTGAACACGAAGCCATCTGTGATTTTGCCGTGGATGTAGCTGTTGCGGATCATGTACATGGAAGCCAACGCATCTTGCCGCGCGAGCACCTGCATGCCCGGCATGACGACCTGACGATCACTCAAGGGCTGTGCAATATCCTGTGTCAGATAGGTCTGCTTGCTCTTCGTTTTCTGGGTGTAATAGTAGGTGTAGGTCTGCTTACCTTCGACACAAGCACTGCTATCCAGATGGCTTATCCAATCCGGGATTTCGACCACAGGATCTCCGGTTAGTCCTGCAGGCGGATTGCAATTCTCCAGTATCAGTTTGACGACCCAGCGCTGTGATGTTTGCTCCGTTGGAGTGCTATAGTCCTGATTTTCCTCCAGAATGCTGAAACTGACTGTTTCGCTGCCCTCTTTTTGTGAGGTCGCCGCAAGTATCGCAAAGCTGCTGCTGGCGTTTGCTTTACAGATTATGTCTTCGTTGACCTTGATGATCACAGCCAGAGCTTGCGCCGCCTTCTCGATGGCATCAGTTGACTGATTGCCAGCGTTTATGATTGGAACATATTGGTCCAGCGTCGTGGTCAGGTTGTTCTGGATGGTGATGAACTGCGCGAGTTCGGCAAAGGCATCCATGAAATCGGTGAGTTCACCTTGCGGTTTGTCTTTGAGGTTGAATTGGATTTGCCCATGAGCTTTGTCCTGAAGGTAATGGAAGTTCAGGCCGTAAGTGTATTCGTAGTTCCATTTGGTGATCTGGGAGAGTTTCTTAGCCTTCTTGTCATAGGCAGGGCCAGCTTGAGAGACCATGCGCGGTGTTTCCGGGAAACTGCGCAGCAAGATGGGCACTTTGAAAGACCCAAGCGGCTTTTCAAGAACCGGCGTACCTTCCGCCTGGATCGGAGAGAGCCAGCTTGAGGCTTTGTAGTCGGCTATGCCCTGAACCGGGCTGATCTGATGTTCGAGAGACGTGACTTTGTAGCTCAGATCCAGCGAGAGGCATTCCGTTGTCTCTCCCAGTTTTTCTGAGGCCTGAAGCAGGAAGGTGAGCGGTTGCTCTGCACCATCTTGCAATTTCAGTTTGGCAGACGTGAGCGAGAAAAGGCTTGAGAGAGATTTTGCGGGTGTTGGCTCCTGCGCGGCTTCCTGTGCATCCGGTGGGCAATCTGCCACGCTGTTCAGGTTGATGTTGCCGTAAAGCTGCGGAGTTTCTTCATCGCCTGTCAGCGGAATGTTGGCGGTTATGTCCGCCCCGAACGAGAGGACAGCCTGGGTTGTGTAGAGATTGGAAAGCTCATTGAGCAGCGTTTGTTTGAAGGTCTCTTGTGCGGAGGTTAGCCGCGTACTTGTGCCATCCTGATAGATGGGTGCCAGCATGCGTGCCGTGATCTGTGCAAGGCTCTTCTTTTGCTCCGTCAATGCCTCCATAAAGCCGCTGACAACTGCAGGGCTCTCACCGGTGCAGGAGATACTCTGCGGTTTGTTGGCTGCGAGTTTGTCGATGAACAGGAGTGAGGAGGAGTATTTGGGAGACAGCAGCGCGTCAAAAAACTCAAAGTACTGCTTCAGCCAGACGTCCATCTCTACATTCGAGAAGGTGCTTTGAACCGGAGTGCCTGTGAACTTTCCTGTGCTTGCGTCAAAGTCATCCAGTCCAGCATAGGGATAAACCGAGGCACTGCGGGAGATCAGCGTGTTACTGACTGGAAGCGGTGCGTATATTTCTGGCTGGCTTTCATCTGTGATGTGGAAGGAGATTGGATCTCCCTGCTTTGTGCCAATACGCACACCCCAGGTTGCGTTGGAAGACACGCCAGCGGATGGCGCATATCGGTTGATACCGGAGGCGACCATCATTGTGAAATCCGGACCATGGATAGTCTGCGCTACACATTGCGCAAACTCTGCCAGAATGTCTGGCTTTGGCTTCGTCGGTTTTTCGGAGTCTGCGTCACCTTTTTTAGGTTTCGGGGCACTGACGGTGGTTCTGATTGCTATGGTGTTGGCAACAGATCGTGTCAACGGATCGGCAGCGTAATCACCGACCGCTATACCGTGGGTTCGTTTGAAGACAAGCTGTGTTGTGAGCTCAATGATTGGTTCCTGATTGAGGCTGCTCATTGGCACTGTTACAGGCAATGAGAGCGGCGGAATTGTTTCAAAAGTATCGGTTTCTTCGAGGTTGCTTTGCCTGATCAGGAATTGCTCGATGTCTTGCCACCAGCCGACCAGCTGTTCAAGTTCGTGTACTGAGAGCTGATAGGTGTTGAGCGAGAGTGTCGAGTTGACCTCTATTGCAAAACCGTTGGGGTCATTGAACTGGGCCAGCATATCTTCAACGATAACCAGTGCTGAGTGCGCTCTTTGCTGTGCGATCTCCGGATTTTGGCCTTTTTGCGGGAAGAAGGGTCCACTATCAAAGCTGAAGGTGATGAGGATCGTGAAGTTTTCCGGGGTCGTTTCGGCGCTACCCTCAGGCTGCACTGTCCAGTTTGCTGAGGTCGAGGGCCACTGAGAGAGCGGGATGATCTGATCTGTGTAGCCCTGAAGCGCCGGTTTTCTGTTCAACTTTCCTGCGGGCTTTGTCGGCTCGTCCAGTGTTGATAGGATCGTATTGCCGTAATAGTCGTTCCATCCGAGTTGAGTTTGCAGGAGCAATCCGTTGGCACTGTACGGGTTCAGTGTCGTGGCTTCTGATGCGTTTTCGGTTTTTACAAGGCTGAGATACGATATTACGCCATGATACATTTCCGCATCGCCAGCAGACGCTTCCAGAACATATCGGATCTTTCCCTCATAGGGCGAGGTAGACTTGCCTGAGGCACCAATGGGCAGGCCCATATTGCTTGGTCTGAAGTCCTGATTTCCCAGAATCTTATAGGCCAGCAGGCTGTAATTGTTGAGGAGCAAGGCCGTCGCGTAGTCGTCTCCTGTTCCGCCCTTGGGTATCTCCGGCGCCTGTTCACGTTGCGCATTAAGTGCCTGAACACCGGGATGTTCACCGGGTTGAACAGTCAGCGGACCCGCGCGCAGAGTGAGTGTTTGACCGGAGACGAGCAATTGCTCCATCTCTGCGTTTGTACTGGCAACAACGATGGGCTCGGTGCCAAAGTAATCCGCAATTTCTGACAGGCATGTGTAGCTCGACAAATCATTGCTCAAAGTCTTGGAGCCAATTGTCAAATCAATCACAGGCAACCGTATTGGTGCGCTTGCTGGAACTGTTTCGCCAGTCAGACGCGGGTTTACCTGCTTTAGCTCTTCAACGCTTGTCCCAAAGCGCAAGGCGATACTTGCGAAGGATACATCACTGCTTTGTGGAACCCGATAGGTACCCTGCTCGATGCTGACGGTTTTGCCCGGTATCAGCTGGATTTTGCCGTTCGCTGATGTTTCTTGACTTGAAGCCAGAGTGTTGGCGATGAGTGAGTTGAGGTTGGAGTGATAGCGTAGCGCAATGCTTGCCAGCGTATCATCGTCAGTGGTCGTGTGCTCCACCAACTCGCCTTTGGCAGCAGCTGTTAGTGATGTGCCTGAGCCTGCGATTGGCTGTGCAGTTGCGAGCCCGTTAATGTAGGCGTGCATGTACTCCTGATCTTCATGGATGATGACCAGAGACAGCGTCGCCTCACCTTTTTCGTTGAAGACATCTGGCGGCAATCCAGTCTGCCCGTCATCAGCGGTGTAATAGAGATAGAAGCCACCCGAGTTAGTGATGCCAGCTTCCCAAAGCAGTTTGATCAGTGACATGGGCGTGTTGAGAAGCGTTGGGCTCTGGCTCTCCTTTGCCGCCTCAGACAACAGCTCTCCGCTTGGATTGGTCACCGTGGAGAGGTTGGTTTGCGACAGGCCGAAGGTGACATTGCTGCCGCCCTCACCCACAAAATGTGTACCGCTGCTTTGTGAGCCTTTGCTGTAACCGAGCGTGAGAGACGCAAAGCTATGATCCGCAGGCAGGCTTTGCAGCAATCGCTCCAGAATGACAACGCCAGCTGAACTCACTCCATTCAGCTCATAGGTTGTTTTCAAGGCCGCATCCGCCGCCGTTTTGGCTTCCGTCGCTGGAGCGTTCGATGTTTGAACTGGCAGTTTCTTGATGGAGAACTCAATTGTTGATGCCCAGCCATAGTTCGTCAGCGGGGTTTTGATGGCCTTTCCAGTTGCAGCATCCATCGACACCTGCTCAACAAGGAGCTGAGGAGGCACAACTGCGTTGTTTTGTGCGCTGTTGGCACCAAGTGTCGTTAGTGCTGCTGAAAGCGTCCACAAACGCAGATATTGGGTACTGGATGGCTTTTGAGGGTCGTTTGTGGGAACGTTGATTGGCTCTGCACTTTGCCAATTGATGAAGTGCGGGATTGGGAAGGCGCTTGGTTGCTGTTCAACCTTTGCAAGGAGTGAAAGTTCCTCTGGTCCGGCAGACAGGTACTCTGTCTGCCCGTAGGCATTGACGGCTTCAATGCGTTGATAGTCTTTGCTTGCAGTCGCCTCATTGTCTGACGGTACATCCACCTCGTATTTCAGGGTGGTTTGATCATTTCCAAGTGTGATCCAATCTGCATCCTTTGGCTTGCTCAGCAGCAAGGAGAGACTGCTTGTTAGCGGTGTTGGAATGGCGAGCTGCTGACCGGACAGAGCGAACAGGCCAGCCTCATTCGGCAGACTGAGCTTTCCAGCCTCATCCTTTTCAACCCAGATGCCCTCTACAAGTGGTGTGATGCCATCTGTTGGCAGACGCATACCATGGAAGTAATAGCGTGAGGCCATGCCTGACAGGTGGGTGATGCCACCCGTACGCTGCACTTCCTTGATGAGCTCTCCAACGGGGAACTGAGGCAGATGCACGATGCTCAAACTGCCAGCATCTGATCCTGCGTTGGAGCCTGAGGCGCCCGCAAAAAGATCGGTGAGCTCTCCGTTTGCGGTGATTGCCAGCGCTTCAACATCAGCGTCAAACTTTTGCGCGATGGATGAGAGGGTATCCGTATCCGCTGTCTTTTGCGTGAACGCTGGCATCTGCAACGTAGAGCCGACAACCAGAAGGTCCTGCTGGGCTTGCACAGCACTGCTGCTGGTCAATTCATCGATGGTAATCCCAAGAGCTGTTGCGACTGCATTTAATGTTTGCCCGCCAGAGACTGTGTGC
Organism: Pseudovibrio sp. Ad5; assembly: GCF_001623095.1. NCBI lineage: Bacteria > Pseudomonadati > Pseudomonadota > Alphaproteobacteria > Hyphomicrobiales > Stappiaceae > Pseudovibrio > Pseudovibrio sp. Ad5. The sequence continues at coordinate 252,810 of NZ_LMCH01000015.1, read as the reverse complement.
TTCTTCTCAGTTCCATCTGATGTGGTGTAAACAATCTGAGCACCGCTGCGCAAAAGGTCCGCGACTGCCTTGTTTTTACTCATGAGGTCAGAGGCTTCGACAGTCGCATTATATGGGTTGTTGCTGGCTAATTTTTGGAAGGAACTGTTCGCAGGGATCACAAGCGGTGCAGTCGGAATTGTGACGTTGAGGCCTGCTGTCAAAGGGTGGCTGTTGTTGGCTTTGAAGAGGTCTGTGAGGGTAAAGTCTGCTCCGGAGAATGCACCTTGGCTGTTGACCCAACTCACAATGTAACTGGGTGTTTTTCCAGCTGGGAGCGGATAATTGAAGTCGCGTAGACCGCTCAGGAGGTTTTGCATCATCTGCTTCATAATCAGCATAAAGTAGTTTTCATATATATATGATGCTATTGATGTTTTACTGCCAACTCCATCAATCTCAAAGGGGGATTTTCCACTCTCTTTTTCCACCTGAACACTGAGCTGGTTAAAGTAAACTGTTAAGTCTTCCAGGTACTCGGTGGTTATGGAATTGTAGTCTGCAAAAGTATAGGAGAGCGATGTTTTGCTGTCTTGTTCCAGCGCGATGCTGAGTGATGGCAACATGGGGAAATAGGTCGCTTGCGCCTCTCCTGAACGGGACGGCAAAGCAATATCGAGCATGAACTGTTGCTGCAGGAACGTGGTGATGTCCTGCTGGGTCAGTGCGTCTGACGAGCCTTCCAACTCACCCAGCCTGTTCAGTATGGCGTTGATCTCAACCGCGCTGATTACGTGGTTATCGACCTGGTCTGCACTGGGGTTTTCATCACCCATGGTCGCGGCTACAAGCCAGCGGGTTACCATCTTGGCCAGAGCCTCGAATGCAGTGTCTGTTTGCTGCCCTGCGGCCTTCTCATAAAGCTCCGCATCTTCCGGAGTTGCTGGTGCGGGTGCGGAAATGAATAGGTTGGCGACGTAACACGGCAACTGTGGCGCTCGGGCCTCTTCAGAAGACGACCAGTTCTCATCCTTTGCCAGAGTTAAACCGTAGCCCAGATGGATCTCTAGCGGGTTTTGAGAGGGATCCGCAGCGGGTTGCAGGTTTGCCCAGCTGAACTCTACCGGAGCTGCCTCATAGGCTCCCGTTAGCATTGGCAAGCGGCTGTAGAGCGCTAGGCGGTCCGCTAATGGTGCAGCAAGCAAGCCTTCGTAGGCTTCCGAACCATCAAGCCAGGGAGCTTTACTAGGATCCTGGAGAGCACCTAGTTTGAAGGTGGTATGAACGTGCGCGGAGAAGCTGAAGCTCACTTTGATGGTGAACAGGCCAAGATCAATCTTCGCAGAGGCGCGGACATCCACTTTAGCTGAAATTGTGAGTGGGATCGGCTCGTATGAGGCAAGCTTGATCTGTGCGCTGACCTCGATCCTGATATTGACCGAGGCCTTGATGATAGCAAAATCTATGGTGCCGTACAGTTTACCGATGATGCCAAAGGTGCCTGTGAGGGAGAAGAAATATTCGCCCTGCAGTGACAGAGCATCGCTGCTGCCTGAGTGCTGACCTTCATAGGCATTCCACTTTGCTAAAATGCCTTGCAAAATCCCGAAGGCGGTGAGGCTGAAGCCCGCTTTGAGAATGCCCATATCAACAGACTTTCCAAGCCCCAGCTGCGCGCCGAAGCCGAAGACCAGATTGGGGTTGAAGAAGCCTCTTGTGGAGACTGGCAGCCCTTTGACAGAAGCGGCAGGCAACTTGCCAAAGTAGAACCCTCCTCCACCTTTTACCGGAATGCCCGGCGGTACGATGGCCTCAACTGAAAAGGAATGCGAGAAATTGTTGTTCCAGGGGAAACCGACATCAATCTGGAAGTCACCGTTGGTGTAGACCTCAATCCCGAATGTGGGCAGTGTGATTGTCACGGCTCCAACATCAATGCGGCGCATGATTTCCGGCAGTTCGATGGAGGCTGAAAACTTACCAAGGCCCGGTGAAACCTTTTTATAGATGACCTGAAAATCCAGACCGGAGAAGACCTTAGCCGCTTTTCCATTACAGGCAATGCGCAGTGCATAGAGACTTGGGTCCGTCAGAACCACTTGCAAGGTGAACGTGTACTTCGCGCCAGTGCTTTCAAGATCGCCTTGATGTTCCTGCCCTAGTTCTTTGCTGGAATCGATCCTCAGAACACCGAAGTCCGTTGCAAACAGCCAGTTGATATCACCAGCAAAGCCGATGTCGGGCACCTTCTTCACTGAGGGTTTGTGAAGGTCTCCCAGAATATCGACAGCTTGCTGCACGGTGGTGACGTCTTGCAGGCCTTTGACGTCCACATGCTGTCCACCAGCGAGTAAACGCAGGTCAAGATACTTATTGCCAGCACCGCCGGGGCTTGGCGTTGTGGAGGGTTGATCTGCACGCCATGGCGGCAGCTTTGTTGCTTCCAGTTCGCTATCAGACAGCCAGGGAAAATCACCTTCCAGCTGCACGAAAACGCCTGATTTCTTTTTATAGGTGAGCGAAATGCCGGTCACTGAGGCGATTAAAAGGTCGATAGGACCAATTTTCACATCAAATTTAACGCTTCCGGTGTTAAAATTCCATTTGAGTTCAAAATCAGAAAGTTTGACATCATTTAACAGGTCAAATGGCGCGGCGAGCCCAAACTTTGTTCCGGTCATCCATTCCACAAAGGTTTCGACCATGGCACCAAGTGTGGTGGTATCTGTAAACCTGATCGTAGCACATTGATCAGCCAATACCTCTGCCGAGAACACGCCCCATGTGATCCCGAAATGTGAATGCATTTTGGCATATTCATAAAATACGGTGAGCTCGATGTTTTCCCAAAGCACGTCGGCTGTCAGCAATGCGTATTTGCTGTTTTCTTTTGCGGTTTCATAACGGGTCAATGATTTGGCTGGTTCAATGAAGACAATCTCTTCGCGGTCATCAAGCACCGGAATGCGCGCTTTGCTGCCGGGTAACAGAAGCTCACTTCCGCCCGTATCTCCAATTTTTGCCGTGAAGGTCACATCCGGGAGCCATTTTGGCCTCACGTCTTTGTTGAGGCTCACTGTTCCCCCAAACTCATAACTGGCCGCGGATGTTCCGATGCCCGTTGAGAAGGTTACATTCAGATCTGAGAGGTCTACATCGATAGCATCCGGTGCCCAGTTACTGCCGAAATAGGCATCAATGATCTGGCTGACCTTGATAGGCGTGTCACCCTGCTCTCCGGTAAACGTCCAGAGATGGTTTTGCGTGTCGAATGTAGCTGTCACATTAATTGGGACGGGCTGAACATTCGGCAGACCATCAAACAGCATTGTTGAGGCTTTGATGGAGCCTACCGAGTTGGTTCCAACGCCTTTGACTTGGATGTAGATGTCGTTGAGCTCGAACTTTGCAGGTGGCAAGGTGATTTGCCAGCCTTTCAAATTTACGCCAGCCTCAACGGAATAAGAGCTGCTATTCTTGTTCTGTCCGGGAGAATATTCCAGTGACAGGTTTGCAATATCGGCATCAACGTCAAGGTGATAGCCGCTCGGCAGTAATGCATTCACGAAGTCCGAGACAGGCAGGTTTGCCCCATCCGGGCTAAGTGTTGCCGTTACTGTGGTTTGTGGATAGGTGGTAGAAACGTCGAGAATTGCTGGGTTACTGCTTGAACCGATCATAGCATCTGTGGAGGCCACCCAGCTTATCTGACGTTTGCCGGTTGGCTGGGAAGCGGTGATCTCAAAACTCAGGTTCTTCAGATTCAATCCACCAAACAGATCCCATTCCTTGCTGTCTTTCAGGGAAACCTGAAAACTTTCTATCCTCTTGTTTTTTTGGTCATAGTTGAAGCGCAGGCCATCCACATTCAGCTCATTCAGGTCGGCGAACTCAGAAGGTATTGAGTTTGCAAAATTCATCCCGCCTATGAGCGTGAATATGGAGTTCAGTGAAGGGGCAGCCTCCTCTGCAAATGCCCCCTGCACCACCATCTTGTTTTTGGCAGAGCTTGGGAAATCCATGTGGAATGGAATGAGCGTGTCGCCGACCTCAATAGAGGTTTGCACACCGCCTGTGAGCCGCGCACCATTGCTGGAAAACTCGACGGACAGACCTGTGTCTTCCAGTGCGAACCATTCAACGCCTGGTAGTTCAAGCTTTTCCAGCGAGATTTGGAGTTGGGCTTTGTAATTGCTTTGGTTTTTACTCGCTCGCCCCAAGCTGGAGACCGTAAGTGTGACTTCCAGTTCTGTGCCGAGAAAATCCGAGGTCTTTCCCTGCACGATGATCTTGCTGAGCTTTTTTGAGGTGTAGACAGGTTTGATCGTCACGGGGCTTTTTACCGAGCCAATTGTCAGTCCGCCTGAGCCCAGCACTGTTTGCAGGAAGGTGTGGAACGGTCCCTCTTTCAACACATTGGGGATCAGAGCGAGCATCCCATTTTTTGTATTGTCCGTCAGCGTGGTTTGTAGTGTTTGCAGATCAGAAAAAATACTGTCGGAGACGCCACTTGCGACTGAAACGAGAGCAAATCTGGCAGCTAAAAACCCGAGCGCTTGTAAGAGCTTATCGTTTTGAGGTGCGGTGTAATACTGTTTGAGGCCGTCAAAATACTCGAAGTACTCGCCCTTTTCTGAGCGAAACTGGGTCACCATATCCGATATGGTTTGCACCAGTTCATTGGGCGGCATGGTTGCTTTGTAGCCCTCTTGAAACGCAGATGTTCCGAGAGCAATCTGGTTTTTAGAGCTATCTAAAAGCGTAGCGGTGGTTGGTGTTGTGCTGCTGGCGGCTTTGCCCTTGCCGTTTCCAAATGTGCTTGGATAAGGGTTGGACGTGAAATTGCCGAGTTTGAAGAACGGCTTACCCAGGTTCACAGCCAGATTGGCGCTTTGAGTGCCTTCCAGAACGCTTGGCAATGTGGCTGCGCCATACAAATAGTCAATCGCGTCTGGCGGCAGATCAGACAAGGTGGTGACAACCGTTGCACCTGGTTTCAGTTTGCTGAGGAAAGCAGCCCCAGCAGAGCCTGACAGGTCCTTATTCAGGTAAATATCGGCACCTGAGCCAGAGGTATTTCGGAACACTTGCTGGTTCTTGCAGTAAGCGTTGATGTTCTTTGTCTGCTCATCACGAGACGTGCTTGTGCCCTGCTTCGCCGCGTTCTTTTGGGGAAAATATCGCGCAAGTGTTTGCCATGTGGAACTGCTCAAATCATCTAGAACAGCGATGACAACCGGCTTTTTGGTAAAGCCCTTTTGCTTTTGCAGGAGTGCGGCTGCAGCGATGAGTTCAAAGGCAATCCCTTCTGTATTGCCGACAAGCGATGTTTTGTCTGTCGATGACCCTGGCAGGCTCGCAACCGGAAAGAACTCGATGCCGGATTGGCCTGATTTTCCAAGAGCATTGCTGATGTTCTGCGCCGCACTCAATGCCTTGGTGTTGACCTCGGGGATCTTCCTCAGGTCCGCCCAGTTGAGCTTTGTAGTCAGGTCCTGTTTGAAACTGCGATAAGCAAACTGTGAGCCTTGCAGAACGAGCTGGTCATCGAGATTTATGGTCTGCTTGAGACCCGGCAGCACCACTAAAGAGTTGGCGGAACAGGTCTTCCCAGCCTGCGTGCAGGTTTCAGCTGTCCAGAGATAGGGTTGTAGCAGGACAAAGTAGCTGCATTTCACTGCAGTCGCGATGCTTGTATTGTCTATGTTGGGAATGTTACCGCCGCCACATAGGCATAGCGGCATCGTGCCAGACAGACCTGGTACGGAACGATGGGTTATCTCGCCAACGGTGGTTTCCTGATAAGCGTGAAAGGTGATTGTAACGCCGTCCAGCGTCATTGATGCGCGGGTGGTCGGGTCAAAGCCGGGTAGCAGCTGCGCCAGCTCCTGCAGGAGTGTTTTTTGGCCACTGTCGTAAATCAGGTCCACATCTACCTGAAACCCAAGGGAAATCATCCGCCGCATAAGGTTGATGGTGTTGGCGGCACTGCCTGATCTTGGGTCTTGTGACAGAAAATAACGCAGTTTTTTGCCGAGCAGAAAATCCGTGAGCCGCCCGATGATACCACTGGAGAGCGTTGCATTCAGATCCTGGGCAGCGGAGGCAAACAGTTGCACCAGATTGGCAAGCTCTGAGGACAGGTTCTCTTCGTCTGGCGTGGCTACACGCTCGAGTGGTTCGATTGGACTGTGCTCGTTCATCTTGCTGCACCAGTGCTGATTGAAGGAGTGATTTATTTGCTGTCGGCGGGCTCGTTGTTGTAGACCGCGTACCAGGCCAGACCTGTGGTTTTGGCCGAGCCCTCGTTGCTCTCATCTGGGTCTGAGAACAGATAGAACGATGTGGCGCCGCTTGGCGGGATCTTGGCCAGCCCCAGAAACTTGATGGCGATCTCATTGAGAACAAACATGTATTGCTTGCTGGCATCAGGCTCTTTGCTATTTGGGTTTTCCGTGTAGAGCAGCTGGATCGGGCCGTAGGACATGGAAAGCACGTTCTGCAAGCTGATGAGCGAGGCACCGTTTGAGGAGCCCGGCATTTGAATGGCAGTCTTGGATTTGTAGGTTTCGCCCGTGGAGTCTGGTGACCATGCCAGCAGCAAATCAGCGGTGAGGCCCAGTTTGCCTGCGAGGTCTCCGGCGGTGCCGAGGCTGACTTCGAACTTGAGGCCGTTCCATGTGTCTGACAGGCCTTGCTGGCGGACGCTGGTCACAACATCCAAATATCCCATGGAGGCTGGCGTCTTGCCTGCGCTGTCAGAGCTGACAAACCCTTTCAATTGCAATGGCATAGTGGCAACAAGGCTACCGCTGCGAGGCGTGCTGTTTTTGCTGTCGAATGTCAGCTGAGCGCTGTCCCAAGTGATCTTCTGGCTTTCGTAGGCACTCGTTTGTGCAAAGCTCATTTGCAGGCCGAGTTCGTTAAACGCCAGTCCATTCTGGCTGGTTTGCTGGTCTGGCTCATTGCCAAAGGAGAATAAGTCAACTGGCTTGTTCTTGCCTGCGCTGAGGATCGCGAAATCGAGGAAGCCTGTGAAGGCGAAGCGGATGAGTGGTTCTGTTTGATTTTCCTGCGTTTTTTCGTGTTTGGAGATGGTGTTCATTCGCGCGGATGTGAACTCTGTTTGCTCCAGGATGTTGTTGTCGACCGTGAACAGATAGGGATGGGTTGCAGCCATGGTGTAGGACGGGTGGTTGTTGTTGTCCTGATAGCTCGCTTTCATAATCAGCGACTTGTACTGGCTGCCTTTGGGCTGTGGTTGGCCTGTCGGTAAAACGGGCTTTGAACTGGCGGTCTCGCTGCCAAAAATCCTGGTCATGGAGAGCTGTGCGAAGGAGGAGAACTTCTTTATTGCCGAGTTCTCAAAAAGCACTTTGAGCGAGAGCAGGATGAAATCATATGTGCGCGTTGCAGAGGGCACAACTGGCTCCGGGCTTGTCGCTCCCTTTGGTACAATGAGATCACTGTCTTCATAGTAAATCAGCCCATAGACTGAGCTTTGCTTCTTTATTTCGATTTTTTCACCACTTGCACCTGCCTTGATCTGATTGATGCGGATGGCGAGGTGGTGGGCATAAAACTTTGCCGGATCGCGCACGCCAGCCACAATCCCAGCCAATTGCTCGGGCGGTGATTTGATACGCGCGCGTAGCATAAGTACGCCGGTCCAGTTGGGATCAGCGGCAGTCTGGTTGAAGCTTTCGAAGTACTCTGTTGCCGGGTTTTCATAGGCTGCTTTGAAGTAGTCCTGAAGCCATGAGGAGACATTGACCAGCTGGGCTTTGTCTGGTGTGTTTTGGCGTTCGGTTGTTGGAGCGGCGAAGGTTTCTTTTTGGGTCCATTTTTGCGGATTGGAGATGAGGTTGTCTTTTTCACTGCCCTTCGGGTCAAAGAGTGGGCCGCGTATTCCTTTAATAATCAATATGTTGGCGTAGTCGCCGAAATCTGGTGAATTGCCGACGTCGGCTTCGATTTGCCAGTCTTCGATGTTCAGCGTGTTGAGGAAGGTTGAGCCTGCTTCACCTAATTCTGATGGGTTTGCAGCCACCAGAAACAGCTGATTGGTCTGGAAGGCCTCTATGAGTTTGGGGGATAAATCTTTGAAGGCAAAATCGGAAGGTGTTGGTACTTTGATTTGAGCGAGCTTGACTTCCTTCCAGTGACTGGCGTCTGTGGGTGATTGCAGCGTGGCGATCACGCCCAGTGGGGTTGTCAGGGTTGCATCCCCCTCTCCTGTTTGCGCCTTAGCCTCTCTGGCGTTGGATTGAGCGTTGGTCAGAGATGCAATCACCTTGCGGCGGGTCGGAGCAATGATGCTTTTTTCAAACAGAGCGACATCGCACTGGGAGTAACTCGGGTCGCCCTCATCCGTGCCGGCGTAGGGGAACATGGGGAAGGCCTTATCTTCCATTGGCGGCAGTGTGTAGGCTGGACTGACAGTACCCAGCAACTCCTTGTTTTCCTGCCAGATTTCATCGTCATAACCGTGCAGTGCGCTGCCGTGAGGTTGCGCCACATAGGTGATGGATGTTCCGCTTTTTTCTGCGGCATTATCTGGCGGGAACACCTGCACATACGACGTTTTGTAGTTGCCTTTGAGCGGTGCTCCTTTGGGTGCGGGGCGTCCAACGGGAGACGACACAGGCAACGGGAAAACCGGCGCATAGGCAGGCTGATTGGGTATAAACCGCAGCCGTGCTCCCTCAGAGAGCGCGTGTTCTGCTGCGCCAGGGACTTCCAGAAACTCTGTGCCGCCCAATCCGCACATGAAGCGGGCTTTTGTATCGTCTTTCGCGGCCGGTGCGCAGACGAGGAAATCACCAACAGGACTGGCGATAAAGCTATGAAGCGATGAGGTATTCTCGTAGCTCGGGGTGAGTATAATTCCTGCAGACTGTGCATCAGTCATATGACTGTCAGCGGTGATACTCTGTAAAACAACAGGAGCGCCGTAGGTGGTCCGGTAGAAGCTGTTCAGGGTTGGACCCTGCCCGCTTTCCTCTTCGGCGCGGAAATAGAAGGCGCAGCGGTTGGGATCTGTTCGATTGTGCGTCGGATAGATGTTCAGCGCGTCGGTGACGTCCACAATGAGCGTCATAGGCAGAGGATTACGGCTGCCATTGTCGCCTGTGCCCAAGGCGAAGCGTTGACCATTGACGCCGGTTTTGGTCTTGGCATCTTTCGTAACCCATTGAAAACCAAGGTTCCATTGATCATGAAGAGCGCCGCGCTCGAACTCGGCATCAAACACAATGGCACCACGATCCGGACCGGAGCAGCGGATGTCTGCCTTACTCACCGAGCCCGTATCCGGACTGAGATATCCTCCCAACTGGATGGCAGATTCCGAGAGTTGGAGGTTCTCTTCATCTTCAGAAACACCAATGTAAGCGCTTGAATAGAACTCGATGGTGAGTTCGGGTGCCAGAAGGTAGGACAAACTGCTGGTTGTCACTGTTCCCGCTGCATTAATGGAGAAGAAGGCCGGGCGTTGGCCGGTATAGTCACGAGGGACCGGAAGCGGTGTTAAGTCTTTGGGAAGCCACATGAAACCGCGCAGCACATTCATGCTTTGCAAGTAGGCATGCAGGCCGGATACCAGGTCCTGCTGACTGCTCTCTTTGCCTCCACATTCAAGTGGATCCGGGCAGTAGATGAAGGAGCCGGAGTAGGTTTTGCTGGTGAGCGCGTCTTTGAGCGAAATGCGCTTGGGGAGTTTGGCTCTTCTGGTGGCTACCTTGCTGACAACAAACGCAAAACCACCGGCGTTGTCGCCAGAGTTTGGAGCCAAATAAAGGCTTTTGCAGGTTTGTTGCAGGAAATCCATTGCTCAGCTCCCAAAGCCCATTCCACCAACGGGGATAAAGACAGAATTCGGGAGCACTGCTCCGCGCTTTTAAGGGGAACATAGGGTGCAGGCAGGCTTCAATTTGCGACAATTGAAGGTTCACAAAGTGAACTGAAAAGGTTTCATCCGTCAGAAGCAGTTTTCGCTTCACAGATCAGAATAGATTTGATTTTACTCATAAAAAACAGAGTGTTAGTGCGCCTTACACACCAAATAAGTTGTGAGCTGAAAAATGATCGTGTTTTTGTGCGTTGGTTTGCGTTTTTTACGTGTGAGCTGCGTTTTTTTTGTAAAACACACAAAAGGCAGGCTGATGGATGTTCAGCCTGCCTTTTGCTCTGTCAAATCAGTTTAGGCGAAGGTGACGCCTGCCTTGGTCATTGGGAGTTCGGTCACACGTGGTCCTTTCGCTGCAATGGCATTTGCCAGTGCTGGAGCGGATGGTGGTGTGCCCGGTTCGCCGACGCCTGTTGGGGCTTGTGTGGAGAGGACAATGTGCGTTTCAATCTCGCCGATATCCCCGATGCGGAGAGGTTCGTAGTCCGGGAAGTTTTGTTGGATAACTTCACCGTTCTCCAGAGTGATCTCATCGCGCATGGCGTGGCCAAGGCCGTAGCCGATGCCGCCTTCCATCTGTGCCTTGATCACATCCGGATTGACCGGGATACCGCAATCAACGGCGCAGGTGACTTTTTCGATCTTTACGCCGTTTTCTGCATCACCTGAAATCTCGACAACTTCGGCAACATAGCTGCCAAAGGATTTGTGGACCGCAACACCTTGAGAGCGACCCTCAGCGCCTTTGCCCCAGTTGCTTTTTTCAGCAGCCAGTTTGAGAACACCCGTCAGTCGTTTTTGATCTGGCGTGTCGCCTGCCAGATGGGCCAGACGGAACTCAACCGGATCACGGCCCGCTGCTGTTGCAACGGCATCCATCATGGCTTCCATGACGTAGGCGGTGTGGGTGTGACCAACGGAGCGCCACCACAAAACGGTTGTGGCTGGTTTGATGTCCGTCAGGCCGGCAAACATGCCCGGAATGGAGTACTGCGTCGGGGTGACGCCTTCTACGGAAAGATGATCGACCCCATCATGAACCGAGAACGCCTCAAACGGGGTGCCCTTGGAGATGGACTGGCCTGCAACACGGTGATCCCAGCCAGCGATGTTGCCATCTGCATCAAGACCAACACGAACTTTGTGCGCAAATGCCGGGCGGTAGTAGCCACCGGTGATGTCATCCTCACGGGACCACACCAGTTTGACCGGGCGGCGGCGATCCGTCATCACAAAGGAAAGCGCTGCTTCCACCTGATAATCGACCGTTGGTGTTGCACGGCGACCGAACGAGCCACCAGCGAACATGGTGTTGACCTGCACCTTGTCCATTGGCACCTGAAGGATTTGCGCAATCGCTGCATGTGGTGAGGTTGGCATCTGACAGCCGTCATGCAGGATCACGCCGCCATCTTCTGTCGCCTCAATGGTGCAGGTAAGCGGTTCCATTGGAGCATGTGCGAGCAATGGGAAGTAGAAGGTCTCTTCGACCACCTTGTCTGCATTTTTAATCGCACCTGCAATCTCGGCCTGATCGTTTTTGGTCAAGTTGTATTCCGGCGCTATGTTTAGCGCAGCCATCAGCTCTTTGTAGACGTCTTCAGAACTGCGGCTTTCAGCTGCTGAGTTGTCCCAGGTGACTTCCAGAGCTTCACGGGCTTGAAGAGAGGCCCATGTGTTTTCTGCGTAAACCGCGACACCAGCTTTGTTGGGCAGTGTAGCTGCACGGATGAAGCCTTTGACATCCTTCGCGGCGCTGTCATCAAAGGATGTGACAGTTGCACCTTTGCGGGTGGCCCGCTTGATGGTGACGACCATCTGATTATCAAGCTGGATATCCATCGCGTATTTGGCAGTGCCGTTGATCTTCGGCGGTGTGTCCTTGCGGCGCACACTGGCGTTGCCGATCAACTTGAACTCGGATGGATCTTTCAGGCGCGGGTTTTCAGGTACTGTCAGCTTGCTCGCGGCAGCTACAAACTCGCCGATTGGCGCTTTGTTGCCACCACCTGAGATCACACCATCTTCCAGCTTGAGCTGGGCGGCGGGTACATCCCAAGCCAGTGATGCGGCTTGCAACAGCACTTCACGGGCGGCAGCGCCTGCCTGACGATACTGCTTAAAGCTGTTGAACATGGCGGTGGAGCCGCCGGTACCCTGGATAGGTCCGAAAGCCGTGTTGTTGTAAAGCTTCGGGTTGGATGGGGCGAACTCATACTCTATCGCATCCATGCTGACGCCCAGCTCTTCTGCAATGAGTGTGGTGAGGCCGGTTGCCGGACCCTGCCCTTTTTCAAAATGTTTGACGATCGCAGTCACGGTGCCATCTGCTGCAATCTTTACAAACGGATTGAGCATGGTGGTGTCTGCAGCATTTGCAGCGGCCATAGAGCCGGATGGGGCCACACCAATAACAAGAACGGCGGCAGCAGAGGCTGCTGCCCCTTTGAGGAAGCCACGACGAGAGGACAACACGCTCATATCAAGCCTCCATAATTTCTGATGCACGTACGATTGCGGAACGAATGCGCTGGTAAGTGGCGCATCGGCAGGCGTTGCCGTCCATGTAATCGTCAATTTCTTCCAGTGTCGGCTTTGCGTTTTCAGAGAGCAGGCCAACGGCAGACATGATCTGGCCGGACTGACAGTAACCACACTGGACCACGTCCAGCTCTGTCCATGCCTGTTGCACGGCTTGTGCTGGCGTGGACTTCAGGCCTTCAATTGTGGTGATCTCAGAATCTTCCACATCTTCAATAAACGTTTGACAGGAGCGGACCGGTTCGCCATCCAGATAAACGGTGCACGCACCGCATGAGGCGACACCACACCCAAATTTTGTTCCGGTGAGCTTGAGTTCATCGCGGATCACCCAAAGAAGCGGGGTTCCTGGTTCGGCGTCGACCTTATGCGTCTGGCCGTTCAGCTTTAAAGAAATTGCCATCAAAAAAAATCCCTTTTTTGATCCGTAGCGGTTGGCTGGGTCAGCAATAATCTCAGGCACTGTTTGAATGGGGCAGTGTTGTATGCGGAATGCGCTATTCTGCTTTTTGAGCCTGAAACAAATGATCTGTAGTTATCCCTAGCACTCGCCTCTCTCGCTTTCAGTGGCAAATCGCGCCAAAGTACTGCCATATCGCGCCACTATGTAAATTGGCACTGGCACACCTAGCAAAAATTCGAGATGAAAGAGTGGCAAGACCAATGAGACCGAGCCGAGCATGACGAAACACGCACATCTTTACCCAGGCGCTGCCATGATGGCGCAAATCATTCAGTACCTTGACCTGTCTGTTGACCGGGTGATGCGCCGTGCCGGAGTTTCCATTGAACAGCTGGGTCCGGCAGCCAAGGGCATCACGCAGGCGCAATATTTCGCCATCTGGCATGCGCTGCATCAGGAATATGGCGGCAACGATCTGGCAATCAAACTTGGGCACACCATCAAGCAAGGCAGTTTTGTTCCACACGCCTTTGCGTTTTCCTGCAGTCCAAACATTGAGGAAGGCGTGAAGCGTCTTGCGCTGTTCAAACCTCTGATTGCGCCTATCCGGCTGGAAGTTGAGCGTACAGATAGTACGGTGTCCATCCTGTTTACCTCCAGCGATCCGACGGAACCGTTTCCTGAAATTCTGGCTCAGTTCGAGATTGTCTACTTCACCAATTGCAGCCGCACCTTTACCGGAGAGCAGATTGTGCCGCTCAGTGTGGGAGGCCCTGTTGGGAATCTGGACTGGTCTGCTGTTGAAGCGGAATGCGGGGTGAAGGCAACGCCTGCCCCGGTGGCGCACATCACCCTTTCGCTGCAGGATGCCACTCGTCCGCTGATCACGCAGATGGAAGGTATGTGGGATACGTTTGAAGATGGGCTGCGCCAGAAATTGCAGAGCACGGGCAGTTCTGATGAAATGTCCCGCCGCGTGAAGAATGCGTTATTGGAAAGCCTGCCAGCGGGCCAGAACACCATTGACGTGATCAGCCAGAACCTGAATGCCAGCAAGCGGACCTTGCAGCGTAAGTTGAAGGAAGAAGGCAAAAGTTTTCAGGACATTTTGAGCGAGACCCGCGCCGAACTCTCCCAGCACTATCTGGTGCGCAGTGATCTGAGCATTCCGGAAATCTCCTATCTGCTTGGGTACAAGGATACCGGCTCGTTCTTTCGCGCGTTTCACAGCTGGACGGGCAAGACACCGATGGAAGTGCGTGGGATTGCTTAAGGGCGCCCTAATTTAGCCTCTCATGAAGAAAGCTTCATGAAACCTTGGGCTGGTAAGAGCCCGGCATGGCTATTCTATTTGTTCTTTCGGGATTGCCTGGTGTTGGTAAAACGACCTTGGCAAAGGCCCTTTCTCCGCGCCTGCAAGCCGTTCATTTACGTATTGATTCACTTGAGGCTGCCCTCAAGACCTCCGTTCTTGCGATCTCACCAGCAGAAGATGCCGGTTATGTTGCAGCAGCAGCCGTTGCCAAAGACAACTTGCTGCTGGGCAACAATGTGATTGCGGATGCGGTGAATCCGATCGAGATTACCCGCAACATCTGGCTGGAAGCGGCGCTTGGCGCCAAGGTGAAAGCGCTTAACATCGAAGTCATCTGCTCTGATGAGGCTGAACACAAGACGCGCGTTGAGACCAGACACAACGATATTTCCGCGATGTCCCTGCCCAGCTGGGAGGATGTACAGCGGCGACGCTATGAGCCGTGGAAGAAGCACCGCCTTGTGGTCGACACCTTTGAAAAGCCCGTTGAGGAAAGCGTCGAAGAGATCATCGAGGCCTTCAGCCAGCTGGTGCGTTACGGGTCTTATTGAGGCTCTCACGCGAACTGGCGGAGTTTCGGGCGGATCATGCTCACGCAGGTTTCCAGAAACAGGCGTGTGAGCCGGGACTGATTTTGCTTGCCAGTGTGCATGGCGTGCAGGTCTATTTCAGGGAACCTCCACTCCGGCAGCACCTCCACCAGACTGTGCCTTTTCAACGCGTCCTGACAGAGAATGGATGGCAGCTCCCCTATTCCCAGGCCAGACCTAACCGCAGATTGAAGCGCTGAGTAGTCGTTGATGGCGATGTCTGGTGCAAAACGAATGGTCCGCTCTTCGCTTTTCCTGCTCAGCTGCCAGTTGATTTCCGGCTTATGCCAGAACCCGAAGCCGATCAGGGCGTGTTGCGTCAGGTCTTCAGGGCACTGCGGAGTTCCCTGCTCTGCGATGTAAGAAGGCGAAGCGACCAGAACGTGGCGGTAGGCGGCGAGCTTTGTGAGTGTCAGTCCGGAATCTGGTTTTGGACCAACGCGGAAAGACAGATCAACATCATCCTCGATAAAGTCCAGATTGCGCTCTGATACGATCATGTGGATGCGTACCTGCGGGTATTGCAGGCGAAACTGCCCGATGACAGGAATGAAGAGAGCTTCGGCCAGATTGGGTGGCACGGTGACCTTCAGGTCTCCCGACACGGCTGACTGGCTCTGTTCCACCACGCGATCTGCTGCTTTGAACGCTTCCAGTCCCGGTAGGCAGGCTTGATAGAACTGGTCACCGATTTCCGTCAGACGCATGCGCCGCGTCGTGCGTTCCAGCAGTTTTGCGCCCATCTGCGCTTCCAGATCCGCCACCTTTCGGCTGACGGTTGAGAGCGGCAGGCGCAGCACCTTGGCAGCTCCGGAAAAGCTGCCTGCTTTGGCAACTTCAGCAAATATCGCGATTGCATTCAGGTCCTGCATCATATTCCCATATTTAGAATTATCATTTCCAATTCAAGCAATATTACCACATCAAGAAGAATAGTAGAATGCGTTCCAATCAAAACATGAAAGGAACGCGGGGTGGGAAACCAGGATAAATCCATCAACTACATCGAATTTCCTCTGCTGAAAAATGAAGAGACCAAGAGTTTCTACAGCTCTGTGTTTGGCTGGGTCTTTGAAGACTGGGGGCCAAGCTACATCAGCTTTTCCGGTGCTGGTGTGGAGGGCGGTTTTAATGGAGAAAGCGGGTTTCCGGTTCAGGCTCCCGGTGTTCTGGTGGTGCTTTATGCGGCGGATCTTGAGGGCACGCTAAAGGCCGTCCGTGCAGCTGGTGCGGCGATCTTGCAGGACATCTATTCTTTCCCTGGCGGGCAGCGGTTTCATTTTGCAGATCCCAACGGGAACGAACTTGCGGTGTGGACGGAGGCTTCGTCATGAGCAAACGTATTTTGGTCGCCGGAGCCAACGGGACAATCGGCCTGCATCTCCTCAGAGAGTTAAAGCAAACACCGTGGCATGTGCGTGCTTTGGTGCGCAGTACGGAAAATGCACGGCTGGTTTCATCCTTCGGCGCTGAGGCGGTTCGGGGAGATTTTTCTGATCTGCCTTCTCTCTCTGAGGCGATGGCGGGCATTGACACACTGGTACTGATCACTTCGGCCAACCCACAGGCAGCACAACAGGCCTCAGCTGTGCTTCATGCGGCATTGGAGAGCGGTGTGCGCAAAGTGGTTCGCATTTCGGCCATCAAGGCAGGTGCTACTGGGCCAACAGCGAACACTGTGTTGCATGCAGCAACCGAGGATGAGCTTGTTCGCTCCGGGATGGAGTATGTAATCCTGAGACCTAACCTTTTTATGCAGAACATGTTTCTGGCAACGCAAACCATAGCAGAACACAGCAGCTTCTTCTTTGGCATGGGTGATGCCCGGATGGGGATGGTAGACACACGCGATGTGGCTGAGTGCGCCGCAAAATGCGTGCTGAGTGATCATTTCAACGGCAACATCTATGAAGTAACGGGAGCAAAGAGCCTTTCCTATTTTGATGTTGCGTCGGCACTCAGCCCAGAACTCAAGCGTACCATCACCTATGTGCCTGTCATGCCGCAGGATGTGTATGATGGTATTGTTGGTGCGGGTTGGGATGAGTGGATTGCGGGCATCTCTCGCGATTATGCGCAGGCCTATCGCAGTGGTTGGGGGGACTTCACAACGGATGCCGTTTCTACAATCTGCGGGCGCCCACCGCGCAGCATCAAAACTTTCATCTGTGAGGTGTTTTGCGCCAAGGCCGCTTTGAGCGTGTCGATTGGGCCGCCTTGACCAACCATATGGCGAGCTACCAATTATCCGTCAATTGTAACCGCTTATGCGATTTCTTCAGGCACAATTCAGTTTCATGTTCTTTGTAGATGTGAAAGAGTTGAGGCAAATATTGGGTATACTTCGCCCTAGTGGAAGGAACACATGCGCGTATTGTTGGTTGAGGATGAGCGGCTGATTGCGGATGCGATCAAGGCTTTTCTAGAGCGGCATGAATTTATAGTGGACTGGGTCGATGATGGTCTTTTGGCAGAAGACGCTCTGAGAACCGGAGAGTTCGACCTGGTTATTCTGGATCTGGGGTTGCCCGGTCAGGATGGTCTGGAGTTTTTACGGGCCGTTCGTGATGACAAGGCGGATGTGCCTATCCTGATCCTGTCTGCGCGGGAGACCACCAAGAACCGGATTGATGGGCTTAATCTGGGTGCAGATGATTATCTGACCAAACCTTTTGACATGGAAGAACTTCTGGCCCGCTGCCGTGCGCTGGTGCGGCGCTCTGTTGGGCGTACGCGCATGTTGTTGCAGCATGGGGCGTTGACGCTGGATCTGGACCAGAAAAAAGCCTGCTACGACGGGGTTGAGGTGGTGCTGCAGCCCCTCGCCTTCCGCCTGTTGACCATTTTGTTGGAGCGGCGGGGCCGTGTGGTTTCCAAGTCTGATCTCATGGAAAAGCTTTATGGCTGGGAAGAGAATGCGGAGAGCAATGTGCTTGAGGTTTATGTCTCGCAGATCCGCAGGAAGACTACGTCCAAACTAATCCGGACCATCCGCGGCGTAGGCTATATTGTTGATGAGGACGTACCGGCATGAAACTTTCCTCCATCCGCAGCCGCATCCTCATCTTTCTGATCCCGCTGCTGTTTGTGGTCTGGGGCGTCTTTTCCGCCATTGTCTACACTATGACAGAGGAAGAGCTTTACGAGACCCATGATGCGCAAGCCTTTCAGCTTGTCAGCGCGATTGCACAGCTGGAGGGGGATACCATTTCTCCCAAGCATCTGGATGATCATCATGAACTTAATGATTACTTCGTGATCATCCGTGATGGAGACGGCAACGATTTATATAAGTCATCCGACCAAGTACAGCTACCCCAGTATCTGAGGCCGGGTGCTCAGGAAATTGAGCATGAGGGCGACAGCTGGGTGATCTGGAATTTTCCGGGCCAAAAGACTGACAGGCAATACATCATCGGTGTTGTGTTTGATGAAGCCATTGAGCTGGCCGACCAGACTGTTGCCACGGTTTCCATCCCTTTGGGGCTGGTGCTGGTGTTTTCCATCATCGCAACGGTTTTCATCGTCAAACGCGGGTTACGTCCGCTCACCACTCTTTCTGAGACACTGCAAACTCGGGAGCCTGAGAGTCTTGGCAAGCTGACAACGGAGAAGCAGGCAGATGAGCTTGTGCCGATTGTAAACTCCCTGAACATGTTGTTTGACAAGATTGAAGACTACCTTGCCCGCGAGCAGCGGTTTATTGATGATGCGGCGCATGAGATCAGAACACCGCTGACCGTGGTGAAGGCCCAATGTCAGGTGATTGAGCGGGACGCGCTGGATGATGCGACACGGCTGCGGTTTGACAACATCATTGAAGGTGTTGACCGGGCCACACATCTGGCCGCCAAGCTTTTGGAACATGCCCGTGCAGGTCAGGATGCCCACAAAGAGATAACAGAGCACGACTTGCTGCCTGTTCTTCAGGAAAGCCTTGCACAACAGGCCCATGCGGCACTTGATAAAAATGTGGAGCTGCAACTGCTTCAATCAGAACATGTGGCAGCTGTTGTTGATCCGGAAGATCTGGGCGCTGTGCTTGGTAATCTGATTGGCAATGCAATCCGGCATACACCGTCTGATGGTGAGGTGATCGTGGTTCTTGAGCGCGGTGACGATCATATTCAACTGAGTGTTGAAGACAGTGGACCAGGTGTGCCTGAGAAATACCGTGAGAAGGTGTTTGAGCGGTTCTTCCGCATGCCGGGGCAATCAAGTTCAGGTGCAGGCCTTGGCCTGTCTATTACGCAAACTCTGTGTCGCCGCAATGGGATCGAGATTTCCCTTGGCAAGAGTGAACGACTGGGCGGAGCCTGTTTTATGCTCAAACTGAAAAGGTAGTGTCGTAAACTTCAGGTAGGTTTCAGCTTCCAAGTGAATTTAGGGGAAGCACTCAGATTGAAACCTACTCCGAGGCTGCATCTGTAGCTTCATTTGGGGTGATCTGATTATGAATGGTGTGCGATGCCCCCCAACGGTGTCACTCACCTTTCATAGCCAGAGTTTCATCTGAGTGCGCATCGTTAACTCAGATGAGCGTACCGGAATGAAACCGATTGGCCTGACCTTCATTATCGCCAGCATCCTAGTCCCCCTTTTGATCTTCTCCCAGTTTGGTAGCCAAGCAGACTCAGGTGCTTTGCTGAGCCAGTATTTTGGCATGGTCTCACTGATCTTCATGGGGCTGGTTCAGGTGATGGCCACACGGATGAAAGGCGTTGAGGCTCTGTTTGGCCCGCTGGACCGTGTGTATGTCTTGCATAAATGGCTGGCTATTTTCGCAATTGCTGCTGCTTTCCTGCATGAAAGCATTGATGCAGATGCGCTTTCAAGCGGCGATACGGATGGACTGGCGAAAGAGCTGGGTGAGATCGGGTATAATGGTATTTTAATCCTCGGCCTTGGTTCTCTGGCGACCTTCATCCCCTATAATATCTGGCGCTGGACCCACCGTTTGATCGGTATTTTCTTCGCCCTTGCTGCTGCGCACTTCCTGATGATCCCCAACGTGTTCTCTTGGAGTGATCCGCTTGGACTTTACGTCGCCTTCTTCTGTTTTGCCGGTGTCGCGTCCTTCTTGTACCTGACTTACAAAGGCATGGCCGGGCGCACAAAGACCTATGAGGTAGAAGATGTTCAGATTTACGGGCGCATCACCAGTGTGACACTGAAACCTGAAGGCAAGCCAATTTCTCATGATGCCGGTCAGTTTGCTTACCTCTCCTTTGATCAGGAGGGCATGGGCGAAGTGCATCCTTACACGATTGCATCTGCACCGCGCGAAGACGGAAGACTGCGGTTCTGCATTTCTGCGCTGGGTGATTACACATCTCGTGTGCACAAGCTCCAAGTCGGCACAAAAGCTCAAATCAGCAAGGGATATGGCGGGTTCCGCCCAATTGCTTCCAATCGGGACCAGATCTGGATTGCGGGCGGTGTCGGGATCACACCTTTCCTGTCGTGGGCTCAGACTTTGAGCGGGGATGAGACCGGACAGTTCTATCTTTACTATGGCGTCCGTAACCGGTTGGAGAACCCGTTTGAGGAGGAGCTGGACGCACTGCAAAGCCGTCTGCCGAACCTTCATGTACAGTACTTTGAGTCTGACATGGGCGAGTACATCGACGCGCGGTTGCTGAAAATCCTGCAGGGAAAATTCTTTGATGTGATGCCAATTGCGTTTTGTGGTCCGGAAGTTATGCGCAAAGCGTTGATACGGGATCTGAAAGCCCTGAAGTACCCGATGCGCTTGTTTCATTATGAAGAATTCCAGATGCGCTCCGGCCTTGGTTTCCGAAAACTGTTTAAGTTTCTGCTTCAGCAAGTTAACCGGCATTCTGAAAAGTTCGCCCCGGCCAAGTAGAGCTTGGCCAACATGAGGATCGCTGCATTGCCTGGCGGTGCGACGATCCGCTCTTTCAAGCCAGATGCAAGGTTTAGCTGTCTGGCTTTATGGTGCATTCGAAAGGTGCCGGGACTGAAGGGATCAGTGAAATTAAATCAATATATTAATTGAGATTTGGAGGGTTCAATCAGAACCAATAATTCTGCTCTTTTTAGGATCATTGGCTCATGACAAAAATCGCCTCCCGCTCGATTACGACCGACATTCCTGCTCCTTCCGAAGATCGTCGCTCCAAGTCTCCTATTGTTTGTTACGAAGTAGATCATTTGCCTGCCTATAACGCTGAGCTTTATCAGCAGGCAAAGGAGAGCCTGGAGAAGATCGACGAAGTTGTGGTGCCACCTCGTGATGGCGGTCATTTCAAGGTGCCTGCTGGCCACTTCTTCCGGATTGTGAGCGTTGAAGGCCCGCAGGTTGGCGATCTCAATTTGTGGAATGCCAATGACATTAATGAGCGGTTTTTCAGCGGCAAGACCCGTCAGCTGCATGCCTCGCACCTTTCAACCGGAGACCGGCTCTGGAGCACCATGCCGTATCTGCGTCCGATGGCGACGATTACACAGGATACGCTGGACTGGTACGGTTGGGATGAGGATGGTGCGGGCGTCCATGATGTGATTGGGACACGCTGCGACCCTTACACCAACCATATGCTCAAGAACGTGGATTACAACCATTGTTGCCACTCTAACCTGACCCGCGCACTGGCAGATGCAAAGGGTCTCTCGATAGATGGCGCTGAGCCTCATGTGCATGATGTGATGAACGTCTTCATGTGCACGGGCTTTACCCGCGATACCCACCAGTATTTCATGAAAGCCAGCCCTGTTCGTCCGGGTGATTTTATTGAGTTCTTTGCGGAGATCGATCTTCTGGGCGCGCTTTCTACCTGTCCGGGTGGTGATTGCGGCAGCAGTCACTCTGATGACAATACGCCGTGCTATCCGCTTCTTGTCGAGATCTTCAAACCGGAAGAGGGTAGTTTGAAAGGCTGGTCCGCCGCAAAACGCAGCGGTTATGCAGGCGGGCACCAAGCCTGATCCTGTTTGATTTGGCCAGTGGCAGTTGTTTTTCGTGTTACGGCACGAGGACAGCTGCGCCGGATAGTCGTCCCTCTCGCAAATCTTCCAGTGCCTGATTGGCCTGTTCAAGCCTGTAGGGAATGCAGTGAGTTTTCACACCTGCTTTTTTGGCGAGGGGAAAGAACTCCAGCCCGTCTTCTCGGGTCAGGTTGGCAACGGAAACAACCTCCCGCTCCTCCCAGAATAATGCATAGGGCATTTGCGGGATGTCGCTCATATGAATGCCACCGCACACCACACGCCCGCCTTTGCGCAGAGCACTCAACGCGGCTGGAACGAGTGGACCCACGGGGGCAAAGATGATGGCTGCATCCAGTTTTTCTGGTGGCTGGTCTTCAGAGCTTCCTGCCCAAATGGCACCAAGTTCTCTTGCAAAGTTCTGGGCCTGTGTGTCTCCTGATCTGGTGAAGGCATAGACATCACGACCTTGCCAGATGCAGATCTGCGCGATGATATGGGCGGCGGCACCAAAGCCGTAAATACCTATCGTTCTGCCTTTGCCAGCCTTCTTTAAAGATCGCCAGCCGATTAAGCCGGCACACAGAAGTGGCGCAAGCGATACCGGATCTGCGTCTTCATCCAGCTCAAATGCAAAATGTCGGTCTGCGATGGTGTGGGTCGCAAAGCCGCCATCGCGTGTGTAGCCCGTGAATATGGGATGATCGCAGAGATTTTCCTGATGGCTTTGACAAAAGGAACAACAGCCGCACGTATGCCCAAGCCAGGGAATGCCCACTCTCGTGCCGATTGTGAGGTCATCAACACCTGCCCCACATGCACGCACCCTGCCGACAATTTCATGACCGGGAATGAGCGGGAGCTTTGGTTTCGTCAGATCGCCATCCACGACGTGAAGGTCTGTCCGGCAAACCGCGCAAGCTTCAACCTCAATCAGGATTTCGCCGGTGCGCGGTGTTGGCGGCGCAGCACGTTCCTGCAAGACAAGTGGCTTTCCAATTTCGGTCAGAACCATTGCTTTCATGAGGGCATTCCTTCTCACGCAGGCTTGGATTGTGCTCAGATTATACGCTGTTGTCCTAAGAAAGTCTGGCGTGGTGTTTGCGGTTCCCCGTTGTTGCTGTGCGCTGCAGAATTAGATCAAGAATAAGAGAAAACCGAACCATTTATCACAACGCATATTTCATCTGGGTCCGTCATAACAATCTGGTGCGCGTGCGCGCGACGACTTGTTGGAGTGGAGCCTTGCGGAGATGCCATGTGCGTCTGCCCGCTGGTTTTCCTGTTTGTGTACCTCTCATAATTAAGGTGAGTGAACCTCCGATGCCCGGAAATCAAAATACCGATACTGGCACTGACACCAATCCTATTCCTGCAGAAGACCAAATGAACCAGAGCGAAGAAACCTGGGCTCAGCAAATCTATAAGCTATGGGGCGAAATGCTTCCAACCTGGGCAGATGCATTTGGCGAAGTTTATGAAGCAGAACGAGAACGGGAACGGGAAGAGCTTGCACAGGCAACAGCCCGAATGGATGAAGATGACCGTCGTCAGGCTGAGCAGGAGTTACGACACGATGCTGCTTCTACATTGGCATTTGAGGATAGTGAACGTTTCTTCGAACTTAAAAATGAGATGACCATACTCGAATCCAATCCCATGGAAGCGATCGACATGCCAGATTCACCTGACATGTCGCTGAGTAAGGTGATCATCGATCAGATCGCAGCTTTCAAATTGCAGAAGGAAGAACTTTTTCTGGAAGTTCAGGTCTTTAAGGGTCTGGAAGCTGAGAAGCTGGCTTTCACAACCGCTAATGAGCTGGTTGGGATGCTTATAGACAAAGCCTATATTCAAAGCGGCGTTTACAACTTTGCCGCTTGCGAAGTGACTCTGTCCGAGATGGAACGCAAGCTCAAAGACATGAAAAATCTTCTTCGAGATGCCCAAGTGCATCCAGCAACCTATGTCAGTAACGAAGATCAGGTTCTGATTGGTCAGGATGTTAAGAAGGTGAAGGAGATCATCTTCAATTTGCAGGACGCTGGTTATACTGGATTGGGAACAAGCCTGCTCATTGAAATGAACCAGTATCAGGATGCGGTGTCACGGCCATCCGATGCGCGCTGGACAGAGCTTATGTCTGATGCGGAGGCCTGTAAAAAAGCTCTGCCGGAACTGCGCAGCTCGGCCAAATATATTGAGACCCTGTGCGAAAGCATGACCATGGCGCAGCCAACAACTGCTGCATCAGATACGCTTGAAGAACTCCGTGACTATCAAAGTGAAAGTTCCCGCGACCTTTCATCAACCCTGCGCGTTATCGCGAGTCTCAAGGCTAAGGCTGAACGCCGTGAAAGGTGGATCAAACAAGAGGAATGGGCCGAGAAAAATCTGGATGTACGCACCCAGGCCTATCGAAAACAACTTGAGAAGTTTGTCGTGTTTGATGCAGACCATCAGGTGGTTACCAAAGAAAGCAAGACTGAAGCCCGTGCTCGCGCTGTTGATACTGAAGGGCTGGATAAAGATGTCATGGCAACAATGCCGAAGCGACCCGGCGGCAAGGATGTTAAGGCTGTTCCCCGTGCGACGATCAACAAGCTTTTGGAATCTTTTGAGTTTTTGGATGAAATGCGGTTATCGGGTGTGACAGGTATGGAAGCCATTGCACTTGAAGAGTTTATCAAGACAGAAGACATTCTGGAAGGCATCAACTCCAATCCAACCGGATATGATGACCTTCAAACACGCACGCAGAAGATGCTTGATAAAGTTGCAACCACCAAATCCGGCAAGAAAGCGATTTATTACGTTGAAGCCAAGATGAACCTTGAAGAGGATATCCGTCTCTTACGCGAACAAGCACCGGATATGAACATCAACAAGGCTCTCGGTCGGTGCAACAAGCTGGAAGGTACACGATTTCATCCACTCCTGAGACAGCTCGAGGAATCCCTCGCCTTCAGAGAGGTCTTTGAGATGAAGCTGGAACCGATTGAGAAGATATTCAAGGAAATTCCGGGCTTGCTTGCCAGGCTGGGTAAAGCTCGCCCTGAGCTTGCCATGAGATTCAAGAAGATCTGGCAGCCCAAGCAGGAGAAAGTCTATCACGGTGAACTGGAGCTGGAACTGAAACAGGCGAAAGTCACCGCTCATAACGCTGCCACTGTTGATGATGTGAAAGAGGCCATCTCACAGGTGAATACCGTCAAGATTAAAGCGGACAAGTATGTTGAAGAGCTGAGAGCTCGTGTAGCGCTGCTTGGCGAGGATGTGGATGGACCTGTCACCACCCCTGAGCGGGATGAGTTCTTTGAGAAAATCGAAGAAGACTACAAAAATGGTGTTCAGCTTGAGATTGACCGCAAGGTTGCCAAGGGCAAATTCAATGAAACCTCTGGCCCTATGAAGGATGAGCTGGAAATGCTCACCGCGAAGTCCAAGAGCTGGAAAGGTGCAAAGGCGCTTCTGACACGGTTCCCACGTATTGATACAACTAACTATGATCCGACCCGTTTCAAGGATCTCTTGGAAGAAGTGAAGCTTCTTGAACAGGAAAGTGCGGTCAACTCCTCTTACGAAGAAAATATGGGGCGGCTGAAAGAGCTGAAGGGCATGTATGATGCCATGCGCGGCGAGCTGACAGGCTTTAGAGAAGACATCGCCAAGGATGTCGTTAAAGCCGCAGAGAAAGCCATCACGCGTATGGAATCTGCAAAGGCGTTTGCTGAAGGCGACTTCATCACCGGTGTTGCCAGCCAGCAAGAAGCTGGCGAAGATTACGTCAATGCGGGCAGCTTGAAGCGGTTCACCACCTGCATATCAAAGCCAATTATACCAGGTGAGCTGCGAACGTATGCGCAGGTCATCGGCGACAGCAAGAAATCACTTCAAGAGCGCAAAAAGGCCCGCGAAGAGGCGTTACGCCTTGTGCGGCCTTTGCTGGCACGGCTCGACAGCGACAAGGCCATCAAGCTTTATCGTCGCCATCCGTTCGGTTTGGACAATGACATAAATGTCCTGAGGCCCGTTCTGGTGCAGCTTGAAGTTAAATTGTTGACTCTCGCGTCCTGATGCATATGAACCCTGCGGCACTGCATGTGATCGCAGGGCAAAATACGCGCAACTTTGAAGTGTAATTTGCATTTATACTCAGCAGGTTATCCATGAGATGTATGCAGAGGGTGAATTAGTCCTTTTCCTTGAGGTTTTAGTCTGGTAGTTACCGATTTGCTCAGCAATGAGTGCCGGTCGCAGCCTACCCGGCAACAGCGAAAACAAGGACTAAACCTTATGAAGACTATCGTAATCTGCTCAGGCGGATTGGATTCGGTCACGCTTGCCTACAAGGTTGCGCGTGAAAACGAATTGCTCGGCCTCGTCTCTTTTGATTACGGCCAACGGCACAAAAAGGAGTTGGACTATGCAGCGCATGCTGCAAAGCAGCTTGGTGTGCCACATCATATTCTGGACATGAGCCAGATAGGAGCGCATTTAAGCGGCTCCGCTCTAACCGATGATGTTGATGTTCCTGACGGCCATTATGCCGAAGAGAACATGAAGGTCACTGTGGTTCCCAACCGAAACGCAATCATGCTGTCCATCGGCTTTGGTATTGCGGCTGCTCAGCAGGCCGATGCTGTGGCTGCGGCTGTTCATGGGGGTGATCACTTCATCTACCCGGACTGTCGCCCTGGCTTTATCAAAAGCTTTGAAGCCATGCAGAAGCTGGCTTTGGACGGCTATGCCAATGTGAGCCTTTACACGCCATTTGTAGAAATTTCCAAAGGTGCCATCGTTGAAGAAGGTGCCCGGATCAACGTGCCGTTTGAGGACACGTGGTCCTGCTACAAAGGCGGAGAGAAACATTGCGGGCGGTGCGGCACCTGTGTCGAACGGCGAGAAGCCTTTGATCTGGCCGGTGTTGAGGACCCAACAGAATACGCGGATCCCGACTACTGGAAATCCGTGGTGGAACGAGCGGAACCATAATGTACAAAATCACCAAGGAATTTCACTTCTCGGCGTCGCATCAACTCTGCGAAATGCCGGAGGGACATCCCTGTGCGCGCCTGCATGGCCACAACTACATTGTGGTGATTGAGCTTGCCAGCAAGGATCTGGATGAACACGGCTTTGTGGTGGACTTCACTGAGTTGAAGCCGCTCAAGCGTTTCATTGATGATGAGCTGGATCATCGCCACCTCAATGAGGTGTTCGGACACGATCAGGTCACCTCTGAGTATCTCGCCAAGACCATCTACGAGTTCTGCAAAGGGCACTGGGTGGAGACCTGCGCTGTGCGTGTGAGTGAAACGCCAAAAACATGGGCGGAATATCGGCCATGAGCAAACTCAGTATCAGTGAGATCTTCGGGCCAACCATACAAGGCGAAGGTGCTTTGATTGGTGAGCCAACCGTGTTTGTGCGCGCTGGCGGCTGTGATTATCGTTGCAGCTGGTGTGATACATTGCATGCGGTGGACAGCGCTTATCGTCATACATGGGATCAGATGGACAGTGCGGACGTCTGGCACAAGATTGAGGAACTGTCCGGTCATCAACCGATCACGGTTTCCCTTTCTGGCGGCAACCCTGCCATTCAGGATTTTTCGCAAGTAATCTCACTCGGTAAAGCGAAGGGTTATAAATTCGCGATCGAGACGCAGGGGTCAGTTGCACGGGACTGGTTTGCGGATCTGGACACGCTGGTGCTGAGCCCGAAGCCGCCTTCCTCTGGCGAAACTGTCAATTGGGACAAGTTCGATGCCTGTCTGGATGCAGCCCTCAACTCGGCCACCTGTGTGATCAAAGTGGTTGTGTTTGATGATGTCGATTACGACTGGGCCAAGGACGTTGGTGAGCGCTACCCTTATCTGCCGATGTACCTGCAACCGGGGAACCATACCCCTCCTCCACCTGAGGAGGATGATGCGACCATTGACATGGACGGCATCATGGATCGCATGCACTGGCTGGTGGACAAAACTGTTTCCGACCAATGGTTCAAGCCACGCATTCTGCCACAGCTGCATGTGCTGCTGTGGGGCAACAAGCGCGGCGTTTAAAGCATATTCCGGCAAGTTGATGATCAGCCTTTGATGACGGAAATGCATGAGAACGAAGAATTCGAGAGAACAATGAGCAACGACGATATCTATAAAAATCTGACCATGCTGGGCGGTGATACTGTTCAGCCGCAGTCCCCTGAAGAAGCGGTTCTGGAACGGGTTCCAAACCCACAACAGGGCACGCCTTATGCAATTCGCTTTACAGCACCTGAGTTCACCTCCCTGTGCCCGATCACCAATCAGCCGGATTTTGCTCATCTGGTGATTGATTATGTGCCGGACCAGTGGCTGGTTGAGAGCAAATCTTTGAAACTGTTCCTGACATCCTTCCGCAACCACGGTGCGTTCCATGAGGATTGCACTGTGTCCATCGGTAAGCGCCTTGTTGACACGTTGAACCCGATCTGGCTGCGCATTGGCGGTTACTGGTATCCGCGCGGTGGTATTCCGATTGATGTGTTCTACCAGACCGGTGAAGAGCCAAAAGGCGTCTGGATTCCAGAACAGGGCGTGCCGACCTATCGCGGTCGCGGCTAAATACCTGTTTAGGATGTACTCAGTTGGGGTTGCGAAAAGGCTGCCAACCCCAACTTTGCTGTTCTGAGAGGCCTTAGAGCATAGCGAATTCTTGTCATTTGATTGAATTCAATCAAATGGAACGCGCTCTATGCACCCATCAGAGCTTCGACTTCAGCCAGAGTTGGCGCGGATGTGGCTGCACCATGTTTGGTGGTGGAGAGAGCGCCGCAAGCAGCTGCGAAACGGACTGCTTCGGCCAAGGATTTGCCGCTGTCCAGCGCATACGCCAGACCGCCGTTGAAGCAATCTCCTGCTGCAACGGTGTCGATCGCATTCACCTTGAATGGCTCGACAAAGCCTTCACTCTCATCATCCTTGAAGTAAACGCCGCGTGCGCCGAGTTTCACAACGGCAGCTGCAACGCCATGTTCGCGCAGCAGGTTTGCAGCATGGGCTGCTTCTTCTGCATTGGATGGGCGGAAGCCTGTGAGGATTTCGGTTTCGGTCTCGTTGGGCGTTACAACATCTACGTTTTGCAGGAAACCTTCCGGCAGACCATCGACGGGTGCTGGTGCAGGGTCAAAGATCACTTTGCCGCCTGACGCGCGAACTTTCTTAGCGGCGCTCAGGCACGTTGCGACCGGAATTTCCAGCTGCATCAGCATGATTTTAGCGTTCTTCAGCACATCTGATGTGCGCTCCAGATCGCTTTCGTCGACAGCAAGATTTGCGCCACCAATCACGGTGATGCTGTTTTCGGAATTTGCGTCCACACCGATCACAGCGATGCCGGTGCCGTGGTTTTCATCCAAATGCACATGCTCGGTTGAAACGCCCATGTCTTTCAGGTGCTGGGCTGCGATGTCGCCAAACCCGTCTTTACCGATGCGGCCTACCAGTTGTGCATCACCACCCAGCTTTGATGCTGCAACGGCCTGATTGCAGCCTTTGCCGCCCAGGTTGATGGCGTAGCTGTGTCCATGCAGCGTTTCTCCCGGCTGTGGCAGCCGGTCAGAACGGGTTGTGATATCAACATTGATGGAACCGACAATGACGATGGACATGAATACTTCCTAGTTAACAACAGAGCTGCGGACGATCAGTTCAGGCACCAATTGGATGACTGGCGGCATCTCTGTCTTTTCTTCCAGATGATTGATCAGCGCTTCTGCAGCGCTCAACCCAAGCTCGAAGCTGGGCTGTTTGATGGTTGTGAGTGCTGGCGCCATGTAGGAGGCGTACTCAACATCATCGTAGCCGATGACGGAGATATCCTCCGGAATGCGCAGGCCACGTTCGTGAATGGCGCGGTACGCCCCCATTGCCATCAAATCGTTGAAGGCAAAGATGGCTTCGGGCTGGCTATCGGCGTCCAATATCTGCTTCATGCCTTCATACCCGCTGGATGCGGTGAGAAGGCCTGCGGCTTGCCACTTGCTTTCTACCGGCAACCCGGCAGCGTTCATGGCATTTTCAAAGCCTTTGTAGCGTTCAATAGAACGGGGATGATCTTCTGGCCCCATAAGACAACCGATTTTGGTCAGGCCGCGCTTGATCAGGTGTTCTGTAGCCAATCTGCCGCCCAGTACGGAATCATCCTGCAAAGTGCAGGCGTTTGGGTGCGGGGCGGAATCCAGAATGGCTTTGGGCAGTTTGCCGAGCTTGCTGATTTGCTGGTACAGCGCCGGGTCTGTCTTGGTGGTCATCACCATGAGGGCATCAATGCGGCGCTGAAGCAAGGTGTTGAGGTTTGCCAGCTGCCTGTCGGACTGATGACCTGAATTGCACAGGATGAGACTGAAATTGTGTTGGTAGCACCCCTCTTCCACACCGCGCACAACGTCAGCAAAGAAAGGGTTGGAGCTGCTTGAAACCAGCATACCGATGATGTTGGTGCGCTTTACCTTGAGCGCGCGCGCCATCATGCTTGGCTGGAAGCCGAGAGCCTGAATAACTTCCTCGACTTTTTGTTTGGTCAGGGGTGCAACGTAGCGCGTCTCGTTGATCACGTGAGACACTGTAGATGCGGATACCCCCGCAGCTTGTGCAACATCCTTGATACTGACCATTTCCGCTCCGGTTTTAAGGGTCGGGTCTGGCGCTTACGCCAAACCCGATCTTATTCAGATTACTTGCACTTACTTGGTAACAAGCTTCAGCGCAACTGGGGTATACGCATCAACTTTTTCACCTTTGAGGACTTTGTCCGCAGTGTCGACGCCGATGGAACCAATCATGCCAGCTTGCTGCGCAACAGTTGCCAGCATTGTACCTTCTTCAACAGCTTTTACGCCGTCATCAGTACCATCAAAGCCAACAACGAGGATGTCGCGGTTTGCCGCTTCAATTGCCTTGATTGCGCCCAGAGCCATTTCATCGTTATGTGCGAAAACAGCGTTGATTTCTGGCTGTGCCTGCAGGATGTTTTCCATCACGTTCAGGCCTTTGGTGCGATCGAAGTCTGCTGGCTGAACTGCAACCAGTTCAATACCGGAGGCGCCGTGCATTGCTTTTTTGAAGCCTGTACCACGATCACGTGCAGCAGAAGTACCTGGAACACCTTCCAGCTCAACAATCTTACCGCTGCCGCGCAGGGTTTCAACGATCAGCTCACCAGCCATTTCGCCGCCGAGGATGTTGTCGGATGCCACGTGGGACTCCACTTTGCCGCGTGCTGCACCACGGTCCAGAGTGACCACTGGTACGTTTTTGTGGTTTGCAGCGCGGATGGAGCTGGAAACAGCGTCAGAGTCAGTTGGGTTGATGAGCAGGATCGAAACGTTCTTGCTCAGCACGTCTTCCACGTTTGCCAGTTCTTTTGCAGGATCGTTCTGGCTGTCGAGAACAACAATCTTGTAGCCGAGCTCATTTGCGCGTGCTTCAGCACCTTCTTTCAAGGTCACAAAGAACGGGTTGTTCAGGGTGGACACGACCAGAGCCAGTGTGTCCTGTGCCATTGATACTGCTGTGGAGCCGAGAAGAAGAGCAGCACCTGCTGCCAAACTTACTAGTTTTTTCATAGAAACCTCCCGAGGTTCAGTTTGATTGCTCACGCGTTTGATTTGCCACGGCTGTCGACGACAACCGCCAGAAGGATAACCGCACCTTTCGCGATCATCTGGTAGTAGGATGAAACATCCATAATATTCAGTGCGTTATTCAATACACCGATAATGAGGGCACCGATGATGGTGCCAAAGATCCGGCCTTTACCGCCAGCGAGGCTTGTACCGCCGAGAACCACGGCTGCGATTGCATCGAGCTCGTATCCCAGACCAGCTGTTGGCTGAGCAGATTCAAGGCGTGCTGTCAGGATGATGCCTGCCAGTGCGGCGAGCGCTCCGCTGAGGGCGTAGACAAGAATTTTGACTTTTTTGACATTGATACCGGACAGACGAGCCACGTTTTCATTGCCGCCAATGGCGTAAACGTAACGACCGAAACGGGTCTGGCTGAGAACGAACCAGCAGAGCGCGAAGATGACCACCATCAGGATCACCGGGTTCGGAATGCCGAGAATGTAGCCGCCGCCGAACTGGTAGAAGCTTTCAGCCACATCAAAGTAACCCGTAGAGATTGGGCGGCCTTGCGTATAAACCAGCGTCGCGCCGCGGATCATGGTCATGCCAACCAATGTTGCGATGAACGGCTGAACGTTGAAGTAGCTGATAATCACGCCACTTGTTGCACCAAGGCCCGCGCCAACCATAATGGTGGCGATCAGTGCGATGATGAGCGGCGTATCCATGCCAATGAGACTTGCGCAGATGGCACCAGCGAAGGCCAGAATGGAGCCAACCGCCAGATCGATGCCCGCCGTCAGGATCACAAAGGTCATGCCCATGGCGATTACTGCGTTGATCGAGGTCTGACGCAGGATGTTGAGCATGTTGTCGATGCCAAGGAAGTTGGCATTGGCGAAGGACACTGCGGCCATCAGGATGATCAGGCCAATCAGAGACTTATTTTCACTGATAAAGTCGTTGAGCTTCATCTGTTTTACCCGTTCGTTTGGCCAGCAACGGCGCAGCGCATAATGTTTTCTTGAGTGGCTTCGGCTCGTGCGAACGATCCGGTCAACTTGCCGCTGGACAAGACGTGGATGCGATCAGAGATACCCAGAAGCTCTGGCATGTCGGAGGAGATCAGCAGGATGCAAAGACCCTCTGCCTTCAGCTTGTTGATGAGCGTGTAGATTTCGCGTTTTGCGCCTACATCCACGCCGCGCGTGGGCTCATCAAGAATGAGGACCTTGGGTTCCGGCACCAATGACTTGGCGATGGAGACCTTTTGCTGGTTGCCGCCGGACAGATTGGAGATGATGGTGTTTGCATCTCTGGTCTTGATGGCGAACGCTTCGATGTACTCGCTGATGGTGACTGCTTCAGAGGCTTTGTTGACGAACCCGAGCACGTTGCAGAACCGGTCCAGCCCTGTGAGGGACATGTTGGTGCTCAACTCCTGTGACTGGACGAGACCTTCCTGCTT
Source organism: Pseudovibrio sp. Ad5 (assembly GCF_001623095.1). Lineage (NCBI taxonomy): Bacteria > Pseudomonadati > Pseudomonadota > Alphaproteobacteria > Hyphomicrobiales > Stappiaceae > Pseudovibrio > Pseudovibrio sp. Ad5. The sequence goes on along the minus strand of NZ_LMCH01000015.1, from coordinate 220,047 downwards.
GCGGTCTTCAGTGACGTAGCCGATTTGTGCTTTGACACCATCCTGTGGTGATTTAAGGCGGATTTCTTTGCCATCGATCTTAACTGTGCCGCTGTCGATTGGGTTTGCACCAAAGATTGCCTTAGCAAGCTCTGTGCGCCCTGCTCCAACAAGGCCTGCGAACCCTACAACTTCACCGGCGTTGGCTGTGAAGGAGACCTCTTTTGCACCATGCGCAGTCAGTTTCTCAACCTCGATGCGCACATCACCCGGAGCGGCTGGAACGAAAGGATATTGATCGGAAAGTTCCCGGCCCACCATATGGCGGATCAGATCGTCCTCGGTGATTTCAGAGACCGGCCCTTGATGGACCATCTCACCATCGCGCAGAATGGCGATGTCATCACACATCTGGAAAATCTCACCCAAACGGTGCGAGATGAACACGAGACCTTTGCCTTGCGTCCGCAGCTCGTCCACGACTTCAAACAGGATTGCTGTCTCAATATCGGTGAGCGCGTCTGTTGGCTCATCCATGATGATCACTTCAGCGTTCAGCGAGAGCGCTTTGGCGATCTCAACCATTTGCTGCTGCGCGATGGAGAGCTTGCCCAGTGGCGTTTTAGGATCGATATCCTGTTTCAACAGAGTGAGGTATTTTTTGCTTTCCCGCTCAATCACATCCCACTGGATTTTGCCCAGTTTGGTGGGTTCACGGCCCAGATAGATGTTCTCAGCAACGGACAGTTCAGGCAGCAGATTAAGCTCTTGGTGGATAATACCAATTCCGGCATCCATGGACTGACGTACCGTAGTGAATTTGACCTTATTGCCCTTGTAGGTCACCGTGCCTGCATCGCGCTGATAGATGCCCGATATAATTTTCATCAGGGTTGATTTACCGGCTCCGTTTTCACCGGCCAGCGCCACAACGCGCCCAGCCCGGATCGTCAGATCAACGGATTTGAGCACGTTGATCCCGGAGAAGGATTTTTCAATTCCCTGAAGTTCAAGAAGGGTTGTCACTGGGTGTCCTCTCCCAAAGCCCGAATTATCTCAGATTTCCCTCAGAACGTTACGCCTGAATAAAAAATCACATTGGCGTAGGGCGTGCATTCTCCCGTGCGCACCACCGCCCGGCATTTACCAGTTAATGCCTTGAATTCCTCATGAGAGACAGTTGTGGTCTCTACGCTGTTGCCTTGACACTTTGCGATTTCGGCAATGAGTGAACGCAGGCGCAAGTGATAAGCTGGCTGGTGTTCAATCAGCTCTTCAGCAATGACAACCCGCTCTACCTGCATCTCAGCTGTGATCGCGCTTGCCGTTTCCAGCATGCCCGGCAAACCCTTTGTAATGGCAAGGTCGATGCGCTCGACATCCTTGGAAATTGGGAGCCCGGCGTCTCCAACACACAGACCATCCCCATGGCCCATATGAGAGATAATGCTAGAGACCGGAGCGTTTAAAAGTACGCCCTTCTTCATTGCAGCAGTTCCTCCGCGTTGTCTCGATTGAAGAGACGTTAGCAGGCGCGTATGGGTTACGCAACCGTTTGCGCAAACGTTTGCGCGAGTCAATTTCTAGAATTCTTCCAGTTTAATTCAGGCATACTGAAAGAGCGCCTGACCTGAACAATGAGAGGTAAGTGCAAAAATATCAGAGGTTATATGGCTTTATTGCGGATGCACTCTGGCCACCCGAAGCACGCTAAAGGCAAGAGCCTGCCCGACAACTGAGACAATTTGCGCCTATTTTTCCATACTTAGATCTTGGGGATATTGAGCCAAGCATCCTTCAGGCAAGCAAAAAGCCCCGCTCCTTTTCAGAGCGGGGCTTGTGGCATTTCAAAGATTAGATGTTGTTTACTTCAGATCAGGAACTGCGATGTGGTCCATGTCGGTGAACTCCTGGTTTTCACCGATCATACCCCAGATGAAGGTGTAGGACTGGGTGCCGACACCGCTATGGATGGACCAGCTTGGGGAGATCACTGCCTGCTCGTTGTGAACGAACAAGTGGCGGGTTTCCTGCGGTTCGCCCATCATATGCACCACTGCGGCATCCTCCTTCATATTGAAGTAGAAATATACTTCCATACGACGATCATGGGTATGCGCTGGCATGGTGTTCCAGATGGAGCCCTGATGCAGTTTGGTCATGCCCATGAGCAGCTGACAGGTTGGGAGTACATCCGGCACGAAGTACTTATTGATCGTGCGCTCATTGCAGTTTTCAGCATCGCCCAGAGTGACCGGAGAGGCTTCTGCCAGAGTTACCTTCTTGTTTGGATAGGTTTTATGAGCCGGGGCGCAGTTGTAATAGAGCTTGGCCGGGTTCTGCTTATCGATGCTTTTGAAAGACACATCTTTTGCACCCATCCCAATGTAAAGCGCTTCTTCCTGTGCGATTTCGTAGGTTTCACCATCTACTGTGATGACAGCCGGGCCACCCACGTTGATGAAACCGATTTCGCGGCGTTCCAAAAAGTAGGAAACGCCCAGCTTCTTGCCGTAGTCTGCCGCCAAGACGACTTCTGTGTTCACCGGCATCACACCACCTACTATGATGCGGTCTACGTGGCTGTAGGTCATGGTGATTTCATCGGCAGCAAATATGCTTTCGATGAGGAACTCACGGCGCAAGCCTTCTGTATCCAATGTTTTAGCGTGGTCGCTGTGAATTGCTTGTCTTACTTCCATGGTGATCTCCTAAAATTCGGCAATTGAGCACACTTTTCCAGTCGCTCAACTTTTCAACTGCGCGTTGTTTGCTTTTGGTTTTGTGTTTCAGTTAGCGGGCGAGCCAGCCGCCATCGACAGCAATGGTGAAGCCGTTGACATATGAGGCTGCCTCAGACGCGAGGAAGACACATGGTCCTGCGACATCCGTCGGTTCGCCCCAGCGCTCCGCCGGAATGCGGTCCAGAATGGCCTGATTACGATCAGCATCCGCCCGGAGCGCTGCGGTGTTGTTGGTTGCCATGTAACCGGGTGCGATCGCGTTGACGTTGATGCCGTGCTTTGCCCACTCATTTGCTAATGCACGGGTCAGGCCCAGAACTGCGCTTTTGGAGGCGGTGTAGGATGGCACGCGAATGCCGCCCTGATAGGAAAGCATGGAGGCAACATTGATGATTTTGCCGCCGGTGCCCTGCTTCACGAACTGCTTTGCAACCAGCTGAGAGAGGAAGAAGAGCGAGCGGATGTTGAGGTTCATCACCGCATCCCAGTCGTCTTCTGAGAAGTCCAGCGCCTCTTCGCGGCGGATGATGCCTGCGTTGTTGACGAGAATATCAACCTGTCCAGTGGCCGCGACAGCATCAGCAACGATGCCCGGTAGAGCTTCCTTGTTGCTCAGGTCGGCACGCAGATCGAAGAACTTGCGGCCAGTATCCGCCATCAAGTCCACTGTCTCTTTTGGCTCGACCACGTTGACGCCGACCACATCACAGCCCGCCTTTGCCAAGCCAACGGCCATGGCCTGACCGAGACCTGTATCGCAGCCGGTTACAATTGCGGTTTTTCCATTTAAATCAAACTGTTTCAGCATATGTCCTATTCCTAAACAACACTGTGAGAACTTGCAGGTTTGCTGAAGCAAACGTTGGTGACGTGGCCGAGTTCCGCCTCTTCCGTCGACCAGCCTTTCGGCAGCGGTGCGGGTCTGTGGATCACAACATCGTTGCAACGGACGTTGTTGGCATGATCCAGCCAGAGACCCGGCAATCCGTTCGGATAGGGCTCAAGGCCAAGGACTTGCCCTGCCTCGTTTTTGACCCATGCGTTGCGGCGGCCTTGCTCGGGATTATCGAGTAGGTTTACATCGTGCGGGCTTGGGCGCAGGTCGAGATAGTAGGAATCCGAGAACTTGCCGGTTTCCAGTGTGAGCTGGATGTTGCTGAGCGAAACACTCTCGATCTTCTGGGCTTCGTGACCGACAATGTTGATGGCCCCTTGTGCCCGGCCCGTGATGCCATCAGCAGATACATCACGCACGTAACCCGGCACGTCGCCAGCGACACGCGGCAGGGCATTGATGGTGATCGCCTCGCCGCTGCCCCAGAACCCGTCTGGTGTCTGCTCGCATTGAACGGTGCAGTTGGAGAAGCGAATGCGCTCGATATCTCCGCCATCGCGGGAGAAGATGCCGAAGGCGCGGTTGGACTCGGTGATTGTGCAGGTGGTGAACAGCACATCCCGCACATCCTGATAGGTTTCCGTGCCGATCTTCAAAGCACAGGACTTTGAGGAGAGGATGGAGTTACTGACGATGATCCGCTCTGCCGGCCCATTGAGGCTTTCATCTTCTTTGCGGCAGGTTTTTACGCAAACCGCATCATCGGCTGCGCGGATCACGCAGTTGAAGATAGAGGCATCGGTGCAGCTGTCGAAGTTGATGCCATCGGTGTTTGGCATACGCATATCATTGAGAATGCGCAGACCTTCTGCCTTCACCTGATGACAGGCGATCAGGTGGATGGTCCACATAGGCGCTTCAACAATAGAAATGCCTGTGAGGCTGACGTCTTTGCAGTTTTCGAAGACGACGATACGCGGGCGTAGCATCTTGGGCCAGAACGTCCCTTCAAAGAGACCTTCACGACCACACCATTTTGCACTGTGGCCATGAATGGTACCGCTGCCGGAAATGGAGATGCCTTGCTGATCGCGCGCTGTGATGAAAGCACGGTCAGAATCTTCCGCAATGACGGAGACCTTGCCGGCTTCATAGTCTGCATAGTCGGTGGAGCAGGAAAGCTCACAACCGTTTGGCAGGTGCAGGTCTACAAAAGACTTTAGTTTCAGCGCCTTTGAGACCCACTTCCCTCTTGGCAGCACGACCTGACCACCGCCAGCTGCGTGAACTGCGTCAATTGCTTGCTGGACGGCCTGCGTTATGTCTTTTTCGCCGTCTGTGACAGTGACATGGTGTGTATTAAGCGACATCTTGCAATAATTCCTCAGCGGCAAGAAGTTCAATCAAAAGAAGGCTTGCCAGTGCCTGCCCGTATGGTGTGGGAGTGTTCGGAATGTTCCGATAGAACTCAAAATCATGCCCCATGGCCGTGCCATCGGAGACTTCCTGCACGATCCCAGCTGCATCTATCCGCTGCAGAACCGCAGCCGCAGCCTTGAGTGTGGGTTGCAAGTAGCTTTCCGGCAGGATGCCTGTTCTCACGCCCCGCAGCAGACCGTAGGCAAAGCCTGCGGTGGCGGAGGTTTCTGGTGGGGAATCCGGCTGATCCAACAGAGTTGGCCACATGCCGTCTTCCAACTGGAGAGGCAGCAAGGCTTCCACCTGACGGCAGTAGAGCGCCTTGATCTGGCGCGCTGCCGGACCATAACGTTCACCAACCAGCTCAAACAGTTCCGGCACGGCTATCGTGATCCACGCATTGCCGCGGGCCCAGAAGGCCTCGGCGTAGTTGTGGTTCCCCAGGAAGGTCCAGCCATGATACCAGAGGCCGCTCACCGGATCTGACAGGTACCGGCCATGGACAAGGAACTGGTAGTAGGCTTCTTCCACCCAATCAGGGCGGTTCAGCCAATCGCCAGCCACCCCCATGAACAGACCTGCCATGAACAGCGTATCATCCCAGAGCTGACCGTCGTTCTCGCGCTCCTTGACCAGATGCTGGAAGCCATCATCAACGGTTTTGGGCATATCGTTGATCAACCACTCAGCCCAATCGGTCACGATCTGCTTCCACCGCTGGTTGTTGGTTTCACGAGCCAACAAAGCAAGGCAGAGCATGGGGGCTGTGGAGTTGATCTGGCGCGATGGCAGGCCACGGGCAATCTGCATGTCATACCAGTTGGCGAGGTTGCGCTTCATGCGCTCATCGCCGGTCTTGCAAGCCTGCTTGTAAAAGCCGTAGAGACCTACACCGACTTCCCAGTCCCATTCATCAAAGTGAATGGAGCCGTCATTGTCGAGTTCTGACGGGGTATCGTTGATGCCCTTCAGACTGCGGAAGCCATCTGCAGTCAGAGCCAGAGCGTCTTCAAGCCTGGATGTCTCAAACATGAGCTGCCTCCTGAGTTAAGCTGGACTGATCAAGCCGTTTCAGACCGATGCGTGGAACCGGGCTGAGGTTTTCGAAGACACTTTGCTTGCCGTTGACGAGCAACTCGCCTTCCCAGTTGAGCGAGAGGTTGCCCTGCCCGTTGATCTCAACGCTTAAGGACAATGTTTCTGCATTCCAGCTGATGTTGCTGGCGAGCAGACGTGCCTTGAACTCTGCGAAGGTTTCGGTTTGAGCTGAGCCTGTTACAGTCACCCACGCATTGCGGCGCCCTGAACTGCGGAACTCAACACCGGCAAAGCAGCCGGTTTGCAGTGGCTCCATGCCATTTGCGGTGTAGAAGGCGGTGAAACCGTCTTTGACGCGAGCAAAGAGCCAGTTGCCAGTGAGCTCATGCTCATCGCAGATGTGCAAAGGCGCATAGAGGTGGGTGAAGTCAACCTCGTTTTCGGCGGCATTGAAAATCATCAGACCCGCCGGGCCCGTTTGATCCGCACGCGGAAGCGTTCCGTTGCCGGACCAGTAAGAAGGTCGCCCGCTGCCCCAGACCTGAGTTTCACCTGGATGGTTGATCCAGAACCGTGCGTATGGATTGCCTGCGAGCATGACATCCTGCACATGCTGCTGGTGGCCGTGTTGCCCGGTTTTGTGGTCTACGACGGTGGAAAGCTGTGCGTCCGCAGTTTTATAAAGCTTAAGCTTACCTGCGTGTTCATGACCCTGCGTGTAGTTGGTTTCCAGAGCACGTCCTTCAGGTACCGACGCATATGTGCTGGTTTCTTCCGGCGGTACGTAGTCGCTCAGCGCAATCAGCGTTGAGGCGAAGTTGCCGGAGGACACGAAGCCGTTACCCCATGCAAAATGGCAGAGTGTTGCCAGTTCGCTTGCCGGGCCTGCGAAGATATCCTTGTCGTAACACCGCCCCATGGAGCCAGCAGGCAGGCCGGACTGGGTGTGCAGGGCCATCATTTGGAATATAGAGTCCATGAGCGCTTTGGAGCGATCACGGATGTCAGCATCCGGTGCCAGATGATACAGTGCTGTCAGGCCGATAAAGTCGATCGGGTAGTATGGAATAGAATTCCACTCTGCCAGACCGTCCCGTTCCACGGTTTCAAACCACATCAACAGCCGCTCATAGCCAACCTGCTTTTGATGCTGGCCTTGTCTGCCAGAGCAGAGGAAGAGATCTTCCGGGAACATGGTTCCAGCAAGGTACTGGGAGGCATGGAAGCAGAGCGTGTGGTTTTCACTCCAGAACCACATGGCATCGTTGCCCGGTTCATCAAACCAGTAGCGGAAGCCGAGGATTGTAGAGCGGACACGGCGCCAGGTTTGCTCTGTGAACTTTGTCCATGCATGATCTTTCCAGATCCAGAGCAATGGCAGGAACGCAAAGTCGGCGCAATCTTCGCGGCGGGAAATCTTGCTTAGCGCTTCAAGAAGCAGCTTCCTGGCTGTGTCCAGATCAATGCCCGCATGTAGCTTTGCCAAAGCATGGGAGAGATGGCTTTCGCCAGTCTGTGCGCTGGCTGTTAAAAGCTCATTGCGGCGCTCTTCCAGTGTTGAGCCAGTGCCCTTTTCCAGATCCTTCAGGCAGACAACGCCCACTTCCCGTGCAACACCAAGGCCTTGGGTGAACAAGGTGACCCGCACGAGATTGGTGGTCGGAGCCAGATCATCGACACGTGGACCGACCAGACGATTTGCGCCTTTGGGCAAGGTATAGGTGCCCTTGCTGCCCGCCAGAGTTGGTTTAAGCAGTGGCAGAGTTTCAACGTGGACCTGAGCGTCTTCTGGCAAGGAACCTTCAAACTGCAGTTCCACATCTCCTTCAGAGTAATAGAGCTTGTCTGGTTGGATGCTGGAGATAAACGCTTCAGCTACCCTCAAGGCCTTTGCATCGTATGTGGTACTGAGGCCGACTTGCAAATCAGCGTCAGTTTCCTCTGAGCCCTCATAGAGGAGCTCGAGAGAATAAACGGTGTCGCGCTCGGCAATGTCTTCCAGATGCACGATGATTTCATTCGCACCTTTGAACAGAGCAAGCGTTTCGAGGCTTTCCTGCGGTTTATTGCGAACCAGAGGCTCGAATGCAAAACCGGGCTCACCGCTCAACCAGACACGTACACCGCCGGCTGTGCGGACGCGGAACTGATAGTTCCCTGTAGCTGGTGCGTTCACCACACAGCGCAAAACGCGTTGCAGATGGGTTGGACAGAACCAAAAGCCGCTGAAGTCCAACACGGACTGTGACGACTGGATGCGAGTTTCAGCCAGTTGGGAATCATGCGGACACGGAACATCCCTGCCCTTCATGTCATTCCAGAAGGCAATGCGGCATGGGAGGTCGCCGACATCGGTAAAACCGTTGATGTAGGTGTAGTTCACTTTGTCGGGCAAAGTATCTGCCTCGCCAGCAAAGGGTGTCTCCGTCAGCCCAGAGACCTCCCAATAGCTTAAGGGCTCACCCTTTTTGATCTGCCAGGGGAATTGTGTTTTTGGCACAAAACCACTCCTTGTAAATGGGGTATCTTTTATGGGACTTCAGGTAAGCGAAAGCTCGATTTGCTCGATACAGCTGACCAGCTCGTGAAGCGAAGCGATGATCCGAGTAGGCTCTTCACTGGCGTCTTGCGGATCCACATTTCTGCGCTGCGTCCACTTATGGAAGATGCTCTTGTGACCTGCTTCGTTCGCACCTTTGATGTCACGTTCAAGGTTGTTGCCAACCATAACGATACTGCCAGCATCTGTTTCGCTCAGCCCGAGTGAAGACATGGCGCACTCAAACATTCTGTAATCTGGTTTCAGAACACCCACATCACCTGAAATGGTGTGGCTTTCGAAATGATCCCACAGGTCGTGCTGTCCCAGAATATTCTTAAAGGTTGCGCGTGGGCCGTCAGCCACGAGAGCAAGGCGGTAACCGCGGGCAACCAGCGTGTTCAGCGCTTCACGGGCATGTGGCAGGAGCTCAGCACCGTAGGCAACATCACTGCCTTCCTTTTTAATCTCAGTGCCTTCATCGATGAGCGTGTCACCACAATCCAGAAAGATGGCTTTGAGATGCGGAAGGGTTTTGCGCAGGTCGTTGATGAGGTGTTTCACCCGCTCAGGGATCCAGCTCTCCGAACGAGCCCATGGCACCAGATCGTCTTCAGCACAATCCCAGCGCAGAGTTTCGCCGTAGGATGGTTCCATCACCAAACGTTGCATTTGCAGGCGTGCGAGGCGGTGTTCATATGGAGTGACCTCACCAAACTCTTGCGAGAATGGATTCCCCATATGAACACCATGTAACCCCGCCCCCAACGAGCACTCGTAACGGGTGTGAGCTTCGCGTTCCTTCATGGCGTCACAGGATGCAAAGTGGGCGTGTTTGCCAGGTTCCGCCCAAAGCGTGACTCGGCCATTTTCAATTGGCAGTGCGTCACCGTTCTTCATTTCAACGCGCTTGCCGTGCTGAGATGCTTCAACGGCGACAACCTGATCGTCTGCACCCAGATGAATCCAGATGTGTTCCAGGTCGTAAAGATGCTGAATGTCATAGTCCCAGAAGATCGCGTATTCGATGACGCGGTCAGCTTTAGGCGCAATCTCAAACTTGCTACTTGGAGACTTGCCTGCCTCCAAAAAGACCGTGAACCCGATAGCGGTCGGGCGCCATGGTTCTGATCTGTCCAGTCGCAGCACTGGTGCAAATTTACGCGCAAGGTTAAGTTCGTCGGTTTCCTGAAGACCCTGCCTCAAGGCAATGAGGCTTCCGTTTTTATTGGTCATAGTTGGCCCCTTGTAGCTTCAGGTCAGCAGAGTGATGGCAGCGGACGAACCGACCACCTGCTGTTTCAGTCAATTCCGGATTGGACATGTGGCAATGCTCAGATGCATGCGGACACCGGCTGGCAAACGCACAGCCCACTGGCAAGTTCGCCGGATCAGCTACCTCCCCTTTCACGAGGCCACGTTTCTTGGCACGGGCACGCTTTGGGTCAGGGATTGGGATAGCGGCCAGTAGAGCTTCCGAATACGGATGCAGCGGCTGTTCAAAGAAGCTGGCTGTGTCTGCTACCTCCACCAAGCGCCCAGCATACATCACGCCAATGCGATCACTGATGTGTTCCACCATGCTCAGATCATGGGTGATGAAGAGATAGGTCAGCCCCATCTGCTCTTGCAGGTCCTGAAGCAGGTTGATGGTCTGCGCGGCGATGGACACATCCAGAGCTGATACGGATTCATCAGCTGCGATGAATGTCGGGTTCAGTGCCAAGGCGCGGGCAATGCCGATGCGCTGGCGCTGACCACCACTGAATGCGTGAGGATAGCGGCTCATGTTCTCAGGGCGCAGGCCCACTTTGCTTAACAGATCCGCAACACGGTCTTCCAGTTCGCTCTTGTTGGTCAAGCCGATGTTGACGAGCGGTTCGCTGACCAATTGCAGCAGTGTCATACGTGGGTTGAGCGATGCATAAGGATCCTGAAAGATCATTTGCATGTGCTGGCGTAACTTGCGCATTTCAGCTTCGGACTTGTGCGTCAGGTCATGCCAGACACCATCCGGATCTTTGAAGCGTATTTTCCCGCCGGTCGGTTCATAAGCTCGCAGCAAAGCACGTGCGGTGGTGGATTTTCCGGAGCCACTTTCACCCACAATACCCAGAGTTTCGCCTTTTCTGATGTAAAAAGACACGTCATCTACGGCTTTGACTGCGCCCTGCTCTCTGCCCAGGAATCCCTTTTTAATCGGGAAGTGCATCTGCAGTTTTTCAACACTGATCAGCGCATCATCAGGTACATGAATATTTGTCATGAGAGTTCGCCCTTATGCCTGATGGAGATGGCAGCGCGCCATCTGATCGTTTTCAAAATACGTCAGCTCAGGGATCTGGCTGGTGCATTTGCCTGCCACCTTTTCAGCGCAGCGCGTGTGGAACACGCAGCCTGTTGGCAGGTTGAACGGATCAGGCACCATGCCTTCGATTGTTTGCAGACGGCGACGCTTTTGCCCATCCAAACGCGGGATGGATTGCAGCAGTGCACGGGTGTACGGGTGCTTTGGATTGTAGAAAATGTCATCTACGGCAGCCGTTTCCACCGCATTGCCCAGATACATAACCGAGACACGATCTGCGATTTCTGCCACCACACCGAAGTTATGGGTGATGAAGATCACCGCCATGTTCAATTCGTCCTGCAAGGACATGATGAGATCGAGGATCTGCGCTTCAGTGGTCACATCCAACGCGGTTGTGGGCTCATCAGCCAGCAACAGGCTTGGGTTACAGGAGAGTGCCATGGCGATCATGGCACGCTGACGCATGCCGCCAGAGAGCTGATGTGGGTACTTTTTCAGCATTTCCATAGGCTTTGGCATTTGCACCATAGCCAACAGATCTGCTGCCCGTTCTACCTGCGCCTTTTTGGGAAGGTCCGTATGCAGGCTTAGCGTGGTCATGATCTGTTTGCCGATGGAATGCACCGGGCTGAGAGCTGTCATAGGCTCCTGAAAAATCATACCTACATGACCACCGCGCAGTTCACGCATCTTCCGGCTTTCTCGCTTTTCAGCAAGGATATCGACAACTTCGCCATCGCTCTTGCGGAACTTTACAGAACCATTGGTGACTGTTGCGTTGCGGGGCAGCAGGTTCATGATGGAGCGGGCACTCAGGGACTTTCCGCTGCCGCTTTCGCCTACGATGCCGAGCACTTCACCTGGTTTGACCGAAAAGTTGACGCCATTAACGGCATTGACGGTCCCCTCACGCATTTCAAAGCAAATGTTGAGATCTTTGATTTCGAGAATGGTTTCATCCTGCATGATCCGTTCTCCTTATTTCTGATAGGGATCGGCAGCATCACGCAAGCCATCGCCGAGGAAGTTGAAAGCAAGGATTGTCACTACAATCGCCACGCCAGGAATGAGGAGCCACGGAGCCAGAGCGATTGAGCGCAGGTTCTGAGCATCCTGTAACAGCACGCCCCAACTGATGACCGGAGGACGCAGACCCAGACCAAGGAAGCTGAGTGCTGTCTCACCGAGGATCATTTCCGGGATTGCCAATGAGATTGCTGCGATCACATAGGACGTCATGGATGGCAGCATGTGACGGGTCACGATGCGGGTTTTGGAAGCACCAGACAGACGAGCTGCCAGCACGAAATCCTGATTGCGGATGGTCATGAAGTGGCCACGCACCACACGGGCAAGGTTGGTCCAGCCGATTAATGCCAGAATGACCGTGATGAGCAAGTAAACGAGGATCGGATCCCAATTCACCGGAAGAGCAGCTGCCAAACCAAGCCAGAGCGGGATGGTTGGAATGGAGCGGACGAGTTCGGCCATGCGCTGGATGACGGTATCAATTGTTCCGCCGATGAGACCTGCCAGACTGCCGAGTGTAATACCGATCACGAAGGAGAAGAACACGCCGATCAAACCAACGGAGAGCGTGACACGAGCGCCATAGACCAAACGAGAGAACAGGTCACGACCGAGTTTGTCTGTCCCCAGGATGTAAACCCGGTTGCGACGACCTTCGACGCCGAACAAGCGCAGTTTGGTTGGGACGAGACCCCAGAACTTGTATTTGTCACCTTCGACGAAGAACCGAATGCGATTGATCTTGCTGGTATCTTCCTCAAAAGAAAGACGAGCGGTTTCCGGATCACGTTGGCGCTTCAGGCCATAGACGAACGGGCCCTGGAACGTGCCATCCTCGCTAAACAGGTGGATGGACTGCGGCGGCACGAACGGGTGAAGCCTGTTGTGCTTGAATGGATCATACGGCGCCAGAAAACCAGCGAATGCAGCAACCAGATAAAGCAGGATGATCACGCCCAGAGACCACAGGGCCAGTTTATGTTTTTTGAAACGCCACCACATCAGGGTCAGTGGCTTGGCGGTGTAGGAGGAGTTCTCCTTCACCTCGACTGCAGGTTCAACAACAGTATCACTTAAAGTTTGCTCTGACATAGTGCCCTCACGAATGACGAATGCGTGGATCGGTCAGCACCAGCAGGATGTCTGAAAGCAACGTGCCGATGATGGTGAAGACGCTCAGTATGAGAATGAAGCCACCAGCCAGATACATGTCCTGGTTCTGCAAGGAGCGCAGAAGCAGTGGGCCGGTTGTCGGGAGGTTCAGCACCACTGCTGTGATGACATCGCCAGAAATGAGTGCAGGCAATGCCCAACCTACGGTGGAGATGAACGGGTTGAGAGCAACGCGCACCGGGTAGCGCCAGACGACCTGTCGTTCGCTTAAGCCTTGTGCATAGGCGGTCTCAACATACGGTTTGCCCAGCTCTTCCAGCATATTGGCGCGCATGATGCGCAACAGGCCAGCTGCACCACCGGTAGAGAGTACGAGAACGGGTACCCAAAGGTGGGAGAGAAGGTCGCCGAATTTGGCAAAGGACCACGGTGCATTTTCGTAGGCTGGCGAGAACAATCCGCCAACGTGGAAGTTGAAGTAGAGGAAGCCCATCCACATCAGCACCAAGGCGAGTAGGAAGTCTGGAATACCGCGCCCGAGGAAGCCAAGAACGGTGAACAGATGGTCAAGGAATGAATACTGACGCGTGGCGGAATATACGCCGATTGGAATAGCGATCGTCCATGTCATCAACAATGAGAGCATGGAGATCAGCAGGGTGAGACCGATACGATCCCAGATCAGCTCAGATACCGGAAGTTTCCAGTCGAGAGACAGCCCGAAGTCACCATGAAGCAGGATTCCGCCGATCCATGTGAGGAACTGCTCGTACATTGGACGGTCCAAACCAAACTCATGACGAATGTGAGCAGCTGTTTCCGCATCAATAACTTCACCAGTTTCTACCAGTTCTGCAATGTATGCTGTTACATAATCACCCGGTGGAAGCTGAATGATAACGAATGTGGCAATCGTGATAACGATCAATGTCGGGATCGACCACAGTAGGCGATGCGCAATATAACCTGCCATATCCCTTTTCCGTTTTATTGTACTTGTAAGGACGCATTGAAGTTGTGAACTGGCGGCGGCATCGGGATCGCCACCGCCAGTTCAACCGCAAGGCAGGTTAATCTTGGGAGAAATAGAGCTGCTGCGGATATGCGAGGCCAACGCCGCGTAACGCGTCGTCGTGGACGAACCCCGCAGGGAAGTTTTTCAGGCTGTTTTTGCGCACGTAGATTGCAGGCGTTTCACCAACGAGCCCCACATGCCAACCGTATTGTTTGTGCAAGGTCACCATCTGCTGCGCATAGGTATTAGCTTCTTCAAGGCTATGTGCAGTCTGGGCGCTTTCCCATGCTTTCCAGACTTCTCTGATCGGATGATCTTTCGGCGGCTCTTCACCGGCCTTACCGTTGGTGCTCCACCAGTTGAAGTAGCTCTGTGCAAAGCCATAGCGACCAAGGAACCGAAGCGGGTCAGCTGTAATGACGGAGGAACGATCAAACGTGTCGAGGACCATATCGAAGTCCGCCGTATCAACGTGCTGCTGGTAGAGCGTGCGGTCGATGATACGCACCAGAACTTCAATGCCAACATCCTGCCAGTAGGTACGGACCACTTCGAGCAGTTCGCCCTGGATGTCCCAGCGAGTTTCCAGCACGAGGCTGAGGCGACGGCCATCTGACATCAGACGATAGCCATCCCCATCTTGCTCGGTCAGGCCAATCGCATCCAGAAGCTTTGCGGCTTTGTCCGGGTCATACTCTGTCCAACGCGCTTCAGCTTCTTCATCGTAGAATGGAGAGCCGGAGATCGGCGAAGCCTGACGCGCCTCACCTAAACCGGAGAACGCCAGTTCGTTGATGGTTTCGCGGTCAACTGAGATGTTTAGTGCTTCGCGGAAGCGAATGTCTTCGAACAGAGCCTGCTTGACTTCATCTTTGGAATTGAGGTTCGGAATGATCGACCATGTCAGCGCCTTGGTCCATTTTTCAATGGTGTAGTCGCCCTTGGCTTCGTTCTCTTTCAGGAGCGTGAAGTCGGCCACGTTGATGTGGCGGTTTTGGAGGTCAATCTCGCCCTGAATCGCCATGAAGTTGATGGCTTGTGGATCCTGGAACAGGCGGTGCTCGATCTGGTCGATGTAAGGAAGCTGGTTTCCTTCTGCATCCACGCCGTAGTAATAAGGATTGCGCTCCATGACCACGGTATCAGCAGGCGGCGGTGTTTTCACGCGCCATGCGGTGAGAACCGGCATATTCGGGTTGAACCACCACGCCTGAATTTGGCCTTTGGAATCCCAGAGATCTGTCCATTTCTTGGCGCCATACTTGGCAATGGCTGCCTCCAGCTTGGCAGGATCAGCGTAGGCTGGGTGATAGTCTTTGAGGTAGTGGAAGGGCTCGATGAAGCCAGGACGATCCAGACCCGGACGGCCCGTGCTTTCCTTGGCCAGAACGGTCAGGAACAGCGGGTATGGCTTCTCAAAGGAAACAGTGAAGGTGTAATCATCAGCAAAAGACAGCTTCATTGGCACACCGTTGGAGGTGTACAGCGCTTTGATGGAGGGCATCAGGTCTTCATTGAGGAAGACGTCTTCATACCAGAACCGAACATCGCGGGTGGTGACGGGTGCTCCGTCAGACCAGCGCAGACCTTCGCGGATTGTAAAGGTGAACTCACGAGCGTCCTCACTTGCAGAGTATTCGCCGATCCAGCCTGGAACCAGAGACAGGTTCTTGTCGCCGTCCATGTAGGTTTCAACCACACGCTCTTCCATGAGCTTGGTTGGCCCCCAACGGTCACTCGGGCCTTTGAACGCACGCTTCAGGACACCACCATAGGTGCCGATGCTGTCGTAGACAGGAATAACGCGTGGATTTTTCGGCAGACGCTCTTCAACCGGTGGCAATTGACCAGCTTCAACCAACTGCTTGAGCATGGGCGCCTCGTTATAGGCCCAGCCATTGGCGGCCAGAAACGGCAGCGTCAAAGCAGCAATCGACGTGAGTGTAACGCTCTTCATCAAATTCTCCCCCAACACGTTTTGCCAGATCCTCCCCGCCAAAACGCATTACTTCTATTAATGCAACAAGCCCACCCCACTGCACCTGGCAGCCCGAATATGACCTTGTTGACAATCGGTTACCTGGCAAAGATGACAGGAGCACCGTTTGACAACAAGGCGCCTTTATGAAAACTTTTTCATGATTGGTTCTTCAACTTACTTGAAGGTCATCACTCAATCTGGCTCATTTGCCACCAAAAGTTGAGCAATGCAGATTTTCTTAAATTTATTCATCACCTTAGATCATAATCACGAATGCGACTGCGAAGTTGTCTGAGTATCAAATGCGTATTGGATAAGTAATATTCATCAATCAGTTCCTTTCAGTGATACACAGCAGCACGCACGTAGGCGTTGCACATGAAAAGATTTTCATTCAATAATTGCCTGTCCTATTGATGAATGGTGGAAGTCGCGTGGCAACGGGTATCAAGCAGATCGCAAAACTTGCGAACGTCTCAATCAGCACTGTTTCCCACGTTTTAAACGCTTCTGCTCCCATCGGCAGTGAAGTGCAGGAACGTGTGTTGGGCATCGCGCGTGAGACCGGTTACCTCGCCAAGCGGAGACGCAAAGCTTCTATCTCCCTGCTCTCTACAGTGCTACTGGTTGGCACTAAGAAAGCCTTCCCTAAGTCTGATCGCAACTTCGTGGCCTGGACCATGCTGAACGCCTTCAGGAAAGAATGCCAAAGCCGTGGTATTCGCCTCATTCCTCAGATCGAGGAAGAAAATGAAATCAATCCGGACAATATTGTAGAGGCCGTTGCAAAACACCGCCCCCAAGGCATCGCAGTCATGCAGGATGACAGGCAATGTCTCATCGATATGCTCTACAAACTGCCGTCTGCCTCCGTTATCCTGAGTGGGCAGGATCAGTCGATGAGAGTGGATACTGTTGCCCCCAGCAATCGTTTTGGGGCAAAGCTGGCGACTGATCACCTGCTGGAGCTGGGCCATAAAAAGATTGCGCTGCTCACCTGGGGCAATCGGCGGGTTGCGAAACAACGGACTGAAGGGTTTCTGGATGCCTTCAGACAAGCTGGGCTCGACGTTCCTGTCTCCGATATTATTGATGTTGGCGACTATCAGCAGGATGTGGTGGAGATCAACTTCAGCAAATGGCTGAGCGAACACAATGGTCCTTCCCCTTACTCAGCGTTCTTTTGCTCAGCAGACAACGTTGCGCTTGGTGCGATGAAAGCCCTACAGACCCACGGCTACTCTGTCCCCAACGATGTTTCAATTATGGGCTTTGACAATGCATTGTTTGGCGAACTGTCCAGCCCTTCCCTCTCTACCATCCACGTTCCCATGGAAGAGATCGGTCACGTCGCGCTGAATCTGTTGGAAGAAGCTTTAACCCTGCCTGATAGCGAGCGCAGTGCGCGCCGCGTGGAGCTTGGGTGCCGCTTGATCCTGCGCAACAGTACGGGCATCCCAAACTCGTCTTTTTCCAAGTCATAACACGCCAACACGTTCCCTTAGGGGACCTCTTTTAGATTCAAGTAAGGTTAGAAGACGTTTTCTGCAGCCATATTTTGGCGGGTTTACCTTGCTTTTTATTGTCATCACATCAGGCCTAAAGCCCTATAGCTCTTACTTTTACCGCTGTGTCTGATGAGACCAAAACCATTGGTTACTCAGAGTGTTTTCTCTTGATTAGCAATCAAACAAAATTTGCGGCGTCCCGAAAGCAAATCTCTAAGAGGGCTGTTCTATATTCCCGCAAAGCACTATTGCGCATGGGTTCTCACCTACTTCTCCTATCGGCTTGCGCTGATGATGTTGGGAAATGTGCGGAAGTATTCCAATTTCCGCCGCAACATGAATGTAGATAATGGAAAACAAGATTTCATTATATCGTCCGCCAGCACCCTATCCGGGAGAAGCCGCAGAAGGCTGGAGAAACTTCAGTAATTATTTGAGCTCTGACCCTCTTGGTGTCATCCCAAAGGAGCTGTACGAGTGCGCGATTTTTCAGTTTGACGATGATGACCCGCGTAAATTCCTCGTAAATGAGCCCAAGTTGCTGTCCAGAGTCCTGGAAGAGCAACAAGCGATTTTCCCAAAAGGTGGCGGAATTGCAGAGCTATTGAAGCCGATCCTGCATAATGGTCTGGTTTCTGCAGAAGGTGTTGACTGGCAAGACCAGCATGAAATGGTTGCGCCTATCTTTTCCAACACAAGCGTCCGCATCTCGTTTGGCTATCTGCAAGAAGCACTAAGCTCCTTTGTTGAGCGTTTTCAGCAACACGCTGAGACTGGTCAAACCGTCAAACTGGCTGAAGAGATCAACTTTCTGGTTGCCGATGTTAATTTCCGCTGTGTGTTCTCAAAGCCCATTGAGATCCAGCTGGAGCATCAATGTTTCGACTCCATAATGAAATATGAGGAGGAAGTTGCCGGGACAGCGTTAGATCTGAAGCGCTTTACCGGTCGATCACAGCCGGTGTTTACAGAAGCTGCCTTGAAGACCGCAGAAGACGTGCGTGCTGTCATTTCGCAGATCATTGACGAGCACATGCATAACAAGCCTCCGAACTCTCAAAACTTCTTTCAAGTGTTTCAGGATGCCCGTGTTCCATCGACCGGCAAGCGTTTTACGAAATCACAACTTGTTGACCAGGTCGCTAGCATTTTCCTCTCCAGCCACGAAACAACATCTGCAGCGTTGTGTTGGTCTGTCTATATTCTTGCGCAATGCCCAGAGATAGTTGAGCGCATTCGAACAGAAGTGCAGCTGGTGACAGCTTGTGGCCGTATCTCTTATGAGCACCTGCCCCGTCTGCGTTTTACACGTGACGTCTT
Organism: Pseudovibrio sp. Ad5; assembly: GCF_001623095.1. Taxonomy (NCBI): domain Bacteria; kingdom Pseudomonadati; phylum Pseudomonadota; class Alphaproteobacteria; order Hyphomicrobiales; family Stappiaceae; genus Pseudovibrio; species Pseudovibrio sp. Ad5. Next base: position 201,216 of record NZ_LMCH01000015.1, on the reverse strand, counting down.
TAAAGAGGTCCTGCGTCTTTATCCACCCGTGCTTTATCTTTCCCGCGTTGCCCGAGAAGACACGACACTTGGGGACACTCTAATCCCTAAAGAATCCATGGTAATCATCAGTCCATGGGTTGTTCATCGCCACCGTTCATTCTGGGAAAATCCAGATATGTTCGATCCTGATCGATTTTCGCGCGGAGAAGCGAAAGCAACACTTGGGAGCTATTTCCCCTTTGGTTTGGGCCCGAGAATGTGTACGGGCGCCAGCTACGTCACCTTCCTTGGAATTAAAGTGATCGCGCGATTGTGTACCATGTTTGATTTTGAAACGCTCAACACTGATGACGTGCGCCCAGACAGTACTCTTTATTTAAAACCGTCGAGACCTGTTTTATGTAAAGTACATAAAAGGAAGTTTAGTAAGTAGTCGGAAGATCAAACGTCGAGGTTACCCAATGGACCCCAAAGAACTACAACAGCTAAAAGCAGGCATTCAGAAGGCACGTAAGCAAGAAGTCAACTTTGCGTATTCGCCAAACAAGAATCCAAAGGAAGACGACGCTTTGATGATTCACCCGCGGAAAAAGCCAAAGATGCTTTTGGTCGCGGTGAAGAAAGAGACCCAGAACCCCAAGAGCATGTGTGGGGTTGTGACCATCAAAAGTAAGGAAATGACCATCGAATGCGTTGGTAAGCCACCTACTCAAGGGCTTATCAAGATGATGCGTAAGTTCCTAATCAGCCAAAAGCTGAACTTCAAGATCCATGTAAAAGATGAAGAGGGCAACACCGTTCACTCTGATCACGCAGAGGAAGAAGGTGCAGAGACTCCAGATCATATGCTGGATACGTTCTCTCATGAAACTGATGAAGTTTCAGACTCCGGCAGTGACGAAGCCTTTACTGATGAAGAACTGGCTGCCAGCGGCGAAAGTCTGGAAGACACTGAAGACGACGAGGACACATCTGCTGAAGATGCCGCAGCAGCTGCCGCGGAAGACGCAGCACAAGAAGAAATACTACGTGACAAGCTGACGTCGATCCTGGCTGCACTCACCCATAAAGTTGAGAAAGCTCTCGGCAAAGATGAAGAATATGATGGCAAGCTGAGGCAGCAACTTGCAGCGGTTGAAGCCTCCGTCAATGCGCTGGACGATCCCGGTACGCAATCAGGTGTGAAAGCGATGCTTGCTCTGTTGGCGCAAGCTCCAACACCAGAGAAGGTCGACCAGAAAGAGGTCTTTGCCGCGATCAAAGAGTTTCAGGTTCAACGTGCAAATGTTGAAACAGAAATTGGTAGCCTCCTTGCCAAGCTAAAAGCACATTCAGACCCACGGATGCAGCTCATTCAGGCTAAGGGACCCTCTCAAGCATTGACTGGTGCAGCCAGTGTCCTGCAAGGGAATCTGGATGCGGTGCTCGCTGGTCTGAAAGACTGGGGCGCAGCTGATCCAAAGCAGAAAGTTGCTGTTGCGAAAAAACTCTCTGCAAGTATCACAACGCTCAACAAGCATATGGCCTCAGATAAACTGATCGACTTGCTCGAGAAAAATCCACTCGGTGTAACTGTTTCAATCAAGAAGCCGATTGAAGCTGCGCTGAAAGATATCGAACAGAAGATTTCTATCTGATCTAAACGCCCCATGCTGCGGTCTTTGTAGCATGGGGCGACCTTTGTTTTCGGGAACAAGCCGAAGGAGCACCCCGCATTGCCTTGCTTCTGTTTTTGTCCAGATATCATTCCCGACATCAACCTCAACCTGCTTGTTCCTCTTGTGTTGAAGGCAGGAGAAGCGACGGCCTTGCCGCGTATCAAAGGACCTTCTCTTCGTGTCACATCCCCCCATCTGTTCATGCGGTTTCGTCCGTTCAACTTCCTGAGCCTTGCGCAACTTTTGGCGTTGAACGCCAGCATCAATCATCGCCTAACTGCAGCTGCCGACCTGGCTCTTCGGGTGACGGAGTCTGCGACACTTCCCGCTGCCAAGCTAAAACTGAAAAAGCTTGCGCAAACCTCAGCGAAGTTCGCACTCCCTCTTGCGCTGAAGCTTGGTTCCCTTCCCGGCCATATCCTTGCAAAGCTGGGGCTTGCCGCGCAACTCATCCTTCAGATTAAGGGGCTCGGACTGAACCCGTTTAATCTCAATCTTGGCAAGCTAAATCTCATTCTCCCGAAGGCCAAAATCAATCTGCCTTTGCTTGGGCTCGTTGATCTGGGTCTGAAGCAGAATTTGAATATGAACGCTCAGGCTGATCTGAAGGCTCTTGCTAAGATGTTGGCTGACTTTGGCAACTGGAACCTTGGCTTCAAGTTCGATTTGAAAGCAGCATTCAAAATTTTGGCAGCTCTGAACATCATTGGTCTTTTGCAGCTGGCATTTGGCGAAAGCCTGTTTTCAGGAAACGTCAAAGCCTGGGCCCGCATTACTGCAAAGCTAAGCCTCTTTTCCAGATTACTACCACAGCTGAACCTGAAACTGCCGACAGCGAAAGTGGATCTGAGTGATCTTGACCTGAACATTGGTCAGGCTGACTGGCTTCGCAATGCAAACCGTATTTCCATGAGGGCATCTGCACGCGCATCACTTCGAGCATCCGCACGCCTCAATGCGGGTTTATTTGCCCGAACGGAGGCTGCCATTGGGCTTGCCTATGCGCTCTCCGCAGCTCTTAACATCAAGCCCACGACTAGGTGCTGTAGTCGCTGTGCGTTAATATTCTAACGCGTTCTTCAGGCACAAATTTCAGCAGTTGAGTAACCATTTGCCGCCAGTCTGGCGGTAGTTTTCTGAGGTCGGGATTGCTCTGCCGAAACGCAATGGCAGCTTCATATGTGTCCTTGATATGATCCCGATTTCCAAACATCTCGCGTATAATCAAGCCGAGTGCATACAGGTCTGCTTTCTCGGTGATTTGATCCGTGCCTAACCCGAGTTGTTCTGGAGCGGCATAGTTCAAATGACCAGTAAAACTGCTACGGGGTCTTATAAACGGCAGCTCGTCAGTAAAGGCACAATAGGCAAAATCCAGAATGACTAAGCCATGCTCTCCCTGGTTGCTTAGCATGATGTTGTTGGGAGCGAGATCCAGGTGAGCAATCCCTGCGTTATGGAGATGATTGATCGTCAGAACCAATTGTTTACAGAGTTGGACACATTCTTTTGAGGACAGCAACGCCTTACTCATCTTTTCGGCAAGAGTTTGGCCTTCCACCAACTCCATCACCAGCTTGATGTTTCCGTCTTCGGATTTCAGCTCCACAAACTTTGGCGCAATGGTGCCTGACAGGCGCTGCAGGGCTTTTGCTTCTCTAAAAAAAAGTTGCTGCGGAGCAGATGGTGAGATGAGCGTCTTCTCTGCCAACATGCGTTTTGTCGACGGGCACTTGTAAAACCTGACAGTGCTTGTTGATGTGTTCTTTGCAGGTTCCAACACAATATCCTCATATCTGTCAGAGTGTTCTGGTTGCAGAGATACTTTTCCCTATCAAGTCAACGAGTTAATAACGATATTACCAGTTCCTCTTATACTGTACACACAATGAAATGATCTTGCGGAATATTATAGGCCCATCTCGAGTGGTCGCCCCACTCATTTGGCAACCTCTACCAATCCTATGCGCAAATACTTGGTAGTGATCGGACTTCCAGTCCCAATAAGCAGTAGCAGAGCGGGATAGATTTCGAATGGATCCAACGGCTTCCCTTCAACCTATTGAGGAGAATGCACCTTGCGGGCCGGATCTTGAATACGATCCTGACTTCCTGACGATGGAGACTGCTGCCAGTGGCACCCAAGATCACCAGATCGGGGAAGCCATTATCAAAGGGGAAGAGCCTGACTGGAAGGAGGCGCTACGCCTCTCCACCCAACTGCTTACACGGACCTACGATCTTCGCGTTGCCATCATTCACGCACAATCTCTAATTGCAATTGAAGGATATCCAGGCTTCGCCAAAGGCATGGATTTCATTGCACAAATGCTGGATTCTTTCTGGGATACGCTACATCCAGAACTTGATCCTGCAGAGGGGCATGACCCGATCATGCGTGCGAATGTCCTTTCCGCTCTCAACGACAGACGCACAACGCTTGCTTTGATCAGAAATGCCGCTTTAGTTCAGTCTCGTATCTTCGGAGCATGGTCTCTCAACGAGATCGCTATTGCCCGCGGGGAGACTGAACTGCCTGATGGTCGTGATAGGCCGGACATTGCCTCTTATGACGCTGCTCTCAGAGAGACTGATCGCGAAAACATTGCAGAGGTTGTTAATGCAATCGAAACCGCGATCAAAACATCCGAGCATATCCGGGATTTTTTCGCGCAGCACGGTGGCCTGATCCTTGACGACCTGCTGCGAGAGTTGCGTCAAGCGCAGTTTTTATTGGCTCCAGCACTGGAAATCGAAGAGGAAGAGGAGGAGGAAGATGGAGAACCTGACTCTGAGGAAGATGGACCAGTCAAAGCCCGAACAGGCAAGAAAAGCGCAAGTTTTACTGGAACAGTTATAAACCGAACTGACGTGTTAAGGGCTCTTGATGAAGTTTGTGCGTATTACAAGCGTAGCGAACCTTCAAGTCCGGTTCCACTTCTACTGGGTCGGGCCCGACGTCTTGTTGATCTCGACTTTTATTCCATCATCAAGGACCTCGCTCCAGATGGGGAAGCACAAGTTTTGAATATCAGAGGGGTACGCCCCGACGACGATGACGAGCATTCTGGTTCAATCGAATAACCCAGGTCTGAATAAGAACAAAAGTACCGGGAACCCGATCACATGGCAAAACAAAGTAGTCAGAAATTTATAGCGAGGAACAGAGCCCCTCGAGTGCAAATTGAGTACGATGTTGAATTGTACGGTGCAGAGAAGACCATCCAGCTGCCTTTCGTGGCTGGCGTGATGGCTGATCTTTCTGGCAAGCCCGAAGATCCACTTCCTCCTGTAGGGGATCGTAAAGCCCTTGAGATCGACGTCGACAACTTCGATGAACGCATGAAGTCGATGAAGCCACGTGTGGCATTCCGGGTTCCCAACACCCTCACAGGCGAAGGCAATCTCAGTGTTGATTTGACCTTCGAGAGTATGGACGACTTTTCTCCAGCAGCCGTTGCCCGCAAAGTAGACGCTTTGCGTACCTTGCTGGAAGCCCGTACTCAACTTGCAAACCTGATGACCTATATGGACGGTAAGTCCGGTGCCGAGGAGTTGATCGGTAAGGTTTTGAATGATCCTGCCCTTTTGCAAACACTAGCTGCCACACCGAAGGAAGGTGATGCTGCTGCTGAAGAGAAGGACGAAAATAATGGCTGAAGCTGAAAAACAACCGGAAGTCGAAGCCGAAGAGGCACAGGTTGAAGCTATTGATCCCAATAACTTTGAATCTCTCCTCACTCAAGAATTTAAACCCAAGTCAGACAGCGCAAAAGAAGCCGTAGAAGGTGCAGTGGCAACACTGGCTGAGCAGGCTTTGGCAAACACGACGCTGATTTCAGACGATACGCTGAAGTCAATCGAGTCAATTGTTGCCGAACTTGACCGCAAGCTTTCCGAGCAAATTCAAACGATCCTTCACCACGAAGATTTCCAGAGCCTGGAAGGTACCTGGCGCGGACTTCATTATCTCGTCAATAATACTGAGACTGACGAAATGCTGAAGATCCGGGTGATGAATATCTCCAAAAAAGAACTGAGTAAGACCCTGAAAAAATACAAGGGTACGGCTTGGGATCAGAGCCCGGTCTTCAAGAAAATCTACGAAGAAGAATACGGCCAGTTCGGTGGTGAGCCTTATGGTGTGCTGATTGGTGATTACTACTTCGACCATACGCCACCAGACGTGGCACTTTTGAACGAAATGGCAGAGATCGCCGCGGCGGCTCATGCTCCGTTCATTGCAGGTGCAAGCCCTAGCCTCTTCCAAATGGAATCCTGGCAAGAACTCTCAAACCCCCGCGATCTCACCAAAATCTTCCAGACACCAGAATATGCCGCATGGCGATCACTACGAGAATCTGAAGATTCCCGTTATATCGGTCTTGCAATGCCGCGTTTTCTGGCCCGGCTGCCTTATGGTCCGCTTACTGAGCCAGTGGATGAGTTTGATTTTGAAGAGGACACATCAGGTGCCTCCTCCTCAAAGTACGTCTGGTCCAACTCTGCTTTTGCAATGGCAACCAATATCACCCGCTCATTCAAGATGTACGGCTGGTGCTCCCGCATCAGAGGTGTTGAATCTGGTGGTGCTGTTGAAGGTCTGCCTTCACATACGTTCCCAACGGATGATGGCGGCGTGGACATGAAGTGTCCAACCGAGATTGCTATCACTGACCGCCGTGAAGCTGAACTTGCAAAGAATGGCATGATGCCATTGTTACACCGTAAGAATTCAGACTTAGCCGCGTTCATTGGTGCACAGTCTTTGCAGAAACCAGCAGAGTATACGGACCCTGATGCGACAGCAAATGCGAACCTTGCAGCTAGGTTACCTTACTTATTTGCAAGTTGTCGGTTCGCTCACTATCTAAAATGTATTGTTCGAGACAAGATTGGCTCGTTCAAAGAACGTCAGGATCTTCAGAACTGGCTGCAAGATTGGATCATGCGTTACGTAGATGGCGATCCTGCAGGTTCCAGTGAGCAGACAAAGGCGGAAAAGCCTTTGGCGTCAGCCGAAGTGGTCGTCGAAGCCGACGATTCAAACCCAGGCTACTACAGCGCGAAGTTCTTCCTGCGTCCTCATTACCAGTTAGAAGGTCTGACGGTTTCCTTGCGACTGGTTTCAAAGCTTCCGTCAGCCAAGGGAGGATAAACCTCAGGCTGACGCGGAAGACGGCAGCGTTTTTTATCAACCCATCCAAAACGCTGTTAATCGGCACTACGCCTCATGCGGCAAGCCGTTTAGTGCCACAACAACGTAAGCAACAAAAAGTGGAGCAAGCGTCATGTCAATTGATGCATATGTAATCTTCGAGGGGCCCGGTGCCGGTGCTATCGCCATTGAAGGCGAAACACAAGATGACGAAATGGCCAAAAAAAAGGCCTTCGAAATCGCCACTTTCAGCATGGGTGCTGAAAACACTATGGACATCGGTTCCATGCGTGGCGGTTCTGGCGCTGGTCGCGTGAAGTTTAAAGAATTCCAGATTGAAAAGAAAAGTGACCGCGGTTCGCCAGGCCTTTTCCTTGCTTGTTGTAACGGTGGTATTTACGAGACCGTGACACTTTTGCTTCGCCGTTCAGGTGGTGCATCCGGTAAGGCTGGTGTGATCTTCCTTACCTTCACAATGAAGCTGGTTGCCATCAAGGAAATCAGTTGGGAAGGTAACGACGAAGAGTGTAAAGAATCCATCCAGATGGAATACGGTGCTGTTCAGATTGATTACACCATGATGGATACCACTGGTGCGATGGGCAAGACACTTACCGAAAAGTGGAGCCGCATCAAGAATACTCGCGACCTCGTCGTCAAATAATCGAGTATTTTCCTACCTTATCTGTTTGCCGGGGTTTCCCCGGCAAACCTTCCTCATCGCAATAGTCTGGAGTGATCCCGTATGCCTGCGAAGGAACATCTAGCCACAGGTAATTTACAAGAAGCGCTCAAGATCACTCAGGAGCAAGTGCGAAAAAAGCCTGAGGACGTAAAAGAACGCATCCTCCTTTTCCAGCTCTATTGCGTCAATGGAGACTGGCTCAAAGCCAAAAAACAACTTCCAATCATCCGGCAGTTTGATGAAAGTGCCGTGCCTATGGTGGAGACTTACTCCCGCTTGCTGGATATGGAGCAATTGCGCGAAGAAGTCTTTTCAGGCGACAAGACGCCCCTGCTCTTTGGTGAACCCAAAGAATGGCTTTCTTTCCTGGTTCAAGCCCTCAAGTTCGATAGTGAGAAGAACGAACAAGCGGCAATTGAGCTTCGGGATAAAGCCTTTGAAGAAGCAGACGCTATTTCCGGAACCATCAATGGTGAAAAGTTCGAGTGGCTGGCAGATGCCGACCCGCGGCTTGGCCCCGTTCTTGAGCTTATGATGAGCAACGCCTATTACTGGGTTCCGTACTCCGCAATCAAATCCATCAGAATTCCAGAGCCTCGTGATCTGCGGGACATGTGCTGGACACCTGTGAACCTTCTTTGGGTCAATGGTGGCCCTGCAAATGGTTTCATTCCAACACGTTACGTTGAGACTGTTCATTCAGACGACCCAAACCTCAAGCTTTCCCGTTTAACCACCTGGAACGAAGACAGACCGATCGGGCAACGTATGTTTGCGCATGAAAGCGCAGAGATCCCTCTGCTTGAGGTGCGAGCGATCAACTTCGACACTGAACTGGATATTCATAAGGACATTGGCCCCGTAACGAGCGCAGATGATGCCGCATCTTCGACGGAGGGAGGCCATGGCTGAACGCCCTCTTGCTGATCGGTTAGTCCCGTCTTTGTTGGATCGTCTTACAGATGACAACCCGTTTCAGCAGGTGGAGCCTCGTGAAGCCCGTGTCACCAGTTCGGTTAATCTTCGGTATTCCATTCAACGTGATTTGGAGTGGCTTTTTAACACAACCCGCCTGGCATCAGACATTGATTTAACACCCTATCCCGAAGTCCAGTCCTCCGTCTTAAATTTTGGAATTCCAGACCTAGGCGCGATGACAAGCAAAAGTGCTGAAGAGATTGAAGACATCTTGCATGAGGCAATCGTACATTTCGAGCCTCGCCTTATCGCAGATAGTCTTTTGGTGTCTATCGTTGAACCTAATAAGCCACGCCGCTCCAATCGTCTGGACTTCCAGATTGAGGGGCAGCTGTGGTCTCAACCTTTGCCACAAGCCTTGTACCTGCGCACTGAGTTCGACCTTGATGTGCATGCGGTGCAAATAGCTAAACCGCGCCAGCGAGGTTCTTGACATGAAGCCTTGGCTGCTTCCGTATTACAACAGAGAATTACAGCATATTCGCGAAAGTGCCTCTGAATTTGCAGAGGCTTACCCCAAAGTCGCCGGACGCCTTGGGTTGAGCGGTTTTGACTGTGCAGACCCGTACGTTGAACGTCTTCTGGAAGGCTTTGCATTCCTGACTGCGCGTGTTCAATACAAGCTGGACGCTCAATTCCCTCAGTTTACGCAGCACCTTCTGGAAATGGTGTATCCTCACTTTCTGGCGCCAGTTCCATCCATGCTTATCGCAAGTTTAGAGCCGGATATGACGCAAGGCTCCCTGAAGGATGGGTATGTGATCCCTCGCGGAACGCAGTTACGCAGCCGCAAGAGTGCCCGCGGAGCGACGCCTTGCATCTATAACACTGCCCATGAAACAACCCTTTGGCCAATTACGATAGAGGCCATCGATTATCTGGCGAGCCCAAGTGAACTGGCCGCTCAGAAAGTTGAAGTGAAAAATGGAGCAAAAGCTGGACTTCGTATTCGACTAAAAACGGTTGGCAACATCCCGTTTAATGAGCTCGCACTGGATGAATTGCCGCTGTATCTGCGCGGTGGAGGCTCGCAACCGGTGAAGCTTTATGAGCAAATCATTGGCAATTGCACTGGCGTTTCGATCCGTCCAACAAGTTTGCCTACTCCCTGGGAAATCAGCCTTTCCTCCGAGATCGTGAACACGCGTGGATATGGAGACGAAGATGCGCTTCTTCCTTATGGTCCACAATCCTTCAGCGGGTACCGTCTGTTGCAGGAGTACTTCGCATTTCCGCATCGTTTCCTGTTTGTTGAACTGACCAATCTGCAACCTGCCGTTCGTCAATGCGAGACGGATGAAATGGATATCTTCCTGCTCTTTGATCGGATTGACAAAGATCTGGAACGTGCTGTTGATCGCGCCAACATCTCATTGTTCTGCACGCCTGCAATCAATCTGTTCTCAACGCGCCTTGATCGTTTGCATATCAACGACAAGCGCAGTGATCATCATGTGGTGCCAGACAGATCGAAACCGCTGGACTACGAGATTTATCAGTTACAAGAGGTTGAAGGGTTCAGCTCGCAAGGCGATGCCCCACAGATCTTTAAGCCGTTCTACAGCCTATCAAGTACGCAAGACTTACAAAGTGAAGGCGCCTACTACACAGTGAACCGCAAACAGCGGCTTGCGACGGCCAAACGTCAGATGACAGGTGGGCGGAGTAATTATCTTGGCACCGAAATTTTTGTCAGTCTCGTAGATGCGAAAGATGCCCCCTATAATCTGGCACTCAACCAGCTGGGCATCCGCGCGCTTTGTACAAACCGGGATCTGCCATTGATGATGCCGATTGGTGCGGGAAAGTCGGATTTCTCCCTTCCAGAAGGTGGGCCTGTTGAAGCGGTCAAATGCATTGATGGTCCTAGTCGGCCACGTCCTTCGAACATCTTTGGTGAGACCGCATGGCGTTTCATCAATCATCTCTCACTGAATTACCTCAGCATTGCAGACAACAACGATACTGATGGTGCGCAAGCACTGCGTTCCATCCTACATTTGTATGCACCACTGGGTGACAGTTCCACAACACAACAGATCGACGGCGTACGCTCAATCAACTCCACACGAGCTGTTCGCCGCCTCCCTGGACAAGGCCTTTCATCCGTGGCGCGCGGACTTGAGCTCAATATTACGCTTGATGAAGCCGCCTTTGAAGGCACGGGTGTGTTCTTGCTTGGTGCTGTGCTCAATGAGTTCTTTGCCCGTTACGTTTCGATCAACAGCTTCACCGAGACGGTGATCAGATCCAACGTACGCGGTGAAGTTATGCGCTGGCCCTGCCAGATCGGGAGGCGTCACAGACTATGACCGGCTCGCAAACACCGCCCCCTCCCAGCTCTTCTGGTCCACCCAAACCTCGCGATGGGCAAGGCACTCTGCCCGTACCGGTTAAGGCAGACGTAACGCCTGAAGCTCTGTGGAAGCAGCGTTTGCGCTCGGCTGAGAAAGATTACCTCAGTTACGAGTTTTTGCCTTTGGTGCGGCTTATTGAGTGTTCTAACCCGGAAATGCCTCGGATCGGAACGTCACGGCGCTGTCAGGATGATCCTGTTCGATTTTCTCATGAACCGCATTTGCAGTTTGAAGCCTCAACGATCACAGCATTCAAGCAAGGTGTTGGAGCAAAACCCAGCCGGTTAACCAGCAGGTTTTTAGGGCTATTTGGACCCAACGGTCCAATGCCGCTTCATCTGACTGAGTATGCCTTTAAGCAGGAACATCAACACCGCGATACAACTATGCGTGCATTCGCGGATGTCTTTCACCACCGTATCCTGAGCTTATTTTACCGCGCGGCGATTACGGGGGAGCCCGCGTTCAGCTTTGATCGCCCCGAACAAGACCGGTATTCGATCTATACCGGAGCACTCGCGGGGTTTGGACCGACTGAATTTCGGCATCGTGATGATTTGCCGGATGTGGTGAAGTACCACTTCGCAGGCCGTCTCGCCTTGCAAACGCGCGGGGCTGATGGATTACTGGCTATTTTAAGCTGTTACTTCAACCTTCCCGTCGCTCTGGAAGAGTTCATCGGAGAATGGCTGTATCTTCCCAAAAATCAAGTGACTGCCCTCAACGGCTTTCGCAATGCCGGTCTTCTCGGTGTTGGAGCTGCACTGGGAGGGCGTGTTTGGTCCAGCGACACAAAGTTCCGTGTGGCGTTCGGTCCTCTGAGCTTACGTGACTATGAAGGTCTGCTTCCTGATGGTGTTTCCATGCCGCGTTTGCTTTCAGCCGTCAGAGCCTATTGCGGCGATGAGCTGGAGTGGGACGTAGCTCTTGTCCTTAAGCGCAATCAGGTGCCGACTACCCGGCTTGGACAATATGGGAAGCTTGGTTGGACCACCTGGTTGTCACCCAAAAAACAAGGCGATCCGGTTCGAGATCTCAATTTACGCCCACGACAAGTCACTGAAAAATCAAAAGCATCTGTTCACAACAACAATCGTGCGAAGGCTGCCTAGGAGTTCCCATGAGTGATATCAAACGAGCGTCCCTCTTCGGTAAATTGAATCCGACCTGCTATCAGGCAATCGACAGCGCTACGACCTTTTGTAAGATGCGTGGCAATCCCTATGTGGAGTTGGAGCACTGGTTCCAGCAGTTGTTGAGTGGTCAAGATTCAGATCTGCACCGCATCTTGCGGGATGCAGAGATCGATGAGGCCCGGCTCGCGAGTGATCTCACCAAAGCCTTGGACAAGTTGCCCCGAGGAGCCAGTTCTGTCAGCGATCTGTCTCAGCACGTGGAAGAGGCCGTTGAACGCGGTTGGGTTTATGCCACTTTGATGTTTGGTGATAATGCCATCCGCAGCGGTTACCTTCTGATTGGCATCCTAAAGACACCGGGCCTTCGCAATACGCTCTTTGGCATTTCGCGTCTGTTTGAGAACATTTCAGCTGATGATGTTTCGACACGATACAAAAAGATCACAGAAGGCTCTCCTGAAGAAGGGAAAGCCAAGGATGGAACGCAACTCGATGCTGGTGAACAGAAAGCCACTGCTCCGGGTCTCAAGTCTGCTGATGAGGCGTTAGACGCCTACTGCACAGACATCACGGCAAAAGCAAAAGCTGGACAGCTGGATCCGGTTATTGGCCGTGAAGAAGAAATTCGCCAGATCATCGATACGCTGATGCGCCGTCGTCAAAACAATCCGATCCTGACTGGTGAAGCCGGGGTTGGTAAAACGGCAGTGGTCGAAGGTTTAGCAATCCGCATAGCAGAGGGCGACGTGCCCCCATCCATCAAGGATGTGCGCGTTCTGTTGCTTGATGTCGGGTTATTGCAGGCTGGTGCTGGCGTAAAGGGCGAATTTGAAGATCGCCTTCGCAAGATATTGGATGCAGTGCGCTCCTCTGTGCAACCGATCATCTTGTTCATTGATGAAGCTCACACGCTCATCGGTGCAGGCGGTGCGGCGGGAACCGGTGATGCAGCCAACCTCTTGAAGCCAGCTCTTGCTCGCGGTGAACTACGAACAATCGCCGCTACAACATGGTCTGAATACAAGAAGCACATTGAGAAGGACCCTGCCCTTGCTCGCCGCTTCCAGAACATTTTGGTTGAAGAACCTGATCCAGATAAAGCCGTTGCAATCATGCGCGGTGTGGCTGCGATGCTCGAAGAGCATCATCAGGTCCAGATTCTGGATGAAGCGCTTGAGGCTGCCGTACATTTGTCGATGCGTTTTATTCCGGCACGGCAGCTGCCAGATAAGGCAATCAGCCTGATTGATACAGCGTGTGCCCGGGTTGCTCTTTCACAGCATGCGACCCCAGCCGCTGTAGACGACTGCCGTAAGCGTCTCGTTATGATTGAGACGGAACGGGATATCCTTGAACGAGAAGCGCAGTCCGGGTTTGATGTCGGAGACAAGCTAACTGACGTGCACAAGAAGCTTGCAGAGCTTGAGAAAGAGCGTGAAGCTCTTGAAGCTGAATGGTTAAAAGAGCAATCGCTTGTTACAGAAATTCTGAAACTGCGTGAGGTGTTCCGCCAAACCAATGGAGATGAGAACGCAGATACGGCTCCAATCAAGAAGGAGCTGGACCGGAAACTTGAAGAACTAACCGAATTACAAGGTGAGCACCCTCTCATTCTTCCTGAAGTGGATGGCCAAGCGGTTGCAACAATTGTTTCTGACTGGACGGGCATCCCAACTGGACGCATGGTCTCTAACGAGATTAAAACTGTGCTGCACCTGAGCGATATCCTGAGGAAGCGGATCATCGGTCAGGATCACGCTATGGAGGTGATCGCTCGCCGCGTAAAAACCTCTCGTGCGAACCTTGATAATCCAAGTCGTCCCATTGGTGTGTTCCTTCTGGTCGGACCAAGCGGTGTTGGTAAAACCGAGACAGCCTTAGCGCTTGCAGAGACCCTTTATGGCGGTGAGCAGAACCTTATTACCATCAACATGAGTGAGTTTCAGGAGTCCCATACAGTCTCCACGCTCAAGGGCTCTCCACCAGGTTATGTGGGTTATGGTGAAGGCGGCGTTTTGACGGAAGCTGTACGTCGCAGACCTTACAGCATTGTGTTGCTGGATGAGGTTGAGAAAGCCCACCCTGATGTGCACGAACTCTTCTTCCAGGTCTTCGACAAAGGCATGATGGAGGATGGCGAAGGCCGGAAGATCAACTTCAAGAACACTTTGATCCTGCTGACCGCCAATGTGGGCAGTGACCTCATTTTGGATATGTGCGCAGACGAAGATCTGACACCGGATCCAGAGGGAATTGCCAAGGCTTTAAGACCCCCACTCCTGAAAGCCTTTCCAGCCGCCCTTTTAGGCCGGCTTGTAACTGTGCCTTATTATCCTCTGAGCTCTCCTGTCATTCATAAGATTATCAATCTGCAACTTGGCCGGATTGGTGATCGTATCCTTGAGAACCACAATGTAACGTTCACTTGGGATGACTCAGTTGTTGCCTTGATTGAGAGCAGATGTGCGGAAATTGAGAGTGGTGGTCGTATGATCGATGCGATCCTGACCAACACCCTTCTCCCGGATATCAGTACAGAGTTCCTGAAGAATATGAGTGAAGACAAGAAGATCACAGAACTCAAGGTTCTGACTGATGGTGATGCATTTGATTACAAGTTCAAGAAGTCACCTGTGGCTAAAAAAGATAAACACAAGAAGAAATAGGCCTTTCACAGACCATTCAGATAAATCTGAAAGCAAAATCAAAACATAGGCTTATTACTTTTTTTACCACAGAAACTAACTGAAACAAAACACGTCGGAACTACTTTTCCAAGTGACGAGGAGTCCAACGATGCAGAAAGTTAAACAATCGGCGAGGAGACGGTCGACACGCATTCCTGCGTGGCGTCTTACTTTGCGCCGTATTGTTCGTTCTGATGCCTTTCAGTACACCTTTCTCATCTTGATTGTTGTCAACGCCATCAGCCTGGGTCTGGCAACGTCTCCCTCCGTGCGACGCTTGACCGGAGATGGTCAGATCATTTTTGATGATGTGATTATCGGACTTTTCATCTTGGAATTTGTTCTGAAAATCATGGCTTTTGGCACGCGTTTTTTCAAAAGCTGGTGGAACATCTTCGACATTTCAGTGGTTAGCTTCTCACTGCTCCCACAGTCGGGTTATCTCAGCGTTTTGCGTGCCCTTCGGGTTATGCGGGCCATGCGTGTCCTGTCCTTCCTGCCACAATACCGGCAAGTGATGCAGGCGCTGTTGGACGCGCTGCCCGGCATGTTCTCCGTGATGATCGTTCTGGCGCTGATTTATTATGTGTTTGCGGTGATGGCGACTGGCCTGTTCGGCGCAAGCTTCCCGGACTGGTTCGGGGACATTGGTCGATCCTTGTACTCGCTGTTCCAGATCATGACGTTAGAGAGCTGGTCCATGGGGATCGTGCGTCCCGTAATGAAGATCTATCCCTACGCCTGGGCTCTTTTCATACCCTTTATCTTCCTGACTGCATTTGCGGTGCTCAACCTGTTTATCGGTCTGATCGTCAGCTCCATGCAGGGCATCTATCAGGAAGAACACAGTGAAGACGTCGAACGACTTCGCCTCCTCGTATCCGCAGAAAACCGTGCAATCGCCGCTCAATTGGAAGCTGCGCAGTTACAGGTAATCAAAACCCTCGAACGTCTTGAGGACCAGATAGAAACCAATAAGAGAGATTCTGATGAGTGACTCTGACAAGGACGATGATCTTGATGCACTGCTCAATGACATCATAGAGGAAAGTGATGCTCCCACAGAAGGTGAAACCGCTGAAGGTGCATCTGCAAGTGTTTTTAAGCCAGATTTTGGCGAGGTCACATGTGAAGCCCCAAAGCTCAACATCACGCTGGATAGTCCGTTCCATCTTGCTGTGATCGGTGATTTTTCTGGTCGTGCCAACCGTATGGCTCTTTACGATGCTGAAGAGCTTGCTGTGCTCAAGGGGCATAATGTTGATGTCGATACTGCAGAAGATCTCCCTGCCCGATTCAAGATCAACATTGAACTTGACCTTGCTGGTGATGAAAAAGTCATTCGGTTTGAACCGAACTGCATTGAAGACTTCCACCCTGACGAAATAATCGATGAATTCGAGATATTTGATGAGCTGAAGGCGCTGCGTTCTTCCCTCAAGAACCCCGGAACTTTCAGCAATGCGGCTGCAACCATTGATGAGTGGCTGGAGAACAAAGGCGAAAAGCCTGTCTCACAGCGCAACTCGCGTGGATCAGTCATTCCAGTTGACAAGAAGCTGAGTGACTTTTCAGCTCTCATTGATCGCCCCGTTGAAGAACATGAAGAGGCCGACGACTTTACAGATCTGATTGGTAAGATTGTCTCGCCCCACATTACTCCAGCCGACAACCCACAGCTCGATGATTACCTTGAGATCGTCGAGGCTGTGATGACCACAACACTGCGTAAAATCCTTCAAAACGCTGACTTCCAGTCTTTGGAGAGTGTTTGGCGCGTTATTGATATGTTGTCACGCCGAATTGAGACCTCAACGGCGCTCAAGATAACGCTCTATGACATTTCTGCGGAAGATTTTGCAAGAGACCTCAGCGCCACCAACAAGCTTGAAGAAACAGGTTTGTATCGTCTGTTCGTAGAAAATGCGTTGCAGGATGAAGGTGTTGGCACGCCGAGTGCTATTGTTGGCCTTTACACATTCGACATGACGCCACCTCACGCAGAGCTTCTGGGGCGTATGTCAAAGATCTGTGCGCATGCGCACGCACCTTTCCTGACATCCCTGGACCGCAACAATGCCACCAGAAAATTTGCTGAGCTTCCTAAGATTACCGAAAAGACGTGGCAGAGTCTGCGTGCCATGCCAGAAAGCAATTACATTGGCCTGAGCTTGCCACGCTTCATGCTTCGAATGCCTTATGGCGCAAAGACCGACCCAATTGATGCATTCAGCTTTGAAGAGTTTGACGAGCAAGTTGGCCTGAAAGCCATGTTGTGGGGCAACCCTGCAGCCCTGATTGGTCTTGTGCTTGCAAAAGACTATGAGACCAATGGCGGCGGCATGAAGCCAGGATCGATCCTGACACTCAACGAAATGCCCTTCCACTACGTTCACGACCAGTATGGTGATCAGGTTGCCCTGCCCTGTACGGATCGCATGATCAGTCATCGCAGCGTCGAGCCACTTATGAGACAGAGCTGGATGCCCATTGTGTCTATGAAGGGGCAGCCCGAAGTTCGCATAGCCTCTCTTAATGGCCTGGCCGGTGACACGATCTCTGGACGCTGGTGCGATCAGATTGCAGTGACCAAAGCTGCCGAGGCACCAAGCCCAAGTGCTGGTGCGCGTGTCAGCATCAGTGGTGGCGACGGCTTAACCCCAGGCATTCAGGCAACAAAAGGTGCTGTTGTTGTCGAGACCATCATTGATCCTAAGAAAACACCAGAAACCATCTTCAGAATTGAGGCTGATCCGCCAGAACCTCAGGTGAGTGAACCTGAAGCGGCAGAGGACGAAGAAGACGAAGTTGAAGAGGCACCAGCACCTGCGCCAGCCGCAGCAGCTGCCCCGCCTGCACCTGTCCATGACACAACAGAGTTGGACAACCTCCTAGCCGATCTTTCAGCAGATGATGAAGAAGAAGCGGATGAAGAGGGTATGGATCCGGAACTCGAAGCACTGCTTGCTGATCTGTAACAATTGATAACGGAGTTTCAAATGGCCGAACTCATTGAGATAGAAGAAGTACCTGAGATTTACGTCATGGAATACGGCGGCAACTATTACCTTGTTCGCGGCGCTGCTTACCTTGACCAAATCCTGTTTGGCAAAGAGCCACTCAGCTTCCCCGTACTCATCAAATCCGTCAAAACCTGGGATGAGGTTCTCGTGAATTGGGAGAATACCGGGGGCTCCATGCCCTGGATCCTCAATCCCAGCATTGTTGAACGGATGGAACGAGACAATCGCAAACTGACCTCAGACAGCTTCAACGCCTGAGACCGAACGAGAAACGTTTTAGAAATAGGCAGGTCCTGGAATGTGTGCGAGCAAAGTAACTGAAAATCGGCTGTTCACGATCAGCTTCGATGGTGGAGATGACAGCTTCCACCTTTGGAAGATGAAGATGACCAGCGAAATGAGTGAGCTCTACGAAATGGTCGTAGATTGCCGATCATTCGAGCATGACCTGAGCCTTGATAAGATGCTTGGGCAGACGCTTACGCTTGAAATGAAAAAAGTGTCCGGCACAAGCCTGTCTTCTGACCAGTATCTGAATGGGTTTGTAACCAAAGCCATCTATACGGGACAAGATCATGGCTATTCAACTTACCGGCTTATTGTACGCCCGTGGCTTTGGTTTTTGACCCTTACCAGCAACTGCCGGATTTTTCAGGAAAAGTCGACGCCAGATATCTTGAAGGAAGTCTTTCAGGAAGCAGGTTTTACCGACTTCAAAAACAAGCTGAGTGACAGTTATGATCCTCGGCCCTATTGCGCGCAGTTTCAAGAAACCGATTTTAACTTTATCTGTCGCCTGATGGAGCAGGAAGGGATCTATTATTACTTTGAGCATGAGGATGGCCAACACACGATGGTATTGGCAGATTCCTATAGCGCTCATGAAGACATCAAAGGCGAGTCCAGCCTTCCCTTCTATTCTGAGGAAGACCATTTCCGTCGCGGAGCTGATCACTTTTGGGATTGGCGACACAATGAAGAGATCCAGACGGATGAAGTTGAAATCAATGACTATGATTTCACTAAGCCCACGAGTGATCTGAAAGCTAATGCTAGCGAAAAGAAGTCCCACCAACTTTCTGGCCGCACACGTTACATGTATCCCGGCCATTACGAGGAAGTCAGTGTAGGTGAAAAGCGAGCCAAGGTGCGCGTTGAAGAAGCCAGTGCGGCTTACGCTAAGGTATATGCGCGCGGCAACGTACGTGGATTGCGACCCGGATACCTTTTCAAATTGGATCAGTTTTCAGACGACCCAAGTCAGGAAAAAGAATACCTGATCACGAAGGCGATCTGTGAGGTCTCAATCGAGTTTGCGCGCGATGAAGAGCAGGAATTTTATGACGCAATCACCTATGAGATTGAGGCGGTCGATTCCAGCGTTCAATACCGTAAAGCCTCTACTACACCCTGGCCTAACATGAATGGCTTGCAGTCCGCAGTTGTTACTGGCGCGGATGGTGAAGAGATCTGGACCGATGAGTATGGCCGGATCAAAGTGCAATTCCATTGGGATCGTGACGGACAGAACGATGATAAATCTTCTTGCTGGGTGCGTGTAGCGCAAATGTGGGCAGGTAAAGGTTGGGGCGGTCTCCACATTCCCCGTGTTGGGCAGGAAGTCCTCGTTGATTTCTTAGATGGTGATCCCGACCGACCTATTGTTGTGGGCAGCGTTTACAATGGAGAGCAGACTGTTCCTTATGACCTGCCCGGTGAAGCCACAAAGTCTACACTTAAGAGCGAGACATCCAAGGAAGGCGGCGGGAACAACGAGTTCTTGTTTGAAGACAAGAAAGATGAGGAACTCGTTCAGCTCACAGCTGAGAAGGACTACGAGCGCACCGTTAAAAACAATGAAACCGTCAAGATTGGTTTCGACAAGCAAGAAGATGGTGACCAGACAATCGAGGTCTATAACAATCGCAATCTGACGGTTGATCAGGGTGACGAGACCTACACAATCAAGACCGGTGGCCGAACCACAACTGTCGAAAAAGACGATGCCCTCTCAGTCAAGTCTGGCAATCACACTATTACAGTTGAGAGCGGTGACCAGAGCATCTCCATGAAGCAAGGTGCGCAGACTGTTGAAGCCATGAAAGACATCGGTGTGACCTCGCAAACCGGCGATGTGAAAGTGGACGCATCTGCAGGATCTGTGAAGGTCTCCGGAACCCAAGCCATTGAGCTCACCTGTGGTGGCAGCTCGATCAAAATGGATCCCATGTCCATCACCCTTACCGCTGGCCCTAGCTCTCTCAAACTTGAGGCCGCTCAGGCTGAGTTGAAAGGCTTGATGGTGACCGTAAAAGGTGATGTTCAGGCGACCGTTGACGGGACATTGACCACCTTAAAAGGTGCTGGCATCACGACGGTACAAGGTGCTCTCGTCAAGATTAACTGAGGCGCATTATGGAAAATATCGTGACAAATACTACACTGCTCCTCAACTCCTACAAGGATCTACTGGAAAAAAGACCTTTAGAACTTGGAGATGAAGCAGTACCATTGATAGAGGGACAGAAGCCTTCTATCGAAGTTGTGGATACCTTGGCAGAAGCGGAGCTCATGTCTGACGCCATTAAGGTTCTTGCTCACGCCCTGAGTAAACCACGTGCAGTGTGGTGGGCCAGTCAAGTCAGCAGAGCGACCTTTCCGGAAGGCAGTCAACCACCCGATGAAGACGAAATAGCGCTGAAAGCCGCCGAGGATTGGGTCCGCAAACCCGAAGAAGACCTGCGCCGTGCAGCAATGAAAATTGCTGATGACGGAGGATATAAAAGCGCCGCTTCTCTTGCCGCGGCAGCGGCTGGTTGGAGTGGCGGTAGTATGGGATCTCCCGAATTTGACCCTGCACCTCCCCCAGAAAACCTAACTAGTATTGCTGTAGGGTCATCTATAGTTTTGTCTGTATACGACAGTAACGTGGAGGACCCTGAAGAGTTCTTAGTCAAAGCTTACAAGTTAGGACGAGCACTCGCAGATAATGAAATAGAGGCCCTATGAGTTTCCCAGCAGCACGCATGACAGACATGCACGTCTGTCCAATGGTGACCGGTATCGTTCCTCACGTAGGAGGCCCGATATCTCTTGGAGCACCGACGGTTTTGATCGGAAACTTACCAGCGGCGCGCATGACTGACATGTGCGTGTGTGTTGGGCCTCCAGATACAATTATGAAAGGCAGTGTCACCACTTTGATCGCCGGATTGCCGGCGGCGCGTATGCTGGATGTCACTGCTCACGGCGGCACCATCATCCTTGGCTGGCCCACAGTTTTAATCGGGGGCTGAGGATATGACTGATAACACGAGCATGGTTTTAGTACTCATTTTGACCAAGGGGCATGAGTTGGTCGACACAGGAAAATGCACGCGCATACTGCGACAGGAACGCTGCGTCATTGGACGTGGAAGCAGTGCGGATTGGATTCTTCCCGATCCTGCAAACCAGCTTTCGCGCCGTCATTGTGTCGTTGAGTGGAACGATGGGGCCTACCGCGTCGTCGATACCAGCTCCAATGGAACCTTTGTTAATGATTGGGACGAACCAGTTCCCAACGGTGAGGCCTGTGGCCTTCAGGATGGCGATGTTATCAGGGTCGGAAACTATTACATCAGCGCACAAATGTTGCCAGAAGATGCTGATGCCCGTCTGAAAGTGGATGACTTTCTTGCAGAACCTGAGAACCCTGATCCACTTGCAAATCTTCTTCCTAAAGAACTCGACATGGAGGATGACGACTGGGTCGATGACCAGATCGTTACCTCTGAAGACGAACTTTCCGAGGTTCTGAATGACCCACTGGAGTCTCCAGAATCTATTCTCAGAAAAGCGACTGAAACACTGGACTCCTACCCTGCCAGCGCTGGGAAAGAACCTATTCCGCCAGTTAGTTATGGATTTGAAGGATACAAATATTCCAGCTCAGTACCGTTTGAAAGTGAAAGCGGCATCTCGAGTGAGGAAGGTGCAAGTGCGTGGGATCACAACCGCACGGAATCCGATTCATTTAAATTGCCCAGAACGCATCACCAGACCATTCCTGAGGACTGGGATGTAGCCCCGAAAAAAGACATTCAGAACAAAGCTCGTAAACCAAATGACGATTAGCCACATCAAACGCATTGCGTACATTTTGCTTTTGAGTATCGGTCTGGCCTCCTGCTCCGCCGAGATGCCGATGCCTGTCATGATCACGACGACAGTCATCGCGGACAAGGAGTTGAACCAAAACGCAGATGGGATGTCGACGCCTGTTCAGGTGAAGATCTTTTACCTTACGTCTGATGCCGAGTTTAAAACTCATGACTTTTTCACTTTGTTTGAAAAAGGAGACCAGGTTCTGGGCAAAAACCTGCTTGCTATGAAGGAAGTTTTCATAGCTCCCGACAAGATCATGAAGGTAGCAGTCAAGGTTGACCCCAGTGTGGCATTTGTCGCTGTGCTCGGTGCCTTTCGGAAAGTGGATACAGGAACATGGAGTTCGGTGATTATGGTTCCAAACAATCAGCCATCGAGCCTCATTGCGTATTTGAGCAAGCTTGAAATTACTCTGCAGCCCGACAAGACAGTAAAAGAAGGATGGTTCTATTAATGACCACTCATAACAAAGTTGTCTGGTCAGAAGGTCTGTTTCTACAGCCACAGCACTTTCAGCAGCATGATCGCTATCTGGAACAGCTGGTCAGTGACACTATCTCGAGCATTCGCCCTCACCCCTGGGGCCACACAGAGCTGAAAATCAATCAGGAAGCCCTGAAACTGGGCCAGTTTGCACTCAATTTTGCCAGCGGTCTGATGCCAGATGGTACGCCTTTCAAGATGCCACAGGAATGTGACGCTCCTGCGTCTATTCCAGTTCCTGAAAGCGTAAAAAATTCGGTCGTCTATCTTGCATTACCTATTCGACAACCTGGTGCCTACGAATATGAATATCCAGGTGTGCAGGAAACAGCTGCACGCTATGTGGTGCATGAATCCGAGGCGCGCGATGCAATCACCGGCAGTGACGCCAGCGTCCAGATGGAAACTGGTCGGCTACGGTTCTCTTTTAAGTTCGACTTTGAGGATCTGGAAGGCTGGATCTGCTTGCCTATCGCCCGTGTGATTGAAGTACGGGCAGATAAGCAAGTTATTTTAGATGACGAGTACATCTCCACGTGCCTCGCCTCACATTCCTCCTCAGTGCTTTATGGGTACATTCGCGAGATTTGGGGCATGCTGAGCCACCGGGCAGATGCGCTTGCAGGCCGAGTTTCAAACTCCGGCAGCAAGGGTGTTGCTGAGATTTCAGATTTTCTGCTTCTGCAGACCGTCAATCGCTATGAACCACTCTACGCCCACTTTGCGCAAACACCCTCGCTCCATCCTGAAGCACTGTATCGGATTTCGATCCAGCTGGTTGGTGAGCTTGCAACATTTACAGCGGCAGCCCGGCGTCCCTCAACACTTCAGCCTTATCGACATGAAGCCCTTACAGAGACATTCGCTCCTGTGATTGCTCATTTGCGACAGCACCTTTCTGCTGTTCTGGAACAGACTGCCGTGCCGATACCGCTGGAAGAGCGCAAGTACGGCGTTCGTGTTGGTATGCTGCTTGATCGCAGCCTGATCAAGTCCGCTCGGTTTGTGCTTGCGGTTAGTGCTGACCTGCCATCAGAAGTGATCAACCGACACTTCCCGGGGCAGATTACGATTGGATCTGTCGAACAGATCCGAGACTTTGTGAATTCCGCTTTGGCCGGCATCGCAGTGAAGCAACTGCCAGTCGCGCCAAGACAGATCCCGTACCACACGGGCACAGCATATTTCGAACTGGATCCGGCCTCATCACATTGGGACGAAATCCGTGTTTCTGGCGGTCTGGCGATGCATGTCGCGGGTGATTTCCCGAAACTTGTGATGGAACTCTGGGCGATCAGAGAGCAATAAGCGGCTAACGGACTGAGGAGTTGAGATTATGGCAAAGAAGGATTTCACTGCCCTTTCGGTGGACTCAGTCGACACTGTCATCTCGACTGATGCACCCAATCCTGATCATCCTGATGCTGGTAGTACCAACCTTCCGGCGCAAACGCCTGCGGGCTATTGGTTCCTTGGCGCTGACGATATTCAATTTGTCCCACTTGGGAATAATCCTCTTATCAAAGCAGCCTCCAGTTTATTAGCCCTAGCTGCCCGCTTGCGAAATCACGCTCAGCACCGTGATGTGAATGCCCTGCGCTCTCATGTTATTTCCGAGATCCGTGCTTTCGAACACAACGCTATGCTAAACGGTCTTTCTTCTAAGACCATTCGCATTGCCAGATATGTGGCCTGCGCAACCCTTGATGACATAATTCTCAATACTCCGTGGGGCAGTCGCAGCATTTGGGCAACGCAAAGCCTTGTCAGTAACTTCCACAAGGACGTGTCCGGTGGCGATCGATTTTATGATCTATTAAGAAAGACGCAGGCCAACCCAAGCCGTGATAAAGATCTTCTGGAATTATTGTATCTTTGTATTTCTTTGGGGTTTGAAGGCCGCTTGCGGATCATGCCGCAAGGCAGCAATACGATGTCGCGCCTGCGTTATGGCATATCGCGCCTCATTCGCTCATTGCGAGGAGATCAGGAAACCGACCTTTCACCTCACTGGAGAGGCGTTGAAGATGCGTATCGACCTTTAAAGTGGTCTATTCCGGTGTGGGGTATCTTCTTTGGAGCAGCACTCCTCGCCTTGCTGATTTATGCTGTGCTTGCGCTTTGGCTTGGAGAGAAAAGTGAGCGCATTGCGTTCCAGTATGAGTCTTTAATCAACACAAGCCCAATTGATCTGACTCACCAACCTGCTCCGCCACGAGCAGCTCTACCGAACTTGCCACAACAACAGGCAGCACCTGGAACACCTTCCTCACCTCAAGTCGTTCGTAACAGCACGTTGCCTGCTTATCTGCAAGTTAGCAGGTTCCTTGCTCCTGAGATCCGGCAAGGTCTTGTCGTCGTGATGGATGTGCAAGGCAACGTGGTGATACGCCTGACAGGTTCTGGCATGTTTGCAACTGCTAGAGATACGCTCACTGCCCGCTTTATTCCAGTCGTCAATCGTGTCGCTGAAGCGGTGAACACGCAGCCTGGTACCATCAATGTAGTTGGCTTTTCAGACAATATTCCAATTCGAAATGCCCGTTATCCGAACAATGTTGCACTTTCCAAGGCGCGTGCTCAAACAGTTGCAGATCTCATCAAGGTCAGACTGACAGACAGGACACGTGTCAAAGCCATCGGCAGAGGATCAGCTGATCCAATTGCGACCAATGCAACAGCTGAAGGGCGTGCTCAGAACAGGCGCATTGATATTACGCTTATTCCGCCTTCTGGCCAGGGAGGCCAGCAATGAAGAAACTCAAACGCTTTTTCCCCTTTTGGTTTGTTACGCTCCTCATCACACTAATATTGTGTGCGGTCATCTGGATTTATGGCCCAAGTCTATCGATCTTCGGCGCAAAACCTTTTGCGATGGCTGTCGTTCGTATGCTGATCGTCATGGGCCTTTTGATGATCTGGGCCGCGATCAATATTGGACGCCTTTCCCGGCGAGCAAGAGAAGCAGAAGCCAAGAACGAAGAAGAAGAGGAAGAAGAAGAGCCTGAAGTCGATCCTGAAGAGCTGGCGAAGAATGAAGCAGCGCTGGTCTCTGGCAAGGTTGAGAAGAGTCTGAACATTCTCAAAACGGCAAGTGTCGATGGTAAACTAGGCCGTAAGGTGATCTATCAGCTGCCCTGGTATCTGATGATTGGGCCAGAGGAATCTGGCAAGACCACTGCTCTTTTACGTTCTGGAATGAAGTTTCCACTGGCTCACAAACTGGGCCAGAAAGTGGATGCAGCGACGATTGAGCCCACTGCAGAATGCGAATACTGGTTCAGCAACAACGCGATCATCGTTGACAGCGCTGGCCGTTATACCATGCAGGACCAAGATGAGGTCATCGATGCTTCTGGCTGGAACACACTGCTTTCATTGATTAAGAAAAACCGCCGCCGTCAGCCGCTGAACGGCATGATCATTGCGATCAATCTTGCAAAGCTCGCAACAATGCGTTCGGATCAGCGTCTGGATATGGCGCGGACGGTCAAACAACGCTTCAAGGAAGCTGAGAAGCAACTGGGCCTTCGCTTTCCCATCTACGTGATGTTCACTAAGCTTGATTTGATCGCCGGTTTTGCCGACTACTTCCAAGTCCTTGGCAGAGATGAGCGACACCAAGCCTGGGGTATGACTTTCCCCGTTGATGACGGCAAATCCTCCGAGAATGCGATCAGTCATTTCGATGAGGAATATGAGTTGCTCATGGAGCAGCTCAACTCGCGCGTCTACGACTACCTGAATAAAGAAACGGACATACAGCACAGAAGTCTGATCTTCAGCTTCCCGCAACAAATGGCCTCGCTGCGAACCGTGCTGAATGATTTCCTGACCGAGATGTTCCGTCCTAATCGTTATGAGGACCGCAGCTTTTTGCGTGGGGTTTATTTCACCTCTGCCACCCAGGAAGGTCAACCTGTTGACTTGCTTGCAGGTTCGATTGCGCATGCCTATGGGATTGGCCGACAGGCACTTCCCTCTGCTCCCTACGAGAAACACGCGTATTTTCTGGAGCGCTTGTTCTTTGACCTGATTTTTGGCGAAGGCAACCTTGCGGGCGAGAGCAAGCAAGTGATGCGCAAACAGAAGATCCGCAAGCGCCTCTCTTTTGCTGCTTGTGTGATCGTTCTTGCATTTTTAACAACGGTTTGGGTCATCAGCTATGAGATGAACCAGGAAAACATCATCAACCGCGCCCAAGCTGACTTGAAAGAATACCCCAAATTTGCTGACCGAATTGATGCTGTGCGCGTCAATGATGCCAACTACCTATCTGTGTTGCCGTTGCTGAACTACCTTCGAGACCTGCCAGGCGGCTTTGCGGATCAGCAGGAGAAACCACCTCAAAATGAACGTTGGGGCCTTAACCAGATTCCGAATGTTTCAGAGGATGCGGATGCGCTTTATCACAACGGACTGGAGCGCTATTTGCGACCACGCATGATGCTCCGCCTTGAGCAGCAAATGGTCGCAAACATAGACAATCCAGAATTCCTGTTTGAAGCCTTGCGGATTTATCTGGAACTGGCGGATAAAGGTCCCCTGGAACCGGAGGTTATTCAGCGTTGGGAAGAAACTGATTGGCAGTCCCTTTACAGTGACCCTCGACAAGTAACAGAGCGCGACCAACTTTCAAATCATCTTGCAGCGTTGCTGGACCAGCCCTTTAAGGTGCGAATTGATGTGAATACAGAGTTGGTTAGTCAGGTTCGAGAGATTCTGAATGCAACTCCAATCGCGGAGCTGGCTTATTCCTTTATCAAAGCAGGACAAGCCGCTCAAAGTCTTCCGGAGTGGCGTCCTGACGAAGCTGCAGGATCTGCTGTAACTCGCGTCTTCACACGATCTTCAGGCAAACCTTTGAGCGAAGGTATTCCTGGCCTTTACACTTATGAAGGTTTCCGTGGTGTGTTCCTTCCTCAGTTGGTTGATAGCATTCAGAGTTTCGTTCGAGAAAGCTGGGTGCTGGGTCCAAACGGTCAGTTGGAAAACAAGGAAGAGACTGTCACCCGTATCGAACGTGGCGTTTTAGGGCTTTATCTGGATGACTACGCGCGCATGTGGGATGCGATGCTGGCTGACCTGCGCATTGTGAAGTTCACAAGCCTGTCGCAGGCGACAGATGTCATTAACACCGCTTCCGGGCCCAATTCACCTATCCGCAATCTTCTCGTCTCAGTGGCTGAGCAAACACAGCTTACTCGGACTGAAGCTCCATCCAGTGCTACCGGCGTTGCTCAGAACGTTGCAGGCGGAGCAGCTCGTATTGCGCAGGAAGAAGCCCGCGCGACCACCAACCTGAGACAGCAGCAGCTTGTTGAAGTGCTTGGTGAAGCTGTTCCGACGAGTGAAGGTGGCCCGAAACCGGTTCCACCGGGCACTTCTGTGCAGGCGCGCTTTGAGCCTCTTGATAGTTTCACGTTAGGGTCAGGGAGTGGCACCACTCCACTCGACGCTTTGTTGATGAAGGTCACTGATCTTTATCGTGAACTTAACCGGATTTTATTGGCTAACAACACTCAGCAAGACGCCCTAAGCTATATTCTTGGCGGCGGGAGTGATGCGGTTAAAACACTGAAAGATGAAGCACCTAACGTTCCTATGCCGCTGCAAAGCTGGATACTGGAAATGCTTCAGTTCTCCTCACAAGTTACCGTAAACGATGCTCAAAAAGCCATCAATGCAGCCTGGGATTCAGAGGTTTTACCTTTGTGCAGCAATGCTCTTTCTGGCCGCTATCCGGTGGCAAATGGTCAGCAAGCTTCGGTGATGCTGGACGACTTTTCGACCCTGTTCAAACCGGGTGGCAAGATTGAAGCGTTTTTCAATACCAACATCAAATCATTCGTCGATACCTCCTCCACACCGTGGAAATGGAGAGAGAGCGACAACGCCAAGATTGATGTCTCAAAAGACAACCTTGAAGTCTTCGAAAAAGCTAACAATATTCGCAACGCATATTTCGCAAATGGGGGGGATAAACCATCTGTTGCATTCACGATGACACCCTTGGATCTGGACGTCGGATCAACCAGAGTTGCCCTCACCGTGGATGGGACAACAGTGAGCTATGCGCATGGTCCAACACGCCCGATTGAGTTGAATTGGCCTGGCGAAGGTGTACCAGCTGCAAGTCTCGCATTTTTCCCTGCGATTGCCGGAGAATCGAACTCCATCAATCTCAGCGGACCATGGTCCCTCTTTCGTTTATTGGAAAAGGCAAGCGTGACAAAAACTGAGCTACCCGATCAATACAAGGTGAGATTTACGCTTGGAAATCGATTTGCCACCTTCAACCTCATGGCCAACAGCGTGAACAATCCATTCTCAGCCAGGCTGCTTCAGAATTTCACCTGTCCTAAGGAGCTCAATACCTAAAATACAGGTTTAGTGGTTCTCGATAATAATAAAACCAATTGGAGCCTCGAATGTCTGACGATCAACTAACGCCCCAACAACTTGAGTGGGTGAAATCAGTTTATAGAGCACTCGGCTGGGCCTTTAAGGAACAGGATGAGGCTGAGCGTGAGACAGCCGCAGCAATCAAAGAAAAAGAAGAGAAAGAGATTGCACAGGCGACAGCTAAGACAAAAGCTGAAGACGACAAAAAAGTTGAAGCGGCTGTTACAGAAGCAACTGCTGAGCGCATAAAAGCAGAGAGTGATGAAAAGCTCAAAGATGTCACCGCGCAACTCTCTGAGTTAAAAGCCGACGTTAAAGACCATTTTGTTCATGAGAATGAAGACACCGATGCAGATGCTCTGGCAGCGCTTGCAAGCCAGAGTAAGCAGCTTCTGGAACGTCTCAACTCTATTTATGGACATAAAAAAGATTTTGAAAATTATCCAAGCGAAGCAATTGCTTTTGACAAAAGCTATGAAAATGCGAAAGCGCTCATTCAAACCGCTGCTTTGGAGATCAAAACCAAAGATACGGATGGTGCACATAACAGCCTAATAGATGCCGAATCCACCGTTGATGATATGCAGACGCTTTGGCAAGGCGTTGTAGCCGCGGCCAAGAGCAAACCAGCAGAACCTCCTGTTCCGGCTGAGTTGAAGCCATATGTCATGGAAGTTGGTCAGGGTATCAAATCGATGACCGGTATTGGATTTTCCGGACCAGCAACACGCCTTGGAAAAACCTTGAAGGACGTCAGAGCAGCGAAGGTGCCCAAAGACGATCCTGCCTGGGAAATCCTGCTTTATGAGAATGAGATGGCCATGGCTGCGGTTGGGGAGTTTGATCAGCTCAAGAACCATATTCAAAAGCTGGCGACAAGTTTGCGCAACTCCGGTGTTGCGGACGCTGCTGGCGACATTGAAACCACACTTGATAATTACATGTCGGACGCCTCAAGAACGGTCCCGACCATTCGCAGTTTGCTTAGTTCTCTCAAGGCCTCCGCAGCACACAAGAACAGCATGAGAAAAGAAGCGCGATGGGATGCGGCGCAACTTGGTGAGCGTACAGAGCGCTTCCGCGATGATTTGAAGAAACTGGTCCTTTACGACAAGCAGGGAAATCTGGTCACCAAACCTGATGAACGTCGTGCGATCAAGCGTGCGGGAGATGTCCCTGGCTTGAATCAGGACGTGATGATCCAAATTCCACGTCGCCCCAAAGATGCGAAGGAAATTCCGCGCAAAACCATCGACAGTCTTCTTCAAACATTTGACTTTCTTGATGAGTTGAAAGCATCCGGTGTGACAGGTGTGGAAGATATAGCTGTTGAGGAGTTCCTGAAAGCTGAAGCCATCCTTTCCGGCATTCAGAAGGATCCCGGTGCCTATAAAAAGCTGACTAAAAACCTAGATAAGCTACGCGAGAAAATCGACAAGATCTCGAAAGGCAAGGAAGGTGCTTATTACATCGAAGAACGGTTGCGCCTCACGGATGACATCGATGAACTGGAAGAAGAAGCCCTCTCCATGAACATCGAAAAAGCGCTGGCTTCATGCACTGAAATGGAGGCCAAGCAATTACACCCACTCGAAGAAGGTGTTCGTAAGGCCGTCAAAAACCGAGAGTTGTTCGACACCAAAGTTAAGATCATCGAGAACCAGTTTACAGAGATCCCAAAACTGCTCGCACAAATGGGGAAAGCAGATCCCAGCCTTGCCAAGATGGTTGGTTCTCTATTCGCGCCAGATGAGATCAAGCAATATCATGGTGATCTGGATGTCTTTTTCGATCAAGCGAAAGACCTTGCCTACAACGCAACCACAAATGACGAACTGGCCCATTCACTTGATCTGGCGAACCGCCTGATCTTCCGCGTTGACCGTTTTGTCCACGAACTGGAAGGCCAGTTGAGCCATCTTCACAAGCTTGCTGAGATGGAGAAGAGAGGCGAGAAAATCACAGATGCAGATCGCTTCAGTAAGGCAGAGCTGAAGTACTTCAAAAAACTGGAAGTCGATTACAAGAAGGGTGTTGCCCGACAGAAAGATCAGAAGGAAGCTAAGAACGCCTTCCTCACCAAATCCGGCCCGCTTAAAGATGAGCTGGATATGATGACGTCGAAAGATATCTCCATCAAGCGTATCCTTGCTTACTACAAGGGTGTTGATCGCGTTGACCCCAGCAAGTTTGATACATCTCGTTTGAAAGAACTTCGCATGGAAATCGCGGAGCTGGAAGATCAGTCTGACGCTTCTCATACGCACAAAGAAAACCTTGCTAAACTGAAAGAGCTGGAAGGTGCTCTGGATGCAATGCGTGGTGAAATTACGGGCTTCAGAGAGGACATTGCGAGAGACATCTCAACGTTTTCTGATAAATGCATCGCACGCCTGATCAAAGCCAAGCAGTATATCGACAGCTCTTTTGTCAATGCAGTGAAAGACAAGCAGGATGCCGGTGAAGAAGCGGTGGATGTCGCTGCTTTGCGAAAGTTCTCGTCGTGCATTTCTCAACCGTTGGCCCTTGCAGAGTTGCCAAAGCAAGTTGCAGCTATTGCTGACAAATCAAAAGACCTGAAAGAGCGCAAGAAAGCCCGCGAAAATGCCCTAAGGCAAGTGCGGCCACTGATTGCGCAACTGGACAACAGTCAGGCTATTCAGCTCTATATGCGACACCCCTTCAGCGATCTGCCGAATGATCTGAACATACTGCGTCCTGAGCTGATTCAGCTGGAAGTGAAGCTGCTCTCTCTTGGTGGCTAAGATACAACAAGAAGGATCGAAAACGATCCCACACTGGAGTTTATCATGACGTTAACTCCGTCTCAAATTGACTGGCTCTCACAGGCTCAAGGCGGCGTGGAGAACTTCGAATCTGATAGTGAAAACGAAGAGAAGAAATCTGCAGAACTGACCAATATTTTGGCTAAATTGGATGCAGATAAGTCGGTTATTCACCAAGCTCAGGATTTTCAAATTGAGCTCGCCCGAAGTCCAAATGTTTTTAAGCGCAAGCTGCAAAAAAGCAAAATGGACTTTATGACCGGTGATATGAAAACCGAGGTAGATTCCTACGCGGACGTGACTTCTGAAACGCCTCTCATTCAATCTGAAAATGTTGATGCGCTCAATGCCGCTTTCGGCAAAATCCTCGAGCGGCAGGCAGAAATGATTGCGGCGAAGAAGAAGGATGGGAAGACACGGCTTTTCAGTGATGCAGATATCACCCGGGAACTTTGGACTCCGCTGGTTCGCGAAGGGATCATTCCCTCCAACATTGTGCCGGATAAATACAGTCAATTTGTGCAGATGTTCCAGGGTGCCTCTGAGATCTATGAGGGAAAGCTGGAGCAACATAGTGAAACGGCTTCAAAGTATGAGAACACGCTTGAAGCCATTGGGTTTGCGCGTGATGTCGTCTCACTGGCCGGAAGTCTTGGCAGTAGCGCACTGACCATTGCCAACTTTGAAGACCAATCTCGTTCACTGGCAGAAAAACGCGAAATTGCAGCCAAACGTCAGGTTCTGAAAGGGAAGCAAGATCAGATTGCTGGAGACCTTCGTACTGAGTTCAAAATGGGTGCAAACACTTCGGATGCAGAGGTGTTGGAAGAGGCAGCCCGACGTGGTGAATATAGTTGCGAGATCAAAAGCTACCAGAATGTAGAAGCAGCCCAATCACAGCTCGTTGAGCAGCTAATGGGGCAAAACAAGCTTTTCGAAGAGGAAAAAGCTTTACTGACGATGTCCACGTCGTTGCTGGATGGCGGTCTAGCCATGGCAGAAAAAGGTATCCAGTTTTCGGAGAGACAAAAGAACGCAAGAAACACACTCGCCTTTGCCCAAGACGCTGCTGATATCGTTGCTGGCCAACTTAAGCTTGCATTGGAAGCAACAGGCAAAACCTACGAGCAAGAAGAGCACCAAACCACCGACCAGATAGAATTTGAAGGCGCCGCAGATAAGGATATGCTCCAGAATATTTCTTATGCCGCAGGTGCTGTGAGTGTCGCGATTGAAGCCAACCAAGTTGCGCGGAAGATTGCCTTAGCAACGCAAGCAAAAACGAACAAAGAGCGAGAGAATGCGGTTTTGCAAATTGCCGGCTCTATCGCCGACTCCCTTGCTGAGGCTTTTTTTGCAGCAGGTGACGTTCAAGGCCATATCGATACGGGTAAACAAGATTCTGCGCTGACTCTCAAGGATGAAAGCAAAGCATATGCCTACGGTGATCCTGGGCCAGGTCCTGGAAATGAGAATGACCAAACCGAACTGATTGGTGTTTCAATCAAGGCTTTTTTTGTCTTAGGTGTCAACACCGGTACTGCTGTTAAAGCGCTCAAAGATAAGGATTACAAAGCCTTTTCTGAATCCCTTGTTCTAGGTTTAATGCAGCTAGCTTCTTCTGCTACCACAGGCCCCCTCGCCGCAATGGCCAAGCCTGATCTTCCTCTCAACACTGATGAGGAAAAAGAAGAACTTAGTGAGCTCTCAGCCCGCGAACTTATGGATCGCAAGCTGGAACGATCTGGTTGTACGTTTAAACGAACGGAGCGCGAGGCGTTTCTTGATGGTTTTCATGATCCACAATATTTGCACAAAATCACGAATAATATGCGTGAAATGCAGGATGCCTTCCGTGAGGCAAATGACAAGAAGAAGATGGATGCTGAAACGGTAAAGCGAACGAATGCTGCCATTCAGAAGATGGAAGCGAAGAAATCCTGGGACGCACTTGCCGATTTTAAGAAGAAGCAATCCAACAAGAAAGAACGCGAAGAGTTTATGGAAAAACTCGAAGCGGATGTGGAAGCAGAAACAAAAGCGCTGAAAAACCTGATCGAGGAGGCTTCCCCTCCTCCTGATCCTGAAGACACGAAGGCTCTTCAGAAATCAATGGAAGCGGTCGAAAGACTGATTGCTGACATCAAAGCCTCTGAAATGAAGTACAAGCTGATTGAAAAGATTGCCAAGGGTGGTGTTCAGGTTCTGGTGCGTGTTGTTCCGGCAACGGGCATGGTTGAGGCTTGCAGAAAACTTGCGTTTGACGCAGTTGCTCTTGGTAAGAAAGCTGCTGAAGTTGAAAAGTGGCGCAGAAACGTGAAAATGGCTCAAACCGCCAATTCGCCCTATTACCACGCTTGTAAGGAGCGCCATACACAGGCCGCGGTTCAAGTCAGTCAGAAGACAATCAATACCTTCCTATCTATCATTGGCGTGGCTACAGAGGCCACGCGTCTGGCCGATTCAACGCAAGCCTCTACGGGGCTTTCTCTTGCAAAGAACATGGGTCAGGCGCTCTCTGATTTTGGCTATAAAACTTACGGACGCGCTAAGGTCGTTTTTGGATGGCGGAAGTATCTTGATGCCCGCAAAAATCCAGAGAACCGCAAGAAGGCCCGCGAGGCCATTGCCTGGAACTCGACACTTGCCAAGTGTGTGCTTGCCTACGGCATTGTTGAAGAACGGGACCCGATTGCACAGCAAGTTGGACGCAACTGCGGTTTGACACCTGAAGTCCTGGTGTCAAACAGTGACGTTTGTGCTGCGGTGGTGCGGTATTTTGAGACGCTTTACAGTGAAGATCCTGTTGTCCTGCGGCGTGTTCCGAAGGTTGCAAACTGGCACCCTGGAACACCGGATCTGACGCTCAAGAGCTGGTTTAGCTTTAAACGTGCGGCGACCAAGAAAGCCTATCCTTTGATGGCTAAGGAAAGCTGTAAGACACCAGCTATCGAGCAAGCTTTGAAGGCACTGCACACCTTGTGTGGTGGAGACCCGTTCAACTACCCCTCTGTTCGAGATGACATGATTTCTGAAGATAACTGGCAGGAAAAGATCCTGACCTACGCTCAGGATGTTCAAAAGCATCTTGAGACTCTTGAACTTGAGTTCAAGGGATATCGCCCAGTCACTGCTGAACCAAAAGACAAGAAGACACAGGCTTGGACTGGTGGCCGATTACATACCGAAATGATGGAAGTCGCGGATTCTTTGCGAGCACAAGCAACGTTGATCCTCCGCGATGCCAGAGCAGATGTGAAGACTTATAGTTCTTAACCCGTTCTCCTGAACACGTTGGAGTTTGTCATGCCCCTTACCGGAAAACAGCTCGATTGGCTCAAAACAGCGCAACAAGGCGCCGGCAATTTTGAACAAAATGCCGAACGTGTTGCAGCCAAAGCTGGACGTTTGAATGACATTATGACCAAGCTGGATGGAGACAAAGAAACCATTCGCGAGGCACAGAACTTTGAAGTAACGCTGGCGCGGAATGAAAAATGGTTCAAGCTCCCCGGCTCGGGTACAAAGATGCCCTGGATGACCGGGGATATGCAGACAGAGATTGACACCCGCGCTGATATTCGCGCCGATAGCGGGGCTATCAATGCTGAGACCCTGAAGAAGCTCAATGCTTCCTTTGAACGCATTCTGGCACGACAAGCCGAGATGATTGCGGCCAAAGATAAAGATGGCAACGAGATGTTTTCTGAAGAGGACATCACACGTGAACTCTGGACTCCGCTGGTTCGTGAAGGGATCATTCCATCAAATCTAGTCCCTTCCCGTTACAGCCAGTTTGAGAAGATGTTCAAGGGCGGTGCAAAAATCTATGAGCAAAAGCTTGATGAACATAGCGAAACTGCTTCCAAACACGAGAACACGTTAGAAGCCATTGGTTTTGCGCGTGATGTCGTGACGCTTGCCTCATCTATCGGATCCAATGCAATCACTCTGGCCAATTTGAATACAGTTGCAGGTGATGCACCTGACAAAGATCAGATTTCTGCCAAACAGGACGTCCTCAACAACCAGAAAGGCCAAGTAACAGGCGATTTGCGCAAGTCTCTTGGCATGGATGCGAATGCAAGCTCAGAGGATGTCATCAAAGCAGCAAAAGATGCTGGGAAGTATGGAGATCAGCTGCAGAAAGTAACCAATATTGACTCAGCCTTGAACTCGCTGGGAGAAAATCTCTCAAAGGACGCCAATTGGGTGGCTGAACAGCGTGCGTTGTTTACTGCAACAACTACACTACTCGACACCGGTCTTGCAGCTGCAGAAAAAGGTATTGTCTTTTCAGAGCAGAAAGGCAAAACAGCCGCAGATAAGCTGAGCTTTGCGAACGAAGCTGGCGAGATGATTGGTGAAGAGATCAAAAAAGTTCTCTCTGCTGGCGCTGCTTTTGACAAATCCGCGTCTGACCGCAAAGGCGAGGATGACCACGGCAATATTTTTGAAGGTGTTTCCGGCCTGATCGACGTTGCTATGGCTGGTGGTCGTGTTTCAGAGAAGATTTTGCAAGCCACACAGGCCCCCGACAAAGACGCCAAGCAAGAAGCGGTGATGTCCATCATCGGGACACTAGCGGATTCCCTCTCTACAGCAATATCATCAGGCTCACAGTTGAGCGGTACGGAATCCACTACTCCTGAGATTGTTGGTGAAGCGCTTAAAGCTGCGATGATTGCAACGACTGATGCAGGCGCAGCGACAAAGGCGTTGATTAATGGCGACTATCAGGCCTTTGCAGAAGCCCTCACAGGAGGCCTGGCAAACCTCGCCAGCGCGACTGGTTCTGATGCCATTGGTGATGCCATCACGGGCAAGATTCAGCCAGATCAAGGTGAGTTGACAGAAGAAGGCGAAGCTGAGACTGAAGGCCTGACACCGCAGCAAATTCTTGAGAAAAAACTGAAACTTGCTGGTCCAAGCGCGGGTGTCCAGAGCGTTGAGAAGAGTATGGAGCTTCTTTCTGACGAAGACATTATGGCAAATGTCAACGCTTTGCTGACCGGTGGTCTCGATAAGTTCAAGAAACCAGGTCGCGATGAAAAAGACGCCGAAATCGTCAAGAAGAATACAGCAGCTGCGCTGAAAAAGATCGAAGAAGAAAAAACAGGCAATGCGCTTGCTAGTCTGAAGGAAAAGCTTGCTGATCCTAAAGAGCGCAAGGCTTACATGGACGAAATCGAGAAGCGCGCAGATGAAGAGCACAAGGCTCTGCAAGATCTTATTGCAGAAGCTTCCTCACCTGATGACCCGAATGATGAAAAGGCCGTTGAGAAATCTTTGAAGGCCATCGACACTCTGCTTGCTGATATCAAAGCTTCTCAAATGAAGATCAAGATGATCGAGACCATTGCGAGTGGTGGTGTAAAGGCAGTCACAACGATCTTCCCTGCAACAGGCCTTGCAGAAGCGATCAGAAAATTGACCATGGATGCAATCGCGTTGGCGAAGAAATCTGCTGAGGTCGAGAAATGGCGCAAGAACGTCAACATGGCTGAAGCGAGTAACTCGGTCTATTACCATGCAATCAAAGAGCGACATACACAGGCCGCTATTCAGGTGAGCCAGAAGACGCTGAACACCTTCTTCTCCGTTGTTGGTGTTGCCGCTGAAATTGCGCGCTTGGCTGATGCAACACAGGCTTCTGCCGGCATCTCGGCAGGTATGAACATGGGCCGTGCGCTATCTGATTTCGGTTATAAAACCTATGGCCGCGCGAAGATTATTTATGGCTGGAAGAAGTATCAGGAAGCGCGGATGGACCCTGCAAACCGTAAAGCGGCACGTGCTGCGATTGCAGGCAATTCCACGCTTGCCAAGTGTGTGCTCGCCTACGGAATTGTGGAGGAAAAAGACCCCATTGCCCGCCAGGTTGGCCGGAACAGTGGTTTGACGCCGGAGGTGCTGGTTTCCAGCACAGATGTATGTTCTGCAGTTGTGCGGTACTTTGAGACGCTTTACAGCGATGATCCTGTTGTACTGCGCCGAGTGCCAAAGGTGGAGAACTGGCATCCTTGTACGCCTGATCTGACCCTGAAGTCCTGGTTCTTGTTCAAGAAGGCAGCTACCACGCGAGCCTATCCACGAATGGCCAGAGACAGTTGTCTGACACCAAACATTGATCGTTCCATCAAGGAGCTGCATAACCTTTGTAATGGCGACCCATTCAAGTACCCAGAGGTGCGGGATGAGCAACTGAGCAAACCGGATGGTATGAAAGCGGTGTTTGATTATGCCACACAGGTTGATACAGAGCTGGATAACCTGAAGAAGGCTTTGGATGCCTACTCTCCGGTGACAGACAAGCCGGAAAACCCCAAGATCGAGAAGTGGTCAGCAGGGCAACGTCATTCAGAGATGGAAGCCGTTGTTGATGCGATGTCAGCTCAAATTGAGCTCGTACACCGTGAAATCACGGCAGATCTGAAGCTCTATAAGACCTGATCCACCCCGTAACGTAAACAGCAAAGAACCGGCCTGAACTTTCAGGCCGGTTCTTTTTTTTTGCAGTGTTGTAAGCGGCTATCAGAAACGTTTCAGGAACCGCATCAAGACTGGCCAGTGATCGCTGGCGCCCTGATTATTGTCGGGATTAAAGCGCTTTGGGCGTACTCTGTTTCTTGCATCCTGTGCGTACTGGCTCGGGTGCGTGACAACTGTGTGGAAGCTACCCAAATCAGCAAACCATGTACTGTTGCTGTCCTGATCGGGACGCAATGCACCGGAAACGAGGATCATATCCAAAAATGACCAGCTCTGATCCTTATAGTAAAATGCACTGCCCGGGGCTGCACACCCGACTATCTCAGGCGGATAACTCCAGTTCCCTTCTCTCGCCAGGGCCTGAAACTCACCATTTTGAATGTCTGTGCAATTAAAATTGAAGTCGCCAGCAGCAACCGCATTTGCGTCATCAGGAAGCTTTGCACGTTCTTTGTTCAGCACTTCCATCGCATCTTTCCGGCATTGATAGGCCGCGCCAGATGGAAAATGAACACCAAAGACATGCATTGTTTCGCCGTCTGGCATCTCAAACTGAGCTTTCACAATATCACGGGTTGGATGGCAATCGTGGGGATTGTCGCCATCTTCGCCAAACACTTTAATTGTCTCCGGTTCTCCCTTAAGCGGCAAGCGCGAGATGATGCCAACATCAATACCGCGATTGTGCTCATTGTTGGAGGTGTCCAGCTGAATGACTGAGGTGTAGTCCAGACCGGCCAGTGCTTTATTGACCAGATCATCAAGCACCTTTTTGTTTTCTGTTTCAGGTAAAACCAAAATGTCCGGCGTTTCCGGGAAGGAACGAATGACAGCGCCCAGTGTCATCAATTTTTGCTTGTAGCTTTCCTCGCCCCAGTTCAGCTCAATGCATTGTTTGTAATAGTGAGAACCTTTATCATTGTAGCTCTCACACGCGTCTTCATGATCCTTACCACGGGCTTCTTTTGCTTCTTTGGAAAGGTAGGTGTCATCTCGTGGATTGTTCTCATCATCAATGGTGTCGAAGAGATTTTGCACGTTGTAACTGACGATCGTGACAGGCTTGTCTTGAGCAAAGGCTGTCGGCATGGCCAATCCGATGATCGTTGCACCCAGTAGCAAGGATTTCATGGGTTTCTCCCTTTTTTCTTTTGGGAGTACCAAACATGGGTTAGTGGCCCGTTCCGAGTGTTCTTGCAGTTTTAAGTGTTTCCGCAAAATGGCTGAGCAAAACAAAAAAAGCTGACCTAAAGGCCAGCTTTCCTATCTTAAACACATTGGTTGCTGCTTACTCTGCTGCGACCGGCACCACTTTAAGCGCAAGACCACCCTGTGAGGTTTCTCTGTATTTTGCCAGCATATCCTTGCCGGTTTCGTACATGGTCGCGATGACTTTATCGAGAGAAACACATGGATCTGAGTTTCGGCGCATAGCCATACGTGTTGCGTTGATCGCTTTGACAGAGGCTATTGCGTTGCGCTCGATGCAAGGCACCTGAACCTGCCCGAGAACAGGGTCACATGTGAGGCCCAGATTGTGCTCCATACCGATTTCAGCTGCAATGCAGACCTGAGCCGGGCTCGCACCCAGCAGCTCTGCAAGGCCTGCTGCTGCCATGGAGCACGCAACACCAACCTCACCCTGACAGCCAACTTCTGCACCGGAGATGGATGCATTGGTCTTATACAGCGCTCCAATGGCGCCTGAGGCGAGGAAGAATTTTGTGTAGTGCTCAGGCTCAAGACGCTCAATAAACTTGTCATAGTACGCGAGAACCGCAGGAATGATACCTGCTGCACCGTTGGTTGGTGCTGTTACAACGCGGCCACCTGCTGCATTTTCTTCTGATATGGCCAGCGCGAACATGTTGACCCAGTCAACCGTCGCCATCGGGTCGTTGCTGCTGCGCTCTGTCGCCGTCAGCTGACGGCGTAGTGCTGCTGCACGGCGTGGGACTTTGAGCGGACCCGCCAGCAGACCTTCCGTGTTGCTGCCACGCTTTATGCCATCGCGCATCACATTCCAGATACGACCAAAGCTCTCACGCAGTTCTGTTTCACTGCGGAATGCTTTTTCGTTTTCCAGAACAAGCGCGGAAATGCTCATACCGTTTTGGCGGCAATGCTCCAGCAATTCTGAAGCGTATTTGTATGGATAAGGCACCGAAACTTCGTTTTCTGAAGCCTTACCGAAATTCTCTTCATCCACAATGAACCCACCGCCGATGGAATAGTAGGTTTTGGAGAAGATCTTTTCTCCACCTGCAAAGGCATGGATGGACATGCCGTTTTCATGCAACTCAAGTGCTGGACGATTAAATGTGATTGCATCATTCGGGAAGTCAACCACGTGGCAATGCATGCCAACCGGGAGGCGACCGGTTTGTTCTACGCGCTGAATGAACTCTGGAATGCTGTCAATATCAACGGTTTCCGGAGAGTTGCCACCAAGCCCCATAATAATTGCTGTGTCTGTGTGGTGGCCTTTGCCTGTCAGAGACAGAGAGCCGTATATGTCAACTGCAATACGCGTCACATCACGCAGTTTATCCTGAGCACGCAGGCTATCAATGAACTGCTTTGCCGCTTTCATAGGCCCGACTGTGTGGGAGCTGGATGGACCTACACCGATTTTGAAGATGTCAAAAACGCTGAACATAACGTGAACCTCAGTGGGAGAGAAAAACCGGTGTCCGAAGACACCGGTTTATTTTTGTTAGTTGGCCTTCTTAGAAGAGGCCTTTTACGATCGCAGAGATTGCGACAATGCCCATGATGGTGATGAAGATGTTGGACAGCGCACCGTCGTACTTCTTCATGCTTGGGACTTTTTTGATTGCGTACATTGGCATCAGGAACAGGATTGCTGCGATGAACGGAGCACCCAGGCCTTCAATCATGCCAAGAACGGATGGGTTGATGATTGCAACACCCCAGACGGAGAAGAAGAAGAATGCAACAAGCAGTGTGTTGAATTTCTTTTCGCCCAAGCCTTCAACAGCTTTTGGAGCAGCTTTCTTAGCAATGCCTGCAAGACCTTCTTTTGCGCCAAGGTAGTGACCGAAGAAGGAAGAGAAGATTGCAAGGAACGCAACCAGTGGGCCCATGAAGGAGATCAGCGGGCTGTCAAACACGTTTGCAAGGTAAGACAGGACTGGCAGGTTCTGCTGTTTTGCTTCCATCAGCTGTTCAGGTGTCAGTGCAAGAACGCAGCTGAATACGAAGAACATAACGAAGCCGAGGAGCATCACAGATGCGCGCTTCAGGATGATATCGGACTTTGCCACCGCATTATCGCCATGTGCTTCGCGCTGAGCCAGAGCCATGGAGGAGACGGCTGGGCTGTGGTTGAAGGAGAAGATAAGCATTGGAATGGTGAGGTACACCACTGTCAACAAAGTGCCGGTTTCTGGGATCATATCAAAGCTCATGGCTTCAAAAGACCAGGATGGGATCAGGTATACAGACATACCGAACAGGATGATCACCAGTGGGTACACCAGAAGCTCAGTTGCGACGAGCATCAGGCGGCGACCAAGGATCATTACGCCCATCATCATTGCAACGAGAATACCAGAGAGGAGCCAGCGTGGAACTGCAGGCATTGCCAACTGGTTGACGATGAAGCTGTCGATGGTGTTGGTAATCGCGTTACCGTAGATCAACACGATTGGGTAAATCGCGAAGAAATAGAAGAAGGTAATCAGCAGGCCAGCTGCTTTACCAAAGTGTTCTTCAACCACGTCTGTGATGTCTGCGTCTTTGTTCTTGGAGGAAAGAACAAAGCGAGCCAATGCGCGGTGAGAGAAGTAGGTCATTGGACCTACGAGAGCTGCGATCAGGATCAGCGGCCAGAAGCCTTCAAGACCTGCACGGATTGGAAGAAACAGAACACCGGCACCGACGGCGGTACCGAACATGGACAAAGACCAGGTAAGATCTTCTTTTGTATATTTAACCGTTTCTTTCGGGGCGACTTCGACTTCGGTCGCATTGATGCTTGACATTTCTTTTATTTCCCCATGTGCCACTCATGTGCCCTAGGAGAATTTCCCAATCTCTCTAGGACGGGGACCTGATATACTTATGTTAAAATTTTAAGACCATACGTTTTAATACACATCCTGCGCGCCATAATAACGCAGCGATACTGAATACGACTTCAGTTTAATAGCGCGAGCCCCCAGTGCGCGTGCAACAATCTGCCGCGGCGCTGTAAATAATTATATTAAATAGGATTTTTCACCGAACTCCTATTAATCAGCTTTGGCTCTTCGTCAAACCTACAGTTCACACAATATACGCGCATTCTAATATATGCAGTCAACACACTGTTTCCCAAGCGTATATCACTGACCTAGAGGTACTTTGGCGTCATTTGAGTAATTCGCATAAGTAAAATTGCATTCAGGTGTATGCCTGAATCTAATGCGTTCACCTGTCCTCAAATGATGACAATATGCCCCTTGCACGCGCATTTTGTGCGCTCGGAAAAACACCGTATTTTCGCTAAGGCACACAAATGCATACATTAATTATAATCGGAGGAAAAATTTCAAATGCGACATTCTTTCCCCCTGTTTTCAATCAGAGGGTTTGAATTGTCTTCATTGCACCTTCCAAAGCTTCGCCTTTTTCATCCAAAAGCGCGGCTTCTCTGAGACGTCTGAGCCAATCTGCGGCGTCTTTTCTGTCTTTCAGGAGTGTGAGAGAGGAAAGAACCCGGTCGAATTTGGAGTGCCCGCGTTTATGTGTGTCCGAATATCCTTTGATGAGCCGGCGACAAGTGAGGATCTCAACAGCAAGATCATAGTCCGAATGCACGGTCTTAATCGCAAGATCCCGCCAGTTTTGGAGATGTTCTGTCTCAATTTCATGGCGCAGAAAACTGCGGCGCCAGGGTTTCAGGCTGCTGATGAGCCAGAGGCTGAGGAAGCCTCGAACGGAGTGCGTTCTTATGCGTCGCCCTTTGTTCACCCTTCTATCCAGCCAGTTGAACACTTTAGGATGGGCTTCAATCCATTTACCGAGCCAAATTGGCAGAGTTCCGCAGATTTCTTCCATGCGCGGGTGGAGATATTCGGTCAGTTCCAGCTGGTTTTCGGCTCCTAACCCAATTTCCCTTTCAACGCGTTGCAAGCGTGTTTTTTGCGTTTTTATGTCGGCAACACGGATCGTGTCGTCATAACACATAGCATTTGCGATATACTTGGCCGCAACTCTGGTGAACTCCCAATTGCAATTTTCGGTATCGCTTGCGAGCACGATTTCGAGGTGATTGAGATACTCCTCACCGTATTCCAGATCCTGAAACTCAACGGTCTTGCGCAGCCCTGCCAGCGCCATCTCGTGAACCTGTTTTGGAAGCGCTTCAATGCGGGATAAAAGCAGTTGCCAGGCTGCGCGTTTCTTCTCAGGCCCGCGGACTGTGAGTGCCTTCTCAGACTTTGGTTGTTCTGGTCGCTTGGTACCAGCGCTTCCAGCAGCAGCTGATGACTGGGCGTGCTCGAAGCTCGCATTGAAGGAGGCCAGACTTGCTTTGACGCCTTTACCGCCTTTGCGGATGGTGTCTTCATAGGTGCTTTTGAGAAATGGCAATGCGCCTGAACCGGCAAGTGCGCCGAACAGGCTGGAGGAGATCACGCTGCCATTGTCTGCAGCGACCTCTTCCATATTGAAGGCGACCAGTTTTTGGGAGGCATTTCCGAGACGAGAGAGGACGACATCACTGTCCTGCTCCCCTTTGCCCGGCACAATCTTTTCCGAGACCGCCAGAATGCGGTGAGATGAGGCAATGAGCGTTGTCTTATCAGCAGTCACGAAACCACGGATAACAGCGCGGCCTGCTTCCATGAGCTCCGCGCAAATGACGATGTCGACATCGCCTTGCGCTGGGCTGAGAGAGAAGACGGGGGCTTTGCCAGTGTCTGGTGCCATTTCAACGTAATAGATCGTTGCGCCCGTGCGCTGGGCGACACCTGCGACAGAGGTGGACTGGGCTTTATAGCCGTTGGCTTCAGCTAAGTTGACGATCCAGTCTGTGAGGACACCACCGCCCTGCCCGCCAACAGCGAAAATAGCGATTTTCGTGATAGTGCGG
The DNA here is from genome assembly GCF_001623095.1 of Pseudovibrio sp. Ad5. Classification (NCBI taxonomy): domain Bacteria; kingdom Pseudomonadati; phylum Pseudomonadota; class Alphaproteobacteria; order Hyphomicrobiales; family Stappiaceae; genus Pseudovibrio; species Pseudovibrio sp. Ad5. The sequence continues at coordinate 157,140 of NZ_LMCH01000015.1, read as the reverse complement.
GTTTCATCCTCGCCTGTTCCCAAAGCCTGCCATTGAGTGTCGATATCCATACTTATGCCTCCTCAATGATCAGAGATCGGCGCTCTCGCCAGTTTTGCAGCGCAGAAATGATGCGACCGCGTATCTTACTGAAGAAGCGTTCGGTTTTGCTTGGGTTGTGAATGGTGTCGGCCTGATAGAAGGATGGGCAGAGGATGGCGGCGTCCGCAACCTCCCCGCAATTGCCGCAACCCACGCAGTTCTGGTCGATATGCGCGACGGGATCATCGCGCAGCGGGTCATCCAGATCTTTGACTGTCAGCGACGGGCAGCCGGATAAGCGCATACAGGCGTGATCCCCTGTACAGACATCTTCATCAACACCAAAGCGGGTTTTGACGACGCGCTTTTGCTCTTTCACGGCCTGATTGATGATCGGCTTTTCGCGGCGCTGTTTGTTGAGCATGCATTCTGAAGACGCGATGATGACTTTTGGTCCTTTGACATCAGTGGTCAGCGCTTCTTTCAGGATTGATTGCATCTGGGTGACGTCATAGGTGCGGTCAAGCTGACGAACCCATTTGACACCGACGCCTTTCACCGCTTCGGTGATCGGGTGTTTGGTGGACTTGCTTTTGTTGTTTGCCCTTGAGGACAGGATGTCCTGCCCGCCTGTGGCCGCTGAATAGTAATTGTCGACAATGACGATCACGCCGTCATTTTGATTGAAGACCGCATTGCCGATAGAGGTGGTCAGGCCATTGTGCCAGAAGCCGCCGTCTCCCATGAACGAGATGGACCTGCGATCCGTTTTTGTTGTGTTGAATGCAGAGGCCGAGGCCGGGCCTAGTCCATACCCCATGGTGGTGGAGCCAATGCCAAAAGGGGGCATGATGGAGAACAGGTGGCAGCCGATATCGGAAGCTATGTGATGCGGGCCAAGTTCATCTTCCACCAGTTTGGTGGCAGCGAAAATTGGGCGTTCCGGACACCCCACGCAGAACCCGGGCGGGCGCATGGGAACGACCTCTTGCAGCTCTTTGATATCTGGCAGGGCTCCAGGTGTGTTTGGTGCGCGTCCTTTGCCGGGCAACGCATCGCAGTGGGTTGCAAGGAAGGTCTGGATGCTGTCCAGCATCACCTGTCCGGTATATTCACCAGCTTCGGGGAATGGCCCTTTCCCTTCCAGTTTGGTGGTGAGGCCTTCCTTTTGCAGCATGGCGCCGACGGCTTGCTCCAGATAATCAGGATAGCCCTCTTCCACCACCAGCACGGCCTCTTTGGTGCGGCAGAACTCGGTGATTTCAGCTGGAACAAGCGGATAGGTTACATTCATGACGTAGAGCGGGATTTGCGTTTCGCCGTTGATGTCGGCAAGGCCCAAACGCTGTAATGCGCGGATGACGCCGTTATACATACCGCCTTGCAGGATAATCCCGACATTGCGACCCTGAGGGCCGAACAGCTCGTTCAGTTTATGCGTTTGAATATAATCCAACGCGGCAGGCAAGCGCTTTGTCACTTTCTCCTGTTCATGGAGGAAGGAGGCTGGGGGCAAGACGATGCGGTTCAGGTCACGCTTTGGGTTCTCCAGCGCTTCTGCCACACTCATGGATGGGCGCTTGTTGTCTTTGGTGGTGAACTCGCCATGGACATGACAGCTGCGGATGCGCACCTGAAGCATAACCGGTGTGTTGGAGGCTTCGGATAGCTCAAAACCATCGCCAACAGCTTTGACGATGGATGGCAGATTGGGACGCGGATCGAGCAGCCAGATCTGGCTTTTCATTGCAAAGGCGTGGCTGCGCTCCTGCATGATGGAAGAACCTTCGCCGTAATCTTCTCCGACAATCACAAGGGAACCACCGGTGACACCGCCGGACGACAGGTTTGCCAATGCGTCAGAGGCAACGTTGGTGCCGACTGTTGATTTGAAGGTGACTGCGCCGCGAATGGGATAGTGAACGGACGCGGCCAGCATGGCGGCGGCGGCAGCCTCGCTGGCGCTGGCTTCAAAGTGCACGCCCAGCTCGCCAAGAATATCCTGCGCATCAGCCAGAACATCCATGAGGTGGCTGATGGGCGAGCCCTGATAGCCGCCAACATAGCCAACACCATTTTCCAGCAGTGCTTTGGTGATGGCCAGAATGCCTTCACCGCGGAACACTTCGCCCTCACCTGCGCGAAGTTTTTCGACCTCTTTGACAAAAGATCTTTCTGCCATTCTCTCTCCCCAGAAAGCATGACAGATCCAGTTGGTGCGAACTCAATGAAGAGAAACGCGCCCTAGAAGTCGTGCTTTCGTATGTTTGCCAGCACCTTGCGTAGTGTCACCAAAAAGGCGTCATGCTCGGCTTGCGAGACGCCAGTGAACATTGTGCTGTATTCGTCGCGCATATGCGGCCACATCTCAGCAAAGGCAGACCGTCCAGCCTCTGTCAGAAAAATATGGCGCACGCGGTTGTCCTGCTCGCTGGCCTTGCGGTGGATCAGGCCTTCCTTTTCCATCGCGTCCAGCGTGCGGCTCAAAGTCGATTGTTCGATCACCGAATAAACCGAGAGTTCGTTGATCATCAGCCCGTCCACGACTGACAACACAGCAAGTGCTCTCATTTTGGCGACCGACAACCCTGATCTGCTCAGTTTTTCGCGCAGACTCTCGTTGTATCTGCCCATAATCCGGTTCATCAGATAGGGCGCAAAATGGCCCAGCCCGACCTCTCCCAGAGTTCTCGGCGTGGATACAGGTTTTGAGTATTGTCCGTCCTGTTCAGTTTCGGGAGCTTGATCACCGAGAATCTCGTTCATGTGGTGCACTCTTTCTTTTTTGAACAAGCCCCACCTCTCGTAGAGCTTGAAGTGATTATATGCATTTACATATTTATATCAACTGCAATCCTGTAGATTATAGCGTAAATATGTGATCATTCATTGTTTTCGAGAGTCTCGATCATGCGAGAGAGAAAACCTTTCACCTGCGTAATATCATTCATGCCAAGCTGACGGATCAACCGCTCTTCATGAGCACTGGCCTGCGTGACGAGCTGACCGGCGAGTTCCCTGCCCTTCTCGCTCAAAAAGATGCGGACACGGCGGCGGTCTGCTTCATCAGAGCGGCGTGTCACCAGCCCTCTTTCTGTCATCTGATCAATGGTTTTAGTGAGGTGAGATTGCTCCATCAAAGCGAAGCGGGCCAACTGAGTGACCATCTGGCCGTCATTGTCTCGAAGACACGCCAGTACGCGCCATTCCGGGACGCGTACGCCTGCGCCCCGGATTTCTTCGTGAAACTGCCCGCTTGCCAGATGGCTTGCCGATGCCAGCAGATACAAAAGGTAACCGTCTACAAAGCCGGTTTCCTTTTCATGAGTGTCGATTTCATTCAGGTCTGCGTCCACCGGCCAGCCTCTTCTTTTGTTTTTGCCGCGCTACATTGAGTACGGAATGATAAGTGCGAGTCCCGGAACTGCAATTAGCAGGATCAAGCGCACAACATCCATAGCAACAAATGGAACTACACCGACAAATATCTTTTCGACCGGCACCTCAGGCGCAACTGAGCGCATAACAAACACGTTCATGCCAATTGGAGGCGTGATGAAGCTCATTTCCGTGACGATAATGACGAAGATGCCGAACCAGATTGGGTCAAACCCAAGACCTGTGACGATTGGAAAGAGAATCGGCACTGTAAGTGTGACCATGGACAGGCTTTCCAGCAGGCACCCCAGCACCAGATAGATCAGCACAATCATGGTGATAATGGCATAGGGCCCGACGCCAAGGGCATTTACCCATGTGCGCAGGTCCGTCGTCAGACCGGAAATGTTCACATAGTTCAGGAAATAGAGAGCCCCGAACAGAATGAAGAACATTACAGCTGTGGTTTTGGCTGTCTCGAATAAGGTGTTGAGCGTCTCCCGATAAGTCAGCTTGCCCCGCATTGCGGTCAGAACCAGCGCTCCACCAGCTCCGATGCCAGCCGCTTCCGTGGCTGTGAAGACGCCGAGATAGATGCCTCCCAGTACACATACGAACAAAAGCAGTGCCCATGACACACCGCGCAGAGCGGTGATCCGCTCTATCAGTGGCAGCTTGCTCTGAACTTCCAGCTCCTCCTTAAACATGAAGAGCGACAAGCGCACGGCGAGCATATAGCCGATGACGCCGACGAGGCCCGGCAGAATGCCTGCCAGGAACAGTGCGCCGATGTTTTGCTGCGTGAGAATGCCGTAGATGACAAGAATGACAGAGGGCGGAATCAAAATACCCAGCGTTCCGCCTGCTGCGATGGAAGATGTTGCCAAGCGGTCCGAATACCCAAACCGGCGCATGGCTGGCAGAGAGACGCGTGCCATGGTTGCGGTGGTCGCCAGAGATGATCCACAAACCGAGGAAAAGCCGCCACAGGCAACAATGGTTGCCATGGCCAGACCGCCCTTACGGTGTCTCAGCCATGCGTTTGCCGCCGTATACATGTCACTGGCGATTCCAGACTGGACGATGAGATTGCCCATGAGCAGGAACAGGGGCACGACCGACAGGGTGTAGCTTCGACCGCTGTCAAAATAGACCTGTCCGACAAGGTGAAAGGCCGGAGGAAGGCCGATGATGGAGGCCACTCCGAAAAAACCAACGGCTGCCATTGCAAAAGCAATCGGCACGCCTACAAAAATCAATGCCATCAGGATGGCAAGACCCAGATACCATTCCATCAGGAACCGCCCCCAACACCTCTAGGAATTCTCAAAACGGCAAGCACAAATGTGATGAATGCGCAAAACGCACAAATGACACCGGCTGCTTTTGCAAATGGAGCAAGAGGGATGCGTAAATACACCGTCACTTCCTGATAACTCGCAAGCTGCGTTCCGTGTTGCCAGAGCTCCCAGGCCACAACGGACAGGACCACAGCCACAAACATGCGCGAAAAGAACATTTGCAGGGCGGCTACTCCGCCTTTGAACTTGGAGGTGAACAGGTCAACCGTGATGTGCCCGTCATCCAGACACACCGCTGGAAGGCCTGTAAAGATCACCGCCATGAGCAGCAGTTCTGTATATTCCGGCGCTCCGGGCAATGGGCTTGAAAACAGGTAACGGCCAATCACATCAATGACCGTTACTGCGACCAGCGCCAGAAGCAGTATTCCGCAGAGAACAGAGGCGCCCGAACGAAGCTTTCGTCGGGCGCGCGCTGCTAGATCAACCAGATTACCACTCATTTTTCAGAGGCAACCGCTGCAACTTCTTTTTGGAGCATGTCCATGGCAACTTCAAAGTCGATGCCTTTTTCGCCGTAGGATTTGGCAACACCGTCAAACATTGGACGGGTGGCTTCTTCCAGCTGAGCACGCTCTTCTGCGGTGGCATCGTGAATGGTCACTTTGCCTTCCATCTGCTCCAGCCCCCATGCATCCGCAGCATTCCATGCGGCACCAGCAAGACGGGAGAAGGCTTCGCCAGAGATGGCCTCAATGGCTTTCTGATCCGCTTCTGACAAGCTGGAGAACTTGGCGTTGTTGGCGATGAAGAAGAAGGAGACGTTGTAAAGTCCACCTTCTACGCGCAGGCCGTTGCTGAGCAAGCCATCCAGCTTGAAGAACGGGATGGATTCAGTCGGGAACACGATGCCGTCAGCAATGCCGCCGGACAGGATCTCATAGGACTGCGGTGCTGGTGCCTGAATGGCCACCATGTCCATAGCCTGTACCAGTTGGTTGGTGATGCTGCCAGCGACGCGGATCTTTGCGCCTTTCAGCTCGCTCAAAGGTGAGACGGCACGGTCGGTTGTGTAAAGCAGGCCGGGACCGTGGGTGAAGACGCCCAGAACCTTTGAGCCGCGGTGCTCGTTGGCTTTTGCCAGCGTGCTTTCATAGAGACGCCAGTAAGCAACGGACAGGCTGGTGGCGTCCGTTGCAAGGAAAGGCAGTTCTGCAATCTGTGTGAGTTTAAAGCGGCCCGGTGTGTAACCGTGCACGCCGTAGGTGAGATCCGCAATCCCGTTTGCGGCGAGGTCAAAGTGCGCTGGTGGCGGGCCGAGCGGTGCGTCGAGGATTTGCACAGAGACGCGTCCCTCTGTGACTTCCTTCACTTTGGCCGCCCAAGGCACCATCATGCCTTTTACGATCGGGTGTGCCGGCGGCAGCCAGCTGGACATGCGCAATACGGTTTCCTGCGCCATGGCAGATGCGCTGACAGAGAGCGTGGTAATAGTTGCAGCTGCAAATATCTTGAGTTTCTTATTCATGTTCTCCCTCCCCAGAGAATACAGGATGAATGAGAAAAATGTGCACACATACCGTGGGTTAATCAAGCACAAATATGAAACGGAAACTATTTCCAGTTCATGCATTGACATTGTTTTATATGATATCGCATATTATATTCCTCATTTATGCGAGAGGAGACTCTCCTTGTTTTGGCTCTGAGGGAGGACGCCAAAAAGCATGAAAACACTTATTATTGAGGGGGTTCGGACGGCCGCCCCAAAAATCAAACAGTTTGTTCTCAAAGCCGAAGATAATGCGCAGCTTCCGCAATTTGAAGCTGGTGCACATATCGCAGTTCAACTTAAGGATGGCTCTTCTCGTCAATATTCTCTGATCGATTTTGGTGAAAACTTACCCTACGAGAATCAGCGATACATGCTCGGTATACTTTTGGAGCAAGACGGAAGTGGCGGTTCGGCTTACATGCATTCTTTGCAGGTGGGCGATGCTGTTCAGGTTGACGTGCCAAAGAACGATTTTCCGCTGATTGAAGACGACAGACCGGTTGTTCTGATTGCAGGCGGCATTGGCGTGACGCCGATCATCAGCATGGCTGCTGCGTTGAAGCGCGCGGGCAAAGCCTATGCCCTGCACTACTCTGGCCGCACGCTGGAGGGGATGGCATTCAGGGATGAGCTTGCGGAACTCTGCGGTGATGCTTTGAACATCCATAGCGATGACGATCCTGAGCGCTGTCTGGATCTAGGCGCTCTCATTCCAACGCTCGATACTCGCAGCCATATCTATGTATGTGGTCCGAAGGGAATGATTGAGGCCGTGCGCGAGACGGCGCTGACTGCTGGCTTTGGCAAAGAGCAGATCCACTTTGAACTGTTTGCTAGCCCTGCATCTTCAGGCGATGATGTCAGCGGCGGGTTTGAGGTGGAGGTGAAATCCTCTGGCGAGGTGTTTTGGGTGCCACAGGATAAATCCATCGTGGATGTGCTGGAAGACGGCGGAGTGGACCTTGTTTACGATTGCCAGCGCGGGGACTGCGGGATTTGTCAGGTGGACGTGCTTGAGGGTGAGCCAGACCACCGGGACGTGGTGCTGAGTGATGATGAGAAAGCGGCTGGTGACGTGATGCATATTTGCGTATCGCGCGCCAAGTCCAAACGATTGGTGCTGGATTTGTAAAAGATAATTTCGCGTATTTGCCGGAGGGACGCATTTTTAGCTCCGGTCAGTATGCGCTCTAAGCTTTTTGGGAGGGGAGCTTATGACCATGAAATACAAAGATAACCCGCAGGCGGTGGCAGACCTTGTGCGCCCTGCTGAGGTTCATCGTGATTTGTATATCGACGATGAAGTGTTTGCCTTAGAAATGAAGCATCTGTTCGCCTCCACATGGGTTTATGTGGGGCATGACAGTCAGGTGCCCAATGCTGGTGATTATTTTGCGACCAATGTTGCTGCTCAGCCTATTGTGCTGGCACGACATACAGATGGTGAAGTGTACGTGCTGCACAATCGCTGCCCGCATAAAGGCACCAAGATCGTCATTGATCGTACAGGCAATACGGGCAAGTTTTTCCGCTGTCCTTACCATGCGTGGTCGTTCCGCACCAATGGCAAGCTGCTCGCGATCCCGCTGAAGAAAGGGTACAAAGACACCGGTTTTGAGCAGAGCGAGGCTGGGCAAAGCGGTCTGCCGCCTGTGGGTGCGGTGAAGAACTACCGCGGCTTTATCTTTGTGCGCATGAACCAAGAGGGCATCAGCTTTGAGGAGTACTTCGGCGGCTCCCTCTCTTCTCTCGACAATATGGTGGACCGCTCTCCGATTGGTAAGCTGGAGGTGGCTGGCCCGCCGCTGCGCTACATGCACAATTGCAACTGGAAGATGCTGGTCGATAACCAGACAGACACCTGTCACCCGATGGTTGCTCATGAAAGTTCCGCTGGCACCGCGGTTGAGATCTGGGAGAGCATAGACAAGGACGAGAACACCAAAACGCCTATGGCGATGGAGGTGATTGCGCCATTCATGTCGCCCTACGAGTTCTTTGAGGATATGGGTATTCGCACCTGGCCGAATGGTCATGGTCATACAGGTGTGCATCATTCCATTCACTCGGATTACTCTGCTATTCCGGGCTATCTGGAGATGATGGTGGAGGCCTATGGCGAAGAACGTGCCAAGGCTATTTTGGGTGAGAACCGGCATAACACGGTCTATTTTCCGAACATCATGATCAAAGGCCCTATCCAGCAGTTGCGTGTGTTCATTCCACTGGCCGCCAATAAGACACTGGTTGAAAGCTATATCTTCCGCCTTGTTGATGCACCGGACATGCTGCTTGAGCGCACGGCCATGTACAACCGCCTGATCAACGCGCCAACCTCCATTGTTGGGCACGATGATCTGGAGATGTATGAGCGTGCGCAGGAAGGCCTGCATTCTCAAGAGCTTGAATGGGTGAACGTGCAGCGCCTTTATGATGCTGACGAAAACCTGGATGAAGAAGCCGTTGAGAACGGGACAACGGAACGCCAGATGCGCAATCAGTTCCATGCCTGGAAGAAGTTTGTTGTTGCAAGCATGGAGGCCGAAGCTCGTGACCTTACCGACGCGTGATGACCTGATCGACTTTGTCTACCATGAAGCCCGGGTGATTGATGAAGGCCGCTTTGATGAGTGGCTGGAGCTTTGGGGCTCTGACAGCTACTACTGGATGCCGCTGGATTATCAGCAGGACAATCCAAAAAACATGACCTCGCTTATGTATGAGGATGCCTTTTTGCGGAAGCTTCGTGTTGAGCGCCTCAATGGCCTGCGCACTTTTTCGCAAAAACCCAAAAGCCGCTGCTCTCATGTTTTAAACCGTCCAAGCATCGAGGCTTTTGATCCGAAGGCGGGCCAGTTTATCACCCGCACTGCCGTTCATTATGTGGAGACGCGGCTCGATGACCAGTTCTTGCTGGCAGCCACCGTGCACCATCATTTTGAGATGGTGGAGGACGAGCTGAAAATTAAACTGAAGCGGGTTGATCTGCTCAACTGTGATGCTGCCTTTGGCAACATCCAGCTGTTCATTTGAGAAAACAGGTTGTTTGAATGATTGAACATAAATCTGTTTTCGATGCATTTTGCGCCACTGCTGAAAAGTGGCCAGACCGTCCGTTTGTGAATGTGTTGGCTGAGACTGCCGAGCTTTACGGCATTGAGGCTGGAGAGACCTCCTACGCAGAAGCATTGGCTCAGGCGCAGGGTGCGGTGACGCGCTATCGGCAAGCTGGCCTTCAAGCAGGAGACCGTGTTCTGGTTCTGCTTGAGAACCGCCCTGCCTTCTTTCTGCATTGGCTGGCCCTCAACGCGCTTGGTGTGGTGATTGTTCCGATCAATCCTGACCTGCAAAGCTCTGAGCTTGAATACATCGGCAGACATGCAGAGCCTGTTCTGGCTATTTCAACGTGTGAGCGCAAAGCGGATATGGAACAGGCAGCGCGTGAGAGCGGGCTAGGTTTTGCCTGTGCCACACTGGATGATGCCCTGCCCGTTGTGCGCACGCCTTCGGATGAGGTCTACACGCCTGCGCAAGAAGACCCTGCGGCGATGCTTTATACCTCTGGCACCACCGGGAGCCCGAAAGGCTGTGTGCTGGCTAACCGCTACTTTCTGGAAGCGGGGCATTGGTACGCCAATGCAGGTGGCACGTGTGCGCTGAAGGGCGATGGCGAGCGGATGATTACGCCGCTGCCCATCTTCCATATGAATGCGATGGCATATTCTGCCATGGCGATGATTGCTGTTGGTGGGTGCCTGACAGTTCTGGACCGCTTCCACCCGCGTTCCTGGTGGCAGAATGTGCGGGATAGTGGAGCAACCTGCCTGCATTATCTGGGCGTTATGCCATCGATCCTGATGGGTCTGCCAGAAGCGCCAGAAGACAAAGCCCATTCGGTTCACTTTGGCTTTGGGGCGGGTATTGATGCAAAGCTGCATGTTCCGTTTGAGGAGCGCTTTGGAATTCCTCTGGTGGAAGCGTGGGCCATGACGGAAACCGGTGCAGGATCTGTGATTGCTGCCAATCAGGAGCCTCGTAAGCGCGGCATGAACTGCCTTGGTAAGCCCGGACCTGAGATGGATGTGTGCATCATGGGTGATGACGGTGTGCCTGTTACAGGAACCGACCCCGGTGAGTTGCTGGTGCGGCGCAAGGGCGATGATCCGCGTATCGGGTTCTTCTCCCATTACTTCAAGGACGAAGCAGCGACCAATGAGGCATGGAAAGCCAACTGGTTTCATACGGGCGATATTGTTCGGCGGAATGAGGATGGTGACTTCTTCTTCGTGGACCGCAAGAAGAACGTGATCCGGCGAAGTGGCGAGAACATTGCCGCGGTGGATGTGGAATCCGTTTTGATGCAGCATCCGGACATTGAGGCAGTTGCTGTTTGTCCTGTCCCAGATGCCATTCGCGGGGATGAGGTGTTTGCCTCTATCGTCTGGCGCGGCGAGAAGACGAAGGACGCCGCAGAAGCGATTGTGCGCTGGGGGTTGGAACGCATGGCCTATTACAAGGTGCCTGGCTACATCGCATTTTGCAGCTCTTTAAAGCTGACCGGCACGCAGAAGATCCAGCGGGCAGCCCAAAAGCAGATGGCACTTGAACTGCTTGAAGCATCAGAGGCGTTCGACACCATCCATTTGAAGCGGAGGCAGTTGGTTTCATGATCAAGCCACGCAAACGCATGGGGTATGACGGGGTTGTGGTGGCAGCCCCTGCCAGCACTCCTTATGAACGTTACTCTACCGAGACTGCGCATTGGTGGATTGCCAAGGCGCTGCGAAAGTCGATCAAATCTGCCGGTCTTACACCACGCGATATTGACGGGTTTTCTGTCGCCAGTTTCTCGCTGTTTCCTGATACGGCTGTTGGCTTGACCCAGCATCTGGGATTGGTTCCGCGTTGGTTGGATCATATTCCGCAGGGCGGTGCCAGTGGCCCAAGCGCGCTGCGCCGGGCTGCGCGGGCGGTGCAATGCGGGGATGCCTCTGTGGTGGCTTGCGTTGCGGGGGATACCAACCACGTGGACAGTTTCCGGCGCATGCTCTCCAGCTTTTCACGGTTCGCGCAGGATGCCTCTTACCCTTATGGCGCTGGCGGGCCGAATGCCTGTTTTGCGCTGCTGACTGACTATTACATGCGTGAGTTTGGCGTGGACCGAGAAGATTTTGGCCGGATCTGCGTTTCTCAGCGGGACAATGCTTTGCGCAATGAGAATGCGGTGATGAAGAAGCCACTGACTATGGAGGCTTATCTGGCAGGGCGTGAGATCAGTGATCCAATTACCCTGTTTGACTGCGTGATGCCTGTTGCTGGTGCTGAGGCTTTTCTGGTGATGCGCGAAGAAGATGCAGTCGCCTCTGGGATTCCGCATGCGCATATCAGCGCGACCATTGAGCGGCACAACGCTTTTGCAGAAGACCCAATCCAGATGCGCGGCGGATGGGAGATGGATATTGATGAGCTTTACGGGATGGCGGGCCATGGGCCGGAAAACGTGGACCTGTTGCAGACTTATGATGATTATCCGGTCATCGTGATGATGCAGCTGGAAGATCTGGGATTTTGCGCAAAAGGCGAAGCGGCCCGGTTTATTGCGGATAAGGACCTAACCGTTTCCGGTGACTTTCCGCACAACACCTCCGGCGGGCAACTGTCTGCTGGTCAGGCCGGGGCTGCTGGCGGGTTCATTGGGCTTGTTGAGGCCATCCGGCAGGTGACGGGCACGGCTGGGGCAACGCAGGTGGCGGATGCCAAGCGGGCTTTGGTTTCCGGCTTTGGGGTGATCAATTACGACCGTGGCGTGTGCACCAGTGCGGCGATTTTAGAAGGGGTGAGCTGATGGTGACACCGCTTCAAAAACCACCCAAAAAGAACCCGCAGGTGCGCACCCGTGTGCCCACATTGCCTTCTCATTATCGTAGTCGATCTGCCCTGTTCATGGCCGCAGCTGCCGCTGAGGGGCGGTTTATGCTGCAGGTCTGTGCTGAGCCAGATTGTTGGTCTGTTCAATACCCTGCACGGGATGCTTGCAGTTGTTGTCTGTCTGATCGGCTCGTCTGGCAGGATGTGTCTTCGCGCGGAAAGCTGATTGCAACGTCTACTGTGCGTACAAGCACCAACACGTATTTCCGTGAGCGGACACCATGGCGGCTTGGGACGGTGCATCTGGAGATTGGCCCCTCCGTTATGTGTCACCTTCACAGTGAGGTAGCAGTGGGGGATGAGGTGCAGCTGATTAATCGGCTCGATAAATCCGGACAAAGTGTTTTGCTTGCCTTGCCCATGGAAAGAGCCCAGTTGCAGGAGGATGATATGCAGCTTCGTGAATTGACGTGTGATCCGAAATTCCGGCGCATTCTGATCACAGATGCACGCAATCCGAATGCGTATGCTCTGGCAAAGAGCCTGCTGGAGGCTGGAGCTTCTGCGGTGTTTGTTGGAGAGGCTGAGAGTTGGCGACCTTACCCTGACCGCGCCAAACTTGAGTCTCTTCAGGGTGTTGAGCTGGTTTCTTTAGATGTGACTGACACTTCCTCCGTTCAAGAACTTGCCGGCGAGTTTGGTGGCAAGGTCGATATTTTGATCAACAATGCCCGCTTTGTGCGGCCCGGTGGTATTCAGGGTCGTGGGGACGTGGGCTTTGCTATGGATGAGATGCAGGTCAACTATTTCGGCATGATGCGGCTTGCGCAGGCCTTTGCCCCTGCCATGGCCGGACGCAGTGCGGATGGGGTGAACAGTGCTGTGGCGTGGGTGAACGTACTCTCCGTCTACTCGCTGGTCAGCACCCCCGGCTTTGGCAGCTTTTCAGCCTCCAATGCAGCCGCGCATTCGCTCTCACAATGTTTGCGGGCGGAAATGGCGTCCTCTGGTGTGCGGGTGGTGAATGTGTATTGCGGGCCGACAGAGGATGAATGGCATCAGCCTTTGCCTCCGCCCAAGGTGCCTGCGGGTGCGTTGGCGCGGGAGCTGGTGAAAGCTCTGCAAGCAGGGCTGGAGGATGTGTATGTGGGTGACATTGCCAAGGACATCCGGCGCAAGTTCATGGAGAGCCCGAAGGTGCTTGAAAAAGAAATGACAAGTCTGGAGGCACTGTGACCATGGAAGCCTTGAAAGAGAAACTGGTGAACCCGGTTGAGCTGCTGAGCTCTGCTTTGCTTTCCGGTGATGTGGAAGTGGTGGACCTGACGCATACGCTTGATCCGGACTTTCCGGTGATCGTGCTGCCACCCGAGTTTGGGCAGTGCGCGCGCTTTCGCATGGAAGAGATCTCCGCCTATGATCATCGCGGTCCAGCGTGGAAGTGGAACACCTTCACTTGCTCTGAACACACAGGCACGCACTTTGATGCGCCGATCCATTGGATTTCCGGCAGGGATTTACCCAACAACACGGTGGACTCCATTCCCCCTGAACACTTTGTCGGGCCAGTGGTGGTGATTGATTGTTCTGAAGGGTCTGCACAGGATGATGATTTTGAGCTGACGCCTGAGATCATTGCCGGGTGGGAAGCTGAACATGGGCAGATTCCAGCGGACAGCTGGGTGTTTATGCGCACGGACTGGAGCAAGCGCCGTGGTGCGGCTTATCTGAATATGCGCGATGACGGGCCGCATTCTCCCGGACCGACACCGGACGCAATTCGGTTTTTGATTGAGGAACGCAGTATTCGCGGGTTTGGGACTGAGACTGTGGGGACGGATGCGGGCCAAGGTGTGCATTATACGCCTCCCTATCCGGCGCATTTTTATCTGCACGGAGCTGGCAAGTATGGATTGCAATGCATGTGTAATCTGGACCAGTTACCCGCCACGGGTGCCATGATCTTATGTGCCCCGTTGAAGATTAAAAACGGGACAGGTAGCCCGCTGCGCGTTCTGGCGCTGGTGCCGAAGGGAGGCCGTTGATGTCAGAGGAATTCACAGCGGTCATCACAGGCGGCAACAAGGGCATTGGGGCTGCTTTGGTTCATGAAATGCTGGAGGCTGGTTACACGGTTATCTGCCTGTCGCGCCACGAGCCTGAGTTTGAGCACCCGAAGCTGCATTTTCATCAAACTGACTTGCTGGATCAGGCGCAAGTGAGTGCTGCGGCTGAGGCGATTGCAGGTGAGCATGAAGTCACACATCTCATTCACAATGCGGGGCTGATCTTTCCTAATTTGATTGAAGAGACTGAGCCTGACGACATTACGGGACTTGCCCAGCTTCATCTCGGGTCAGCGCTGACGCTGCTCAAAGCCTTCTTGCCGAGCATGAAGGCCAATCAGTTCGGGCGCGTACTGTTTAACGGCTCCCGTGCTGCTTTGGGAGCAAAGACACGGACGGCGTATAGTGCCTCCAAGGCTGGTATGATTGGCATGGCGCGGACGTGGGCGCTGGAATTGGCGCAACATCAGATTACGGTGAATGTGGTGGCGCCGGGTCCGGTGAAAACAGACAACTTCTGGGGCATTATCCCAAAGGGCAGTGAACAGGAGCAAAAGCTGGCGGATGGCATTCCTGTTGGCCGCATCGGCACGGTGGAGGACATCACCAATGCCTTTATGTTCTTTGCTGATCCCAAGTCCAGCTTCATCACAGGGCAGACGCTGTTTGTCTGCGGTGGGATGAGTGTGGGGACTGCCCTGCTGTAATTTTTCGCAGTTAAAGTTCTGAATCAGATTCAGCTCATGACTGCACATGTCTGATGCCGCTGAGTCAGTGTTCTTCTACCGGCATTTTCCGACGCCACCCGAGTAAGTGGGCGCCTGCTCCATCACTGCTGAGTTTGTCTTCAGGATTAAGGAGATGGCAGTCGGTCAGGGAGAGACAACCGCAGCCGATGCACTCATCAAGGCCTGCTCTCAGGTCCTGAAGTTCTGCAATGCGGTTGTCAAGATCCTGCTGCCACCACGTGGAAAGTTTGGCCCAATCCGCTGCCGAGATCTTCTTCTCGTTGGGCAGTTGATCCATGGCCGCTTTGATTTCCTTAAGAGACACGCCCAGCTTTTGCGCGGCCTTGATCACGGCGATCTTACGCAGGACGGCTGCGGAGTATCTTCTATGGTTTGCGTTGTTGCGCCAGGAGTTGATGAGCCCCTTTTCTTCATAGAAATGAACAGCAGAGACTGCAATGCCACTGCGCTCTGCGACCTGCCCGACGGTTAATCCTTGCAAGGAGACCATTGCCATTCCTCTATTTTTCGCCTTGACCTCAACATTACTTGAGGAATTAGAAGAGATCATGACAGTAATCAAGACCCAATAAGGAATGGCAGATGAACACTATTTACGCGGACCTGTGGCAAGTCCCGCTCGAAAAGCGGTTCGGAACGCTCCTCTCGCATGCATATTTTTTAAAAACGCCAGCCAGAAACATCCTTATCTCAGCCTTTGAGAATTTGGATGAGGCGGCGCAGTTGCGCGAGTTAGGTGGAGTCAATGAGCATTACCTCACGCACAATCACGAGATCACTGAGGGTTTGAGCGAGCTGAAGTTCGTTCTTGGTGCAACGCTGATCGGACATGAAAACATTCAGAAGTTCTTTAGAGGAGATGTCCAGCCAGATTTGCTTTTAAGGGGTTCAGGGCCATTTGTGGGCTCTGACGGATTTCAGGCAATTTACACTCCGGGGCATACGGATAACAACCTGTGCTTCTATTACCCCTCCCCCACTGGCAAGAATTATCTGTTTACCGGTGACACGATCTATCTGGACAATGGCCGTTTCAAAACACTGGTCATGTCCAGTGATGGCGGCAACAAGCAAGAGCTCGTCACCTCACTGAAAAACCTGCGGGACCTGCCGGTAGATGTGATCTTTTGTAGTGTCGCCATGGGGAACTATGAGATTATTGAGGTCACCCAGCCTGAATGGCACGCTCTGATGAATGAGAAGATTGCAGAGCTGGAACGCTGATGCAAAAAAGCCGGAGTGTTTCCACCCCGGCTTTCAGAATTCTGCATTCCCGAGACTTACGCGATGCGCATTTCTGAGGAAGGATCAAACGGGATGGCTTTGTCCATATTGATCGCGAATGGCACGTCCTGCCCGGCAACGACCTGTGCATCCGCACGCATGCGCGCGTTGCAGTCTTTGCCGCCGAGAGATGACATCACGTAGGTATCAGAACCAGCTGGCTCCGTTACGATGACGCGGTTTATGATCTGCTCGATGTGGTTTGCCTTGCGGTCAGCCCCTTCAGGGTCAGTAATCGCTTCTGGACGGATGCCCAGCACGATTTCCTTCTGATCAAAGCCTTTCAGCGCTTCGGTCGGATTGGAAAACTTGAGGTTCACCTGATCACTGAGGCCCGTTGGAAGCTGCGCGAAGATGCCATCACCGTTAGCAACAACCTTAGCTGGAACAAGGTTCATGCTTGGAGAACCCATGAAGCTCGCGACAAACAGGTTTGCCGGGTTGTCATAGATCTCTTTTGGCGTTCCCAACTGCTGTACGTACCCGCCGTTCATGACAGCAATGCGCGTGGACAGCGTCATTGCCTCAATCTGATCGTGTGTCACGTAAACAATGGTTGTTCCAAGCTTCTGGTGCAGCTTCTTGATCTCCGTGCGCATATCAACGCGCAGTTTCGCATCAAGGTTGGAGAGCGGCTCATCAAACAGGAACACATCCGGATCACGCACCAATGCACGGCCCATGGCCACACGCTGGCGCTGACCGCCAGAGAGCTGGCCCGGTTTGCGGCCCAACAGAGGTTTGATCTGCAGCATCTCTGCAACGTCGCTCATTGCCTTTTCGCGCGCAGGCCTGGCAACGCCATGCATTTCCAGACCGAACGTGATGTTCTGACCGACCGTCATGTTCGGGTACAAAGCATAGGACTGGAACACCATTGCGATGTTGCGCTTGGACGGGTGAACCCCGTTCATGGTCTGCCCTTTGATAGCGATGGTGCCGGAGGTGATATCCTCCAGACCGGCAATCATGTTGAGCAGAGTGGATTTTCCGCAACCGGACGGCCCGACGAGCACGAGGAATTCCCCTTCCTGCACGTCGATATCGATGTTGTGAAGCACCTTGGTTGAGCCGTAAGACTTGGTCGCATTGTTGATTTTCAGAAAGCTCATAGGTCTTATCCCTTCACCGATCCGGCCATCAGGCCTCTTACGAAGTAGCGGCCAGCCACGATGTACACGAGCAGTGTCGGCAATGCGGCGAGGATCGCTCCGGCAAAATGAACGTTATATTCTTTGACGCCCGTTGACGAACTGACGAGGTTGTTCAGCGCAACCGTCATTGGCTGGCTGTCCAGATCAGCAAACGAGGCACCGAACAGGAAGTCGTTCCAGATGTTGGTGAACTGCCAGATGACAGAGACAACAATGATTGGACCGGAACTTGGCAGCATGATGCGCCAGAAGATGCGGAAGAACCCTGCCCCATCAATCTGAGCTGCGCGGATCAGCTCTGTCGGGAACACCTGATAGTAGTTCCTGAAGTACAGCGTGGTGAAGCCGAGGCCGTAAACCACATGCACCAGCACCAGACCTGGTGTTGACCCTGCAATGCCGAGGAAGCCAAGCACACGCGCCATTGGGATCAAAACGATCTGGAATGGAATGAAGCAGGCAAACAGCATCAGACCGAACAGAATGGTATCACCCTTAAAGCGCCACTTGGTCAGCACGTAACCGTTCAAAGCACCCAGAACGGTTGAGATCGTGACTGCCGGGAACACCATTTTGAGGGAGTTCCAGAAGTACGGCTTCAGACCTGTTGGCTCTACGCCAATCTGTGCGCTGTTCCAGGCTTTAAACCAGGGTTCCAGCGTGAAGACCTGAGGCAGTGACATCATATTTCCGCCAGTGATCTCTGAAAGAGGCTTAACGGAGTTGAGTACCATAATGCCAAACGGCAACAGGTAGAATGTCGCGAACAGGATCAGCATCAGGTAAATGAATGCACGGGTGATGCGCCCTGTGCTGATGGCATTATCTGTCGAGGCTACGGACATTATTTTTTCTCCCGCAGTTCGGCATAAAGGTAAGGCACCATAATCGCAGCGATGGTCATGAGCATGATAACAGCGGAGCTGGCGCCAATGCCCATCTGGTTGCGGGTAAAGGTGTAGGAATACATGAAGGTCGCCGGTACTTCCGTCGCTCTACCCGGTCCACCGCCCGTCAATGCCACGACAAGATCGTAGGACTTAATGGCAAGGTGAGACAGGATCACGAAAGCAGACAGGAAGGCTGGACGCAGTTGCGGGATAATGATCCGGCGATACATGTTCCAGTTGGATGCCCCGTCGATTTGTGCGGCCTTCAGGATTTCGTTGTCGATGCCACGCAGTCCGGCCAGGAACATGGCCATAACGAAGCCACTTGTTTGCCAGACAGCTGCAATCACAACCGTGTAGATGGCGAAGTTACGGTCCTTGATCCAGTTAAACTCGAAGCTCTCCCAGCCCCATAAGTGCATTGTGTGCTCAAGGCCGATGCCCGGATCGAGAAACCACTTCCATGCTGTTCCCGTTACGATGAAGCTGAGTGCCATCGGATACAGGAAGATTGGACGCAAGAAGCCTTCTCCGCGGATCTTCTGGTCCAGAAAAATCGCAAGGCTCAAGCCGATGGCTGTACAGATTGCGATATACAAACCTGCAAAAATGCCAAGGTTTTTGATGGCAATGGACCAATGCCGTAGCCGGAACAGCTTTTCATAGTTCTCCAGTCCGACCCAGTCATAGACTGGCAGAATACGGCTTCCTGTGAAGGAAAGGTATACGGAGAAAATGATAAATCCATAGACAAAGACCAAGATCAAAGCCAACGAGGGTGATAACACCAGTTTGGGAATGAGATTTTGGAGTCTTGTCCGCAGGTCCGGTTTTACTGCCGTTGGCGTCGCATAGTCAGCGGCCATGGCAACGGATGAGTTGGTCTGATCGACCATGATCCCTGCCCCCAGATTCTATGTTGTTTTAGGAAAAATGGGGCCAACACATCGTCGGCCCCACTTAAAATTACTTAGCGATGGAGACAGCGTCTACCAGCTCATCAACAGCGGTAGCGGAATCGAACTCACCGTTAAAGTGTGCTGTTACAACGTCATAAATGGCGTTTTTAACAGATGCTGGTGCAGAGTGACCGTGTGCCATGGAACCATAAAGATTGCCGCTTGCAGCAGCTGCAGCCAGATCTTTCATGCCCTGTTTTGCACATGCATCAAACGCTTCGTCGGAAACGTCTGTGCGTGCAGGAACGGAGCCCTTCACCACGTTGAATGCAGACTGGAAGGCAGGAGACAGGATTGCGCTTGCAAGGGCAGCCTGCTCTTTAGACACTTCACCGCCCTGATCGAACATAGCGAACTGGTCAGCGTTGAAGGTTACCTTGTCCTGAGTGCCAGGGAAACGGAAGCAGAGGAAGTCTTCGCCCGGTTTTTTGCCAGCACCGAGGAACTCACCTTTTGCCCAGTCACCCATCATCTGGAAGCCAGCTTCACCGTTGATGACCATTGCAGTTGCAAGGTTCCAGTCACGACCAGAGAAGTTGTCGTCTACGTTTGCACGCAGAACGGACATGCGATCAAACGCTTCCTTCATGGTGTCGGAACCAAGAGCAGCTTCGTCCAGATCAATGAAGGCAGCTTTATAGAAGTCTGCGCCACCGGTGGCCATGACGATTGCATCAAACAGAGTTGCATCCTGCCAAGCCTGACCGCCGTGTGCGAGCGGCGTTACGCCAGCTGCTTTCAGCTTCTCAAGTGCTGCGGTGAACTCTTCCCAAGTGGTTGGAGTTGCAATGCCGTTTGCGTCCAGCACTGCTTTGTTTGCCCATACCCAGTTGGTGGAGTGTACGTTTACTGGCGCAGCAATCCACTTGCCATCGTACTTTGCAAAGCGTTGAAGTGCTGCAGGTACAACTTCGTCCCAGCCTTCTTTCGCTGCAACAGCGTTAAGGTCTGCCAGAGCGCCTTCTTTTGCCCAGTCCTGAATGTCGAAACCAAGCATCTGAACAGCGGTTGGTGCGTTGCCAGCGGTTACGCGTGCACGCAAAACAGTCATTGCGCTTTCGCCGCCGCCACCAGCAACAGGCATATCTGCCCAGCCAATGCCCTGAGTTTCCAGATCCTGCTTAAGAACGTTAAGTGCAGCTGCCTCGCCACCTGCTGTCCACCAATGCAGGACTTCCACGTCTGCTGCCAAAGATGGAGCAGCTGTTGCTGCCAACAGAGCCAGAGCCGATGTGGTTTTTACTAGTAGTTTGTGCATGTGTTGCCTCCCGATCACAACTTAAAATTTCTACACAAAAATACGACTAACATAGTACTTATAACGTTACAAATATCGGATCTGTCAATGCAAAAAGTGAACCCATTGACTTGAATGATCTTTTTTGTATGAAATGATACTCACCTATTTTGTTGTATCGTTATAACGAAGATCTAACTGTTTTACGGGAGGTAACTGGCTTCACATGTCGACACAAAAACCGCCAAATTCCTCCACTCATACCACCTCGAAACCTACGCAGAAGACAATTGCGGAGATCACCGGCCTTGCGGTGACAACTGTCTCGCGGGCACTTCAGGGTGATGAAAAGATTGCACAGGCAACCCGGCTGCGCGTAAGTAAAGTTGCTGAAGAAATCGGCTATGTTCCGGACCGCGCGGCGCAAAGATTACGCACCGGAAAGACTAAAGTAATCTCACTGATTCTTGACCCTCATAACGAGATTCTGGGGTTTGGGAACTCGCTGATCACAGGTGTGGCTCATGCATTGGCTGGGACTGACTACCATCTTAATGTGACACCGCAGTTCCTTGGCGGTGATCCGATTGAGCCTGTCGAATACATTGTGCGCAACAAACTGGCTGACGGAATCATCTTTTCGAGAACGCGGCCTTTTGATGAGCGGGTGCGTTTTTTGCGGGAACGCAGCTTTCCGTTCACCACACATGGGCGAACTGAATTCGGCTATCAACACTCATATGTGGATTATGACAACGAGAAGTTCGCTTACGAATCTGTCTTGCGGTTGATGCAAAAAGGGCGGCGCAGGATTTGCGTTATTCTACCGCCCAACCATTTCACGTTCTATCAACATCTGAATTACGGGTATATGCGGGCTATTCGGCAAGAAGGTTTGCAGTGCTACATTCCTGAAGGCATCAATCTTGATTCAGATATGCCGGAGATCTTTGAATGGGCACAGACGATTGCTGGAACCAGCGATGCACCGGATGGATTTATCTGCCCCGGTGAGACCTCTTTCCTCGCGATTGCGAACGGGTATCGGCAGGCAGGTAAAGAGCGTGGGCGGGATTTTGATGCGGTTGTGAAATCAAGCTCACAAACGCTGCATCAGATTGATCCACAGATCGACAATATCAGCGAGGATATTCGGCAGGCCGGTGCTTTGCTGGGAGCAAATCTGCTGAAGACGATGTTGCACCCGGACGGCCCGTTTGAACAGACCATCCAGGACCCAGACATCACATTCCCAGCTCTCAAATCCTATCAGGACTGAGTTCTCAGGACGCGACTTTCGGTGCTTCCTCTTCGATCCAGAGGTCATCGCCTTCCGGATAGGTAAAACCTGTTTCTGCGGCCAGTTGTTTCAGGAAACCGATCATGTAGTCGGTGCGTTCGCGCGCGACTTCACGGCCTTCCTTGGTTTGCATGGTTTTGTGCAGTTTGAGCAGTTTGAGGGCGAAATGATCAACGCCGAATGTCTTGTCGTCGAGATCACGGTCGCTGGCGAACAGGTCGCCACCATGGAACAGGTTAGAGTTCATGGTTTTGGCGATATAGAAAGTGCGGGCAATGCCGATTGCGCCGAGGGACTCCAGACGATCTGCGTCCTGCAGGATCTTGGCCTCAATCGTTTGCGGCTCGATTTCAGCTGAAAAGCTATGCGCTTCAATGGCGTGCTTGATCTTCTCGATTTTTGCTGCAGAAACACCCAGCACAATCAGGATCGGTTCAGCCGCGTAAGCTGACAGTTTGGAAGCCTTTGCACGGTCCGGTGAGTTCTTGGGGACATTGACCAGATCATGCAAGTAGGCAGCTGCGATCAGCACTTCCTCATCGCCCTCACCGCGACGCTGAGCGATGTCCAGCGCTGCCAGTTTTACGCGGCGCGCATGGTAGAGGTCGTGGCTGGCATCGTCACTCTGATCATGCGCTTTCAGCGCTGCTTCCAAATTCTTTTCGAACTCAATCATCGGAACTCACAGTTATCAAATAAGCCCGAAACCTACGTCAGGTCAGTGTGCATTTCGAGGCAAAACTGGTCTGAACCCCCGATAAAATTCCGCGAGTTCAGGCTGAGGTTATCGATCGCCGCTTACATGTTACAACCAAGCATCACGTCAACACTTCATTATCATGCTAGCGGTTTTTGGCGTTTGCAGCGTAGTTCATGACATTGAAGATGTAATTCTGCTCGATTGTGCCATCAAACAAGTGCGCCCATGGACCTCTTGCATAAACCGCAACATCTTCTCCCGAATGGGTTTCTGAGGGCGTTGGAAGCAAGGATTGCTGTTTGAAATCAGGGTCAGTTGCCTCTTCCTGTGACAACACTGAACGGGTGCCGAACCAGTTGTTTTCTTCTGTGAGAATTGAGCCGGGACCATTGAGATAGCTGGCGACAGAGTATGGTTTTCCATCCAGCATCAGGTGCATTTCATTGGTGTGTTTGACACCGTTGTTGTCGATGCCCATGCACAGCCCGTTGATCGGCGTACCGCGTCCGCAATAGCCGTTGAACGACAAAGTATGGGCATGATCCGCAGTGACGATGATCAGGGTGTCCTGATCGCTGGTCATTTCTTTGGCCATGGCGACAGCGTCCGCAAATGCGACACCGTCTGTGAGGGCACGATAGAGATTTCCGGCATGATTGGCGTGATCGACACGACCACCTTCTACCGTGAGATAGAAGCCGTTTTCATTATCCTGCAACACTTCGATGGTCCATTTCACCATTTCGGCCAGGGAGGGCTGATCTTTCCGGTCATACTCATACTGCATATGGTTTGCTGCGAAGACGCCAAGGACAGGTTTATCTCCAGACGGAGATAGATCATTAAAGGAAGCCTCATTCCAAGCATAAGATGCACCAAACGCCTTGGCTTCCTCAATCAGGTTGCGTCCATCCTTGCGATTTCCAGCAGTGCCCTCGATGGTCTTTTTGGTTTCAGGCAGCATATGGCGCTGCCCTCCTCCAAAAGCGATATCAATGGTGCCGTTCTTGATCTGCTCAAGCAGCTGCGCTGCAATATCCGGCACATCGCATCCCTCTGGCACGTCAGAATCGTCTTCAAACCTGCGACTGGCGACGTGGGCGTAGGCTGAGGCTGGTGTTGCGTCCGTGAGGCTTGCAGTTGAGATGATGCCGACCGCCTTGCCTTCTGCAGCCATCACTTCTGCAATGCTCGCGACACTGGCGCTTTCGACAGCCGAGCAGTCACCAACATTTAGTGTTTCATCGACACCGAGGACACCGGCTTTGGTCTTCACGCCTGAATGGAATGCTGTACCGGTTCCCGCAGAATCTGGCGTTTGGGCGTTCACATTGTAGGTTTTGACCAGTGCGCTGTGCGGAAAGGCCTCTTGTGGCAGAACATTTTCTTCGCCCAGCAATCCATTTTGCTGCCCCTGAAAGACCCGCGTTGCATAGTTTGTTGAGATGCCGTTGCCATCCGCGATCATCAAAATGATATTTTTGGCCGGTTTGGTGATCGGCTGCTGAGCAAGTTTGCTCTCAATCTCCGTCTCTGCGGCCTCAAACCATCTGTTGTTTTTTTGAGGGAAATCAGTCTCTGCCGAAGCATAGGATGCGGAACAGGCCAGCAGGAGCGCAACAAGTGGCGTTTTCATTTCAAATCCTCAAAAGGTGATGTTTCGGGCGCAGTGTGTACTTTACAATTCTTAGGGTTAGCT
The DNA here is from genome assembly GCF_001623095.1 of Pseudovibrio sp. Ad5. NCBI lineage: Bacteria > Pseudomonadati > Pseudomonadota > Alphaproteobacteria > Hyphomicrobiales > Stappiaceae > Pseudovibrio > Pseudovibrio sp. Ad5. The sequence goes on along the minus strand of NZ_LMCH01000015.1, from coordinate 132,979 downwards.
GTGCTGAACAGGAAGAATTCGAGTTAGTTTTCATCTTGATTGCAACGTCTCCGGCTCCTTCTGCGACAATCCGGCGCAATACGTATTTTTATGTAGACCACCAGAGTTGCCTGCTCCACACTTGGACTTTCTGGTTTAAAGACCATGAGGGGCACGCTTTGGGTAAGATTGATGACATGTTGGAGGAGGCGTGCACTGCGCGGCACCTTCCCGAACATCCGCTGCGCCAGGCCATTCTTGCAGAAGTTCATGCGCGTCCCTTCGTCCCCATGCATGGGGAGTGGCAAATTCTGCAATATGCCTTCATGGTCGAACAGGATAACAAGCAAGCAGAACAGCAAGCTGCGCTTCGTTTTATCTCAGAGGAAACGAGCACCACTTCAAAAGCCTCAGAGCACTATCTCCATAAGACGTTTGAAGGCTATTCTTTACGCTGGGAGCAACACAGCGAGTTTTCTACCTATGCTGTGGAACAGCCTCTTCCCTCAAGCTTTTGCGCACAAAATGTTTCTCTCTTTGCCAAGGGCCAGCTCACCCCTCCGGGGCAACTGATTGCAGCCGTTCAGCTTACGATAAAAGCTGCGGAACATCCCGAGGCTGGAGATCTGTCTGATGGGTTTGATCTGGCAAGCCTGAGTGTTTCCCAAATCATTGAAGGACGTGCGACGCTGGTCACCGACTTCAAGGCCGGTGATGATGGCATTGTTTCGTTTCTGCTGCTGGATCATGGGCTGTCTCCGTTGGAACTGGGAGCAACCGTGCGGCGTGTTCTGGAACTGGAGACTTACCGGACTCTCTCTTTGTTGGGGCTTTATGAAGCGCGGAAGCAGCAAACAGTTGTAAGCCGCATTGAGCAGGAACTCGTGGGCATAACCGCTCAACTGCGCAATTCAGGAGACGCCGAAGCACATTCTCTGGCGCATAACGAGGAGCTACTGGCAGATCTTTCTTCTCTTGCGGCAGATCTGGAAGCTTCTGCGATGGAAAGTCTTTTCCGGTTTGGGGCAACACGGGCCTATTCCGATATTGTCGGGCGGCGTCTGGACACTCTTGGGGAGAGCAACGTCTCTGGTTACGACATGATCGGGCGTTTTCTCAACCGCCGGCTCGCGCCAGCTATGCAGACATGCCGTGCTATTGAAGAGCGACAAGCTAACCTTTCGCGAAAGTTGACACGAGCTGTCGGCCTGTTGCGCGCCCGGGTGGATGTGGAGCTTGAACGACAAAACCGAGACTTACTGAAGTCGATGGATCAGCGTGCTAAGTTTCAACTTAGATTGCAGCAGACGGTGGAAGGGCTTTCGATTGCTGCGATCTCTTACTACGTCATCAGCCTGATCGGATACGCTTTGAAAGGCGCCAAGGCTGTTGGCTCCCCGCTTGATCCGGCTGTCGGTATGGCCGCATCTGTGCCGCTGGTGGTTGGTGTACTTTGGTATGCCTTGAGAAGGCTGAAAGCTGCACACTAGAGTTTGATGGCGGCGGTTATCGCCGCCATCCTGAACACTTACAGATAGGCCGCAGAGACCAGTCGCTGTGTGTATTCTGTCTGCGGCCGATGCAAAACATCGAGCGTGTTGCCAGCTTCGACAACGTTTCCGTGCTGCATCACCATGACGTTGTGACAGAGTGCTTTCACCACTTTCAGATCATGACTGATGAAGAGATAGCTCAGTTTCAGCTTCTCTCGCAGGTCTTTCAGCAGCTCGATAATCTGCGTCTGAATGGACAGGTCCAATGCAGAGGTAGGTTCATCCAGCAGTATGAATTTCGGTTTTAAAACGATGGAGCGTGCAATTGCGATCCTCTGACGCTGGCCACCTGAGAACTCATGGGGAAAGCGGTCCATGGTGCTGCGTGGCATCTGCACAGCATCCAGCGCTTCGGCCACCATGACCTGTCGTTCCTTATGGCTTCCACCGATGCCGTTGACCTTAAGGCCCTCACCCACAATCTCCCCCACAACCATGCGGGGATTAAGCGAGGAAAACGGGTCCTGAAACACAACCTGCAGATCAGTTCTAAGAGGCTTCAGCTCTTTTCTGGTGAGGTTGTCGATCCTGTTTCCATCAAAGGTGATAGTGCCAGAATCTGTTTTTAAGAGCTGAAGGATGGACATGCCCAATGTGGACTTTCCGGAACCTGACTCGCCAACAATGCCAAGCGTTTCGCCTGACCTGATGTTGAGTGAGATGTCGTTGACGGCCACCAGTTCTTTGGTTTTGCGCCTGAACAAGCCACCATGTTTTGAGGTGAACGTGACACGGACCTTATCTGCATCCAATAGCTCGTAGAGACCCTCCTCCAGTTTATCTGGCACACCGGATGGCTCACTTTCAATCAAGTGCCTAGTATATGGATGAGATGGTGTCTCAAAGACCTTATGGGTGCGTCCGGTTTCAACAATCTTTCCTGCGCGCATCACACAGACACGGTCACTCACCTGACGCACCACATTGAGGTCATGTGTGATGAGGATGATCGCCATGCGGTGGCGCTCTTGCAGCTCTCGCATGAGTTTTAGGATTTCAGCTTGGACAGTCACGTCAAGAGCGGTGGTTGGCTCATCTGCAATGAGCAGGTCAGGCTCATTTGCCAGTGCCATCGCGATCATGACACGCTGGCGCTGACCGCCGGAAAGCTGATGCGGATATTGACTGAATCTGGCCTCTGGGTCTGGGATCTTCACCTCATCCAACAGCCGGAGCGTTTCTTTTTTAGAGTCAGCCTTGGAGATTTTGCGGTGTGAGCGGATCATCTCAATGATCTGGTCCCCAATCCGGTACACTGGATTGAGGCTTGTCAGAGGTTCCTGAAAGATCATCGAGATGCGATTGCCGCGGATCTTTTGCAGCTCCAACTCACTCATGGTCGTCAGGTCTCGATCCTCGAAACGGATCATGGAACCTTGAGCCAGTGTCGCGTTTTCGGCGAGCATGCCCATGATTGCGCGGGCAGTCACAGATTTACCGGAACCGGACTCCCCAACAATGGCCAATGTCTCACCTTTTGCCACGGCATAGCTCACCCCTTTCACCGCTTCCACGGTTCCGATCACTGTTTTGAAGGTGACGGCCACATCGCGGATGGTGAGCAGGTCTTTGTGTTGTGTTTGGTCGATACTAGGCATTGCTGTAGGGATCCATTGCATCACGAAGGCCATCGCCAGCGGCGTTGAAGGCGAGTACGGAAATGATGATCATACCGACTGGAGCCATCATCCACGGCGCAGCGCTAAACGACTGGAAGTCGAGAATCTGGTTGAGCATGCTGCCCCAGGACACCATCGGCTGCTGAATGCCCACGCCCAGAAACGACAGAAAACTCTCCAGAAGAATGATCTCGGGCAGCTGGTAGGTTGCCCAGACAATGATGTGCGAAGATGTGTTGGGAACGATATGTGCGCCAATGATACGGCTGCTTGAGGCGCCAACGGCTTCTGCTGCGCGGACATATTCCAGATTGCGCATGGAGAAGACTTTGCCGCGCAGCTCGCGGCAGAGATCTGCCCATCTGAGCAAGACGAGGATGCAGGCGAACATGATAAAGATCGTCACCGGCTCTGCCCGCCTAGGCAACAAGGCGACCAATGCCAGATAAAGCGGGAGGTCCGGGAAGGCCTTGATGAACTCGACCATTCGCTGGACCACAAGATCATACAGGCCACCGAAGTATCCTGAACTCACTCCAAGAATGATCCCGATCACGCAGGCAGATCCCATCACCATGAGCGCCATGAGCAGTGTGATGCGTGTACCAAAGATCATGCGTGAGTAAACGTCACGGCCCAGATTGTCAGTGCCGAGGATATGGAACTTGCTGCCATCTGTTGTGCCAAATAGATGTGTTGTGAAGGTGAGACCCAGAAACTTCCAGGGTTCTCCTTCCACGAACAAAGCGACATGCGAGATTTTATCAAAATCAGGAATAAACGTGATCTCAAAGGTTTGCATGTTCATTTCTTCTTTGAAGCCCGTAACATACGGCGTTGTCAGGCTGCCATCAGGCGCGAAGAAATGGAGCGTTTGCGGTGGTGAGTACAGCGCTGCCCGGTTGGCAGTTTGCGGCCCATACGGCGCGATGAAGCCCGCGAAAATAGCTGTCAGGAAGATCAGCATACAGGCGATGAAACCTACCATGCCGTATTTGTTACGGATGAAGCGACGAACGACGAGACCCCAATAAGAAATAGAGGGCCGGTCTTCTGCCAGTTGCTGAGCGTCTACGCTGCCGTGTTCGATTGCGTCGGTGTCGATCTGGGTCATCACGCGTTTCCTTCCATAGCAGCTTGACGGACACGCGGATCAATGAGAGCGAGCAGCAAATCTGCAACCAGATTTCCGACAACCATAATGGTGGCAACGAGCATGAAAATTGCAGCGACCACATACATGTCGCGCTCGGCAACTGAGGAGAGGATCAGCGGGCCAATGGTTGGAACACCCAGTACTATTGCGATCTCAATCTCACCTTTGACCATGTACTCAAAGCGGCTGCCGATGTTCATGATGACAGGGTGCAGCGCATTGGGGATGGCATGCACCAAGATGATGCGACTGCGAGACAGGCCTTTGGCGCGAGCTGTTTCGATGTATTGAGATTTCATCACATCCAGCAGGTTGCCGCGCATCATGCGCAAGGTATAGGCCTGCCCGGCCCAGATGGAGATGAGCAAGATTGGCCAGACGTGTTTAAAGAAGTCCCAGAGCTTATCGAGCGACCAGTAGTCTTGCAGCAAATACTCGGGTGATTGCAGTGCTCCGATGTAAGGAGAGTGCCAGACGAAGGCGAGATAATACAGAATTATCAGCGAGATAACGAACTTCGGAATAACAATGCCAAGGAAGGCAACAATTGTCGAAATGGTATCGCCGAGCTTGTACTGGTTCATGGCTGCGTAAACACCAAGCGCACCGCCAATGAACTGAGCCAGCACCATGGCAGTGAAGGCCAGAGCAAGTGTGCGCGGCAGACGCAGACCGATTACTTCTGTGACCGACTTGGAGAAGAAAAACGAGTCTCCGAAGTTGCCAGCAGTGACGATGCCAACAATCCATCGCCAGTATTGCACGACAACGGGCTGATCCAGCCCTAACTGTGTGCGTAAAATTTCTGCCTGAGGTTCCAAAACTGCACGTGACTGTCCGGTTTGGGCGGCTGTTGTCGCCATCCACATGTCAACATAGTCACCTGGAACAGCTTGTATGATCGCGAAGGAAACAATGGAGATCCCGACCAACAAGACCAGTGTTGCAGCTGCACGTTGCGCTAAAAAGCGTAACAAGCCCATTTATCTAGCCCTCCCAGCTATTGAGCATTTATTGCTTATTGCGTTGGAAGGCGGGCCAGAATTGACCCGCCTTTCCTGCCTTAGTGCACGTCGCGTTCATTTACATTCACGCATAGCGCTCTAACATCTTTGTTGGAGCGAATTCTTGTCGTTTGATTGAATCCAATCAAACGGAACGCGCTCTAGTATTCAGCGATCGTTCCTGGGAGGAGTTCTTTCAACTGCTGATCCTTTGGTGTCCAGAGGCGCTCGCGCACAACACCATCTTCTGCCCATTCAAACATGTTGACGGGTGTGCCCGGATGCGCGTTCCTGATGCGTTTGTTGACGAGAAGCGCAGCAGGAGCCTGAACGGTGCCAATGGTGTAGGCATTCTCAGTCCACAGACGCTGGATGGTTTTGGCTGCATCAGCTGCTTCAACCGCATCCCAGGTGGACAGAATGGTCTGATAGGCATCGACCATCTCGATTTCAAAATCCATCAGGTTTCGCGTACCATCTGAACCAGGAAGATGCCGGTCAGGACAGCTGTTTGCGATTGGCAGATGGAAACAGGTTTCACGAGTTGGAAGCGCCCATTCTTTCCGGCGTATCAACATGTTGAAATCACCGTTTTTCGACGCTGTATCAATTGTATCCACGTTGCGGATCAACACACGAATGCCTGCTTCTGCCAGCATCAGAATGATCGCATCCGCCTGTTTTTTATCAGTGACTTGCCGCCGATCTGTCGTCATGTCGATTTCCAGATCAGCCCCTGAGCCTGGCATGTTGCGAATGCCGTTGCCATCGGTGTCTTTGAGGCCCAAAGCATCCAGCATGGCGTTGGCTTTTACCAGATCATACGGGTAGTAGACGGTGCTGTCGTAATCGTAATACGGAGATCCGCTGGAGAAGCCACCAGAGTATGGATACATGAACGGACCACGCGCTACTGACTGGCCGATCGCCTGACGATCAAGCGCATGACTGAGGGCAACGCGGAAGTCTTTTTGCCGGAAGAACTTGCGGAGTTCAGCGTCCACTTCATCCTGAACACCGTTTGTTTCAGAGAAGTTCAGTTCCAGACGCCACGAGAGAACACGTGGGCCAAAGTTGGCTTTAACCGGTGCATCTGCAGACAATGTCTGCTTGAGTGCTTCCACGAAGTTGCCCGGGTTTTCCATATTGGAAAAATCAGCAGTCCCGGCGACAGCTTGCGTTGTGCGGTCTGACCAAGTGGACAGTTTGAAGTGCATCTCGTTCAGGTATGGCAGCTGATTGCCAGCTTCATCTGTTTTCCAATAGAACGGATTACGGCGCAAGATCACCAGTTCATCCGCCTTGTGGCGCACTGGCACCCAGCCTCCCAGAACAACTGGTGGAACTGCGTCCGCAGGCATTGCATTGCGATAGTCTTCGTAACTGGCATCCTTGTTGTATTTGGGATGTTTCGTTTTGAGTGTGTGCGAGGGACCGGGGCAGCCTTGAATATAGGCCAGAGATTTCAGGATTTCCGGGCCTTGTGGTTTGGCGAAAGTGAACTTGAATGTGTAAGCATCAATCACTTCAAGCGTTGTACCCTCACCAAGGCCACCTTTTGGCAGACGGGATGCAATGTTCTCATCCTGAACGTTGTCGTCCCACCAAAAACGGATGTCTTCTGTATCAAAGGGATCACCATCGGACCATTTGATGCCTTCAACCAGATGCATGGTCAGTTCGGTTTTGTCGTCGCTCCACTCCCAGCTTTTAGCTAGGTTTGGTAGCGGACCGGACTGCTCCTCTGCCTTTACCTGCCAGAGCGGGCCGTTGCGTACCAGACATTCCTGAATGGCCATATTGATGCCGCCCCAGCCCTGATGCTGACCAGCGAGCCAGTTCCAGCCTTCCGGACGACCGCCGATGACATGACGGAATACTCCGCCGTAAACGCCGATCCCCTCAGACATGGCTTTGGTTGACATAACCAGCGGCTCTGCTGGTAGTCGCTCGCCAACAGGTGGCAACTTGCCTGCCTTGACCAGTCCACTCAGGAACGGGGCTTCGCTATAGCCCTCCAGTTTCTGATAGGTCCACAAATCACTGCGAGACAGCAGATCATATTCCAATGTGGACATGGACTGCTCAACCGGCATTTTGTCGGCCAGTGCTGAACTTGCCGCGATTGCACAGGCACTTACACCTGCTGCTAAGCAAAGTTTAGACACAAGGTTTGTTGAAGACATCAATTCCTCCCCCATTTCATTACTCCCAACACCATCATGGCCACCCGCGCCGTCTCTTTTCCTCCGGCTTTCTATTCATAAATTCCGATTTTCTTCGTAGATGCTTTTAAACTGCGTATTTCTCTATACTATACACATGGGAGAATATTGAGAGCCGAACTCTCGTATTAATATCGATTCATTCGGCTTTTCAAATATTGACGCAAGAGGAGGATGTGTAATTGAGTATTAGCGATGACATATATCGCCAATATCTGGATCAGAGTGTCATACCCTCGACAGATAATTTCCTGATTATGCGCCATAAGCCTCACGTATTCTCCAAAAGGCCTTATCATCACCATGCCTCTATTGAAGTGAACTTCCTGATTAACTGTGAAATGGACTATTCCTTCTCAGGAAGTCATGTGACTGTTCACCCCGGTTACATGATTTGCTTCTGGGGCGCCGCGCCGCACGGTGTTGTTGGGGTGCGCGGGGATGGCGATATGGTCAATCTCTACATCTCCTTTGCACAAATATTGCAGTGGGGTTTGCCCACACGCATCACTGATGCACTCATTTCAGGAGATGTGATTTGCAACAAGGCGCCCTGCCCGATTGATGCGGTGCGCTTTGGCCATTGGGCAAGCGAGTTCAAACGAGATGACATCAACTGGCGCAAACTGGTTCTGAGTGAGATCTCGTCGCGGTTTACGCGTCTGGCGCTGGACGGTTGGAACACACTGCATCATGACTACCGTCAGTCCAGCACGGTGGTTGGTCGCGGAAAGTCCATGTTGCATATGGAAGAGATGTTGCGGTTCATTTCAGAGAACCACACCTCGGACATTTCTGTCTCTGATGTTGCTGAATGTGTTGGCTTATCGCCGAGCCATGCAATGACTTTGTTCAAGCGCATTGTAGGGCTACCGATCAAGGAACATTTGACGCGCGTCCGGCTATCCCATGCACGCATGTTGCTTGCTGAGTCTGAAATGAAGATCTTGTCCATCGCTATGGATGCCGGGTTCAGGTCTCTTTCGAGCTTTTATGAGGCGTTCCAAAACCACTTCAGCACGTCTCCAGCTGCGTTTCGCAAAAAGGCCAGAAACATTGGCAAGATATAGCGGGCAGCTGCCTACCCGCTACTTTTTCTTTAACCTGTCACGACAACGCCGCCATCAATGACAAGGGCTTGGCTGGTCATCATACGACTGGCTTTAGATGCCAAAAACAGTGTTGCATCAATAATATCGTCCGGTTCCAGATGCTCCTTCAAACACTGACGGCCCAGATGGGCTTTCAGATCTTCCGGTGTTGCCCAAAGGTCTTTCTGGCGCTGTGTGAGGACCCAGCCCGGCATCAAAGCGTTGACGCGGATGTTGTCTGGTCCCAGCTCACGCGCCAAAGCTCTGGTCAGACCAGTGATGGCTGCTTTGGACGCTTCATAAGCCGGATAACCTGCGTTGCCCATCATGTAGGAAATGGATGAGAAGTTGATAATGGAACCACCACTAGCTGCTTTCATGCCTGCGGCAGCGGCCTGAGCGGTAAAGAAATGAGGGCGCAAGTTCACATGCATAGACGCATCCCATTGATCTACCGTAAATTCTTCAAGGGTATGGCGAGTGTCGTTGGCAGCATTGTTGACCAGTACGGTAATCGGGCCATGGGCCTTTTCCGCCTGTTTGATGGAAGCTTGAAGAGCATCAACATCGGTGACATCACACTTGATGAACAAAGGTGCGACACCGTGTTTTTCCTTCATCTGCTCGGCAAATTCTGAAGCATCAGAGCGTTGTACAAAGGCGACTTTGGCACCTTGTTGCATGAAGCCATCAGTGAGGCTTGCGCCGATCCCTGCTCCGCCGCCGGTGATGAACACACTTGCGTCCTTCAGATCATGGAAGGTGACGTTCCCAGACATTTATTCCCCCAGGGAGTGCTTGGCACTCATCTTTGATATATCAGAATATACATAAGCGGCAGCCTCGTTTCAGGCAACCGCTTATGTCATCGCATTCTCTAATTGGCAGCGCACTTGCTATGCAGTTTCAAGCACTTGCTTCTGCGTCCAAGCTGGCAACCAGTCTTTATGCGCTTCCAGAAGCTCGTCCACCATGGCCCAGATTTGGTCCAGATCCAACTCCGCAGCGGTGTGCGGATCAAGCATTGCAGCGTGATAGATATGCTCGCGCTTCTCCGTCATGAGTGCCTCAACAGTCAACTCCTGAGGGCCAATGTTTGTACGCATCAGAGCAGCCAATTGCGCTGGCAATTTTCCAATGTGCGTTGGCTGGATGCCGTTGCGATCCACAAGACACGGCACTTCAACTGCGCAATCCTGTGGCAGCGAGGTGATGTAGCCTTTGTTTTGTACGTTGCCGTAAATAACTGCTGGCTCACCAGTCCAGATGGAGTTCATGATCGTTGAGGCGTATTCATGGCTGCGCTCTACTTCAATGCTCTCTGCATTTTTGTAGTCTTCCACCTGAGATTTCCAGCGTTCAATCTGCTCCACACAGCGGACCGGGTATTCGTCGAGCGGAATGGAAAATTTCTCCAGCAGGTCTGGGCGGTCACGTTTGATAAACCACGGAACATACTCAGCAAAATGCTCTGAGCTCTCCGTTACGAAATGGCCAAGACGGGTCAACATCTCGTAGCGCACTACGTTCTGACAGCGTGGGTTCCACGTGGATGGTTTCGGATAGCGGCCTTCACGGTAGCCTTCTATCAGCCTTGGAGTGAGATCCTCAAATGTGCCGTCTTCTTTGATCTCTTCCAGATACTGATAGAACGCCATGTGATTGATGCCTGCACATCTAAAGCGGATATTTGCAGGATCGATATCAAGGTCGTGCGCCAGCTCTTTGACAGTGCCCTGAACAGAGTGACAGAGGCCTACCTGTTTGATTTGTGGGTATTTATGCGCGATGGCCCAGGTGTTGATCGCCATTGGGTTCACGTATTGAAGCATGACCGCATCCGGGCATACTTTGAGTATGTCTTCGCAGATACTCCAGAGGTGTGGAACGGTGCGCAGGCCGCGCATGATTCCGCCGATGCCGAGGGTATCCGCGATGGTCTGGCGAAGGCCGTATTTCTTTGGAATTTCGAAGTCGGTGACCGTGCACGGCTCGAAGCCACCAATCTGGAAAGCAACGACTACAAAGTCAGTAGAATCAAGCGCTTCCATCTGATTGGTGTGCGTTGAAACTGTTGCGCTCACTCCCAGCGTCGAAATCAGTTTACGCGCTACAATTTCAGATTCACCAAGGCGTTCCTCGTTGATATCCATCAGAGCAACATGCGCTCCAGAGAGCGCTGGACGCTGCAGAATATCACCGATGATGTTCTTCATAAACGTGGTGGAACCGGCACCAATAAAGGTGATTTTGGGGTTTCGGGCCATGCTTTTCTCCCATTTTCTGAAGAGCTCGCCAGCACTTCAGATTGCATAGTTCTTGAGGGGATAACCAGACAGCCTTGAGACGGGCGTCTCTGAGCTGTCCTTTGATGAAAAACTATGGATCAGCGCCTCTCTTTTCTTCCTGTTTTCTATTCTAAATTTCCGGAAACCACGGCAATTCTGGCTCTGTTTTGTATTATTGACCTCAAAATCGCACGTATTGGCTACGCCATCACCTCTGTTGCCGACGCCAGTTTAGAAGAGATAAACCCGTTATTCTCCAAAATCTTAGCCGTTATAAAGAGGTATTCTTCGCCATAACGCGGGCCGATGAGCTGGATACCGATTGGAATGCCGTCCTGGGTGTCACGTGTGGGGATACTCATGGCGGGAAGGTCAAAAAAGTTTACAGAGCCGAGGTAGGTGTTTGTTTTTGCTATCTCTTTAAGGCTATCAACGGATTTGATATCTGCACCTGCCTCAAATGCGTTTTTTGTGCAAACGGGTGAAAGGATTACGGGATATTTGCGTTGAAATTGGTCAATCAGGCGATGGTAGTGCGATCTAGCGGCCAAAGCCTGCGCATAACCGTGATAGTCCATGGGCGGCACCAATTGCGTGTAGTACTCAAATATTGCCTGTAGTTGCTCTGAGCCAAAACGGTCGATCACGCTCTCCTTCTGGAGTGCGACTTCGGTGATCAAAAGCGATGTGTAGTGTGTGTAGGCTTCTTCGATAAAATCAATGCTGGTGTTATCCACCTTGTACCCCTGCTGCGCCAGTACCTCGCCTGCTTGCTTCAGAGCTTCATTGATTTTCGGGTCAGCATCCGGTGGTGTGATGAGTGCGACCCTGTTTGGGAAGATCTTATCCTCAATCATATCCGGCAGTGACCATGTATCCAGATCGGAATAGCCTTTCATCACATCGTAAGCGAGTTTGAGATCATCAAGCGAGCGTGCGAGTGGTCCTTGTGCTGAGGAGAGCTGGATGGTGATTGGGCGTTCTGCAGCTCCGGTGGCATTGTAAAACGGTATGCGTCCATGAGAGGGGCGCAAGCCCAGCACACCGCAGCAAAAGGCTGGCAGGCGTATGGAACCGCTGAGGTCGGACCCATGGGCGATGTATCCGACGCCAGCTGCCAGTGAGCTCCCTGCTCCACCGCTTGAACCGCCTGGTGTGCGGGATGTATTCCACGGGTTGAGGGTCTGGCCGAACAAAGTGTTGTCCGTATGAAAGCGCCATGACATTTCTGGTGTGTTTGTGCGCCCAATCGGAATTACTCCTGCCTGTTTCAATCTCTGGACAAGGGGAGCGTCCTGCTTAGCAATCAGGCCAGCAAATGCTTTCACACCGTTGTTTGTGGAGGCGCCAGCCTGATCGATGTTTTCTTTGATGGTGACGGGAATGCCGTGGAGTGGACCTAACGGCTCACCGCGCTGCACCGCCTGGTCTGCCTGCTCTGCTGCCTGACGGGCCTGATCATCAAAGCGGGTGGTGATGGCATTCAGATGCGCGGTTTCATCAATGCGCGTCAGATGCTGCTCTATCACCTCACTGCATGTGATCTGCTTGTCACGGATTGCTTGAGAAACTTCGATTGCCGTCATTTTGAAGATATTTTCAATCATTTACGAGTTCCTCAGCTTACAAGAAAGAGTGAGAGATCAGGCAGGAAGGTAACGAGCAGCAGCACGCAGAGCATGATCAGGACAAATGGAATGACTGACCTTGTGACAGTCCAGAAGCTTTCCCTGAACGCCTGGGAAGCAACCACGAGATTGATGCCGACAGGTGGTGTCAGCAGGCCAATCTCCAGATTGATGATCATGATCACACCAAGATGCACTGGATTGATGCCGTAGATTGTTGCGACGGGAAGCAGAATGGGTGCCATAATCAGCAGTGCAGAGATGATCTCCATAAAGAACCCAACCATCAGCAGAAGGATGTTGAGGCCGATCAGGAACATCCATTTTTCTTCCACGTGCGCGGACAGCCATTGTGCCAGCTGGCTTGGCACCTGCTCTGTTGTCAGCACCATGTTCAAAGTCGCGGCGATGGCAAGAATTGGGAGCAGGCCACCGAGCATCTGGGTTGTGTGAATGACAGCATCCCAGAGCTGGGCCAGTGTGAGCTCTTTATAAATGAACAGCTCGACAACGAGCGCATAGGCCAAGGCGATGGCAGCACTTTCTGTGGCTGTGAAGTATCCGGAGTAAATGCCCCCAAGCAGAATGACCGGCATGAGCAGGGACCAAATTCCGTTGGTGATTGCACTGCCTGCTGCGCTCACGTCAAAGCCTGTGCGCGGGATCGTTCTGTTGGCCCAGGCTGAATAGATCGCCAAAGCGATGGTAAGCAAAAGCCCTGGAATGACGCCCGCCAGAAACATGTCAGTGATCGAGGTTTCTGTGACCAGACCGTAAATGATCATGGGAATGCTGGGCGGGATGACAACACCGAGTGTTCCTGCACTCGATAGCGCACCCAGAGAATAACTGGTGGAGTACCCCTGCTCTCGCAGTGCCGGGTACAGCACAGACCCAACCGCCAACAGCGTAACCATGGAGGAGCCCGAGATTGCAGCAAAGAAAGCGCAGGAGAGGATTGTTGCTACACCGAGACCTCCTGACAAAGATCCAGTCAATGCTTTGAGGACTGTGACGAGCCGCTCCGCAATGGCACCGCGGCTCATGATGGAGCCGCACAGCAAGAAAACGGGAATGGACAGAAGCGCTTCGCGATCCAGCGCGGCCCAAAAGTCCTCCGCCATGAACATCAGCTCGCCATCGCTATAAAGGAGCTGTACTGCCCCGCCGAGCACCATCAAGATAACAATGAGGTTCTGCCGCAAGATCAGCATCACCAGAACAGCGAGTGTGAGAAGGAGCGCATAGGTCATGCCGCATCTGCCTCTTCTGGCTTCAAAGAGGGCGACAGCGCAAAGCCGAAATATCTGAGGGCATTGGAGCAGAAGGCGTAGGGCATGATGGACTGGAACCACCAGAGCGGCCAATCCACCACGGGCACCAGGAACCCGATTTCATAGGAGGACTGCACGAGCCCAAACGAGACATAGCCCGCGAGCAGGAAGAGCGCCCCGCTCAAAACGTCTCCCAGTCGCTGCAGAAGGTTTTGCCATGTTGCCGGCAACAGCTGGTCAGTGATCTTGGGGCGGATGTGGTTGCCGGTGAATGTTGCAAGGCCAAGGCCCAGCATGCCAGCAAAAATAGCTGCAAACAGCGCGATCTTGCTGCTGTGCATCAATGAGAGATCAAAAAACTCTCGTGCAACGACATCAGCCAGCATGGCTAACACCACGATAATGTAGGCCAGAGCAGCAAGTGTCGCTTCAAATCGGTACAGCAGCTGGAAAAATCGCTTCATGCAAATTGAAAAGAGCCCTCAAAATGTAGTGGGCTCTTCCTTTCAGGTATCATGGAATCAAAGCAGACAGGCTTTCTTTGCCTCTAGAATCTTAGGCCAGACTTCTTGTGCCTGCCCGCCGATTGAGCTTACCAGTTCCTCACGCAATGGCAGGACGGCTGTTTTCCATTCTTCGCGTTGCTCGGCTGAAAGCTTATGGACGTGCCCACCCTTTTCCTGAAAACCTGCGAGCATGTCCTTTGCCATGGAGCGGACTTCATCTCGAAGACCCTGGACAGGCACCAGAGCGTTGGTGATGCTGTCCTGCTCGTTCTTACTCAACTTTTTCCAAGTGCGCATGCTCATGACCAGTGCTCCGGACTGGTGTAGGTGCGCAGAAAGCGTGAGATGTGGAGCCATCTTGCCCATGCCCATGGCCACGTAGGTCATGGCTGGCAGTGTTCCGCCTTCCACCATGCCGGTTTGCAGTGCAGACGGCGTTTCAGCAAGTGGTAGAACGACACCGTTTGCGCCCATACCCTGCCAGAAGTTGACCGAGTATTTGGCAGGTGCTGCACGTACTTTCACGCCTTTCACATCACTAGGAGCCAGAAATGGTTTTTTGCTGAAGGTATGAATCCAGCCCAACTCATTCCATTGCAGGAACTTGAAACCCTTTTTCTCAAAGAGAGGTTCAAAAACAGGCGTCAGGTGTTTGTCCATTGCGCAATCAATTTGCGCATAGCTGTCCCACAGGAACGGAACCCCCATGAGAGCCATTTCCGGGACAACCGTGGAGAACGCCGTCATGGAGCTGCCGAGAATATCGATCCTTCCGCGAATGGCTTTTTGGACCATAACCGGTTCTGTACCGAGTTGACCTGCATGAAATAATTTCGCGCTTATTGCCCCGTCTGAGTTGGCCGATATTTTGCTCGCAATGGCCTCCACATGGTTGACCCATGGGGTACCTAAAGGCGCACTGGTTGCAATTTTTAGCTCTTTGGCAGCCTGTGCCACGCCCACAAATGCAGTGAATGAAAAGGCCACCCCCAGCAATAATTCGCGTAATTTCATAGTCCCCCCAATATGTTCCCAAATCACACATGCATTCTGCTATTATCAGTGGCCCCAAGCCAAGAGATGTTATAGTTTGGCAACACAATTATCATTATCAAAAACAGAACTTATCGTCTAGTTTGAGTGTAAAATGAAATCTTATAAGCCAAAACAAAAACGAGGCTATGAGGCGGAGCAGAATTTCCTGCAAGCTGCAAAAACGATTTTTGCCAAAGAGGGTGTGGCGCGGGCGCGGGTTTCAGACATTGTTCAACTTGCAGGTTCGTCTACGGGTAATTTCTACTTTCGCTTCAAGAACAAGGAAATGTTGTTCGAGCGCCTTTTTGAGATTTACGAGGAGCATGCTCAACGCCTTATTCAGGATCTGCAGGATCCCCTCGGCTCGCTTGAGAGTACTATCTACTTTGTGACAGCTCTGAACCACAAACTGCTGCAAGAGAATGTTGGCCTGTATCGCGCCGCTCATGAAATCTCAGCAAAGGAGCCTGAGACCTGGAAGCGCTTCCAGCAGCTGACCATCATGACAGCAGAGCGTATTCTTGAACTCAGCACCCCTTATAAGGACCAGATTCCATTTGAGGACTGGGAGATGCAGGTGCGGCAGACGGTTCAGCTCATTACCGGGTTCACCGCCAATCAAGCCATTCGCAATGCCGGCCCTGCCCGTTTTGGATCGCAGGCAATGGTTGATATGCTTTTCATGGCAGCTATGGGCTCACTTGGCCTTGCTCCTCCTAGGGATTTTGAAGAGGAAAAAGAAAAAATTCATAAGATATTGAATGATGAACGATATTCCTAAAGCGTAAGCTGAAAGAATATTCTAATATACGCGTATAGGTTTTAATTTTGGGAGGAATTATGACTGATACACTTAGTGCTCCAACCTGGACACCTACTGTATTCACCAAGCCAATTGATGTGAACGGTTACAGGTCTGTGATCGAGATATTTGAAGAGGCCAATGGCCGATTTGCAAACAATGTCGCCTTCACCAATTTTGGCCAGTCACTTACATTTAAAGACGTTGATGAGAGGTCTCGCGCAGTTGCTGCCTATTTGCAGAATGAGCTGGGCCTGAAGAAAGG
The DNA here is from genome assembly GCF_001623095.1 of Pseudovibrio sp. Ad5. NCBI lineage: Bacteria > Pseudomonadati > Pseudomonadota > Alphaproteobacteria > Hyphomicrobiales > Stappiaceae > Pseudovibrio > Pseudovibrio sp. Ad5. The sequence goes on along the minus strand of NZ_LMCH01000015.1, from coordinate 116,554 downwards.
CGACCGCGTCGCCATTATGCTGCCAAATATTCTGGCGTTTCCGGTTCTCATGTTCGGCATATTGCGCGCCGGACTGGTGCAGGTGAACGTCAACCCTATGTACACACCGCGCGAGCTGAAACACCAGCTCAACGATGCGGACACTGATACGATCTTTATTTTCTCGGGCTCCAGCCCGACGCTTGCAGAGGTTGTTGCGGATACACCAATCAAAAATGTGGTGATTGCCAATGTGGGTGATGCGTCTGGTGTGGACATGCCCTCACCGCCTCCACACGAGATGTTTGCAGACCGCCTGACAGTCTCAGATGTTCTTGAAAAAGGTGAGCAGCTGGACTTTACACCGCCGCAGATTAATCCGAGTGATCTGATTTACCTGCAGTATACGGGCGGTACCACTGGTCTTTCCAAAGGCGCGGCGCTGAGCCATGGCAATCTGGTTGCCAATATCGCACAGTTTGATGCGGCGACAGACGGGTTTATGCGGGCTGGTGAGGAGATCGTGATTACGGCGCTGCCGCTCTATCATATCTTCGCGTTGATGGTGAATTGCGTGTCATTTTACTGGCTGGGATCCCGCAATGTGCTGATCACCAATCCACGCGATATGCCGGGGTTTGTTGAAGAACTTAAGAAGTGGAAGTTCAGCGTGATCACCGGAGTGAACACGCTTTTCAATGGCCTGTTGCATACCCCGGGCTTTGATGAGCTGGACTTCAGCAACTACAAATTTGCCATGGGCGGCGGATCCGCCATTCAGCGGGCAATTTCGGATAAGTGGAAACAGGTTACCGGTCACCACATCATTGAAGGATATGGCCTGAGTGAGACCTCGCCGATCCTTTCTGTGAACCCGTTTGATAGCACTGAGTTCACTGAGACCGTTGGCCAGTCCATGCCGAAAACGGAGATCAAGCTGCTGGATGCGGAGGACAATGAAGTTCCGCTTGGCCAGCCGGGTGAGCTTTGTGCACGCGGGCCACAGATTATGCAGGGATACTGGCGCAAGCCGGAGGCAACCGCTGCGGTGATGACGCCGGACGGGTTCTTCCGTACCGGTGACATTGCGATCATGGACAAGCGCAACAACTTCAAGATTGTCGACCGCAAGAAAGACATGGTGCTTGTGTCTGGCTTCAACGTATACCCCGCAGAGGTCGAGGCTGTGATAGCTGAGATCAAGGGTGTGGTTGAAGTAGCTGTTGCGGGTACATCTGATGAGCGGACTGGCGAAGCGGTGAAAGCGTTTGTTGTGCGCAACAACGAGGACGTTACGCCAGAAGCCGTGCAGGATTACTGCCACAACGCGATGGCAGCTTATAAGGTGCCGAAATACGTGGAGTTTTTGGAAGAACTTCCGAAGTCTACCGTGGGTAAAATCTTGCGCCGGGAATTGCGAGAGAAATAAGTTTTTCTCCAGAAGACATAAAAAGAGCCGCAGTTTGATCGCTGCGGCTTTTTTCGTTTCATCCGATGCAGATGCGCGTTAGGCGCCTTCCACGATGATGATGTTGGCAATGCCAGCGTTCTCGCGGTGCTTCTTGGCCGCCTGATACTCTTCGCTGTTGTAGCACGCCATTGCGGTTTCCATGTCGGCAAACTCGATCACCACGTTGCGGGGATGGTTTGTGCCTTCCAGATCCTTAAACTTGCCGCCGCGGGCCAAAACGTTGGCACTGTACTTTTTGAAGGCGGCAGAAGCTCCGTCTGCGTAGAGCTTGTAGGGTTCAGGATCTGTGACTGTCACGTGAGCGATCCAATAGGCTTTTGGCATTTTCTCTTCCTTTGAAACAGGAAGAAGCGGCGCATGATACGCCGCCCCTTCTTCTCGTTATTTATTGTGAGTTTGCCTGTTACTTGTTCAGGATTTTCGCCAGAATAAGGTAGGCGATACCTGCCACGAACAGACCAACGAACCATGCATAGGTGTAGATGGTTGCGAACAGTGGTGAGGCTGGACCGGAAAGACCGACGCCTGCCAGGAAGCCTGGAAGGTTTGGCAGGATACCGATGATCAGCGCGAGCACGCCCGCCCAGTTCCAGCCGTTTGAGCCAGAATAGATGCCGTTGTGCTTGAACAGGTCTTCCACGTTGAGCTTGGTTTTGCGCAGCAGGTAGTAGTCTGCCAGCATAATTCCCGCAATCGGACCCAGCAGCGCTGAGTATGCAATCAACCAGCCGATGATGTGGTTCACAAGGATCCATGGGAACATCACAAGGCCAATAGCCGCTGTAATGTAACCGCCGGTACGCAGGTTGATGGATTTCGGCGCCAGGTTGGAGAACCCGTGTGCCGGAGCCACAACGTTTGCCGCCAGGTTGGTGGTGAGCGTTGCAACGATGAGTGCGAACAGAGCGATGATAATGCTCATGCCGCCCATTTTCTCAGCCAGGACAATTGGATCCCAGATTGGTTCACCGAAGATCACCACAGTTGCGGAGGTCACCGCAGAGGCGATGAACGCAAACAGCGCCATTGGGATTGGAAGGCCAACAGCCTGCCCCATGAACTGGTCTTTCTGGCTTTTTGCATAGCGCGTAAAGTCAGGAATGTTCAGTGCAAGGGTTGCCCAGAAGCCGACCATGCCTGTGAGGCTTGGCCAGAAGACGGACCAGAACTGGCCTTCTTTAGGCTGACCTTCAGCAAACTGGCTTGGAGTGGAGAGCATTGCACCGAACCCACCAGCATTGACATAGGCCCATGCCAGCAGTGCCAGACCCATTGCGAGCAGGAATGGTGCTGCATAAGTTTCCAACCAACGGATGGATTCTGTACCGTTTTTGATGAAGTACAGGTGCAGTGCCCAAAACGCCATGAAACAGGCAAACTGGCCTGCATTGATGCCCAGAATTGGGAGCGGGTCACCGGCCAGTGCTCCACTCATGAGCGTGTTCAGGATCACGTAGATCGCGGAACCACCAACCCATGTCTGAATACCGAACCAGCCACAAGCCACGATACCACGGGCGACTGCTGGAAATTTTGCACCAGCTGGACCGAAGGACGAGCGCAGCAAAACCGGGAACGGAATACCGTATTTGGTGCCTGCATGGCCGATCAGAACCATTGGAATGAGAACGATTGCGTTGGCAAGCAGGATCGTCATGACCGCCTGATCCCAACTCATGCCTGCGCCAATCAGATAGGACGCGAGCAGATACGTTGGGATACAGACCACCATACCGACCCAGAGCGCGGAGATGGAAACCCAGTTCCATGTACGAGCCACTGCAGCAGTTGGCAGCTGATCTTCGTTGTAAAGATCACCGTCGATTCCGACGAGTTCCTGATGGATAATACCAAACTCGTCCGGGACGACATTCCCGGTTGAGCCTAGAGTTGAATCCGACATCGAGTAATTCCCCCTCAGATTAAAAGCAGCAGATCCCCTCTAAAAATACTACTGCGTTTAATGACCAGCCCGCGTACCCCACGCGGACCTGATGGCATATCGCAGTGCTTTTCAGCTCCGCGACATGCTCTAAATTGTTGCTTTCGAGCGCATCTTGTTCCGAAAGCCAGTGTCCTCTGTTCGGAGATGCGCCTTTTGCTCTGTGTGCAGACTTATACGCCTGCTGGCATCAATTCTGGCCGGCGTTCAACTTTGCGCGGCGCTGTGATTTCCTTCCACTTGGACAGAGCGGCGCCGACCGGAGCATTTGGCTCGCGACCAACGAATTCACCGTGACCTGGTTCGGTTTTAACCGTGCTTTCCTCAATCGCGACTTTACCGCGGGTGAGTGTGAAGCGTGGCAGACCGACCACTTCCCTGCCTTCAAACACGTTGTATTCAACGCAGGACTGCTGATTTGCAGCAGTGATTGTTTTTGAGCGGTTAGGATCCCAAACAACAATGTCGGCATCCGCTCCTTCAAGAATTGCACCTTTTTTAGGATACATATTCAGGATCTTGGCGATATTGGTGGAAGTGACAGCTACGAACTCGTTCATGGTCAGGCGGCCTGTGCGCACACCGGTTGACCAGAGCATTGGCATGCGGTCTTCCAAACCGCCTGTACCGTTCGGGATCTTGGTAAAGTCGCCAACACCAAAGCGTTTCTGCTCCAATGTGAAGGCGCAGTGGTCAGTTGCAACCACCTGCAATGAACCGGACTGCAAACCTGCCCAAAGGCTATCCTGATGCTGTTTGTTGCGGAATGGAGGCGACATCACGCGCTGTGCGGCATGATCCCAGCTTGGGTTGGAGTATTCACTGTCATCCAATGTCAGGTGCTGGATAAGCGGCTCCCCATAAACACGCATGCCTTTCTGGCGGGCACGGCGAATGGCTTCATGGGCCTGCTCACAGCTTGTATGCACGATGTAGAGTGGTACACCAGCCATATCCGCGATCATGATTGCACGATTGGCTGCTTCACCCTCCACTTCCGGCGGGCGAGAATAAGAATGCGCTTCAGGTCCGTTGTTGCCTTCTGCCAACAGTTTTTGCTGCATGGTGGCGACCACATCACCGTTTTCAGCATGGACAAGCGGCATCGCACCAAGGGCGGCACACCGCTGGAAGGATGCGAACATTTCGTCGTCATCCACCATCAAGGCGCCTTTGTAGGCCATGAAGTGCTTGAAGGTGTTGATGCCACGATCCACCACTTCCTGCATTTCATTGAAGACCTGCTCACCCCACCATGTAACAGCCATGTGGTAGGAGTAATCCGAGCATGCTGCACCGGACTTTTGCTGCCAGATGGCAAGCGCTTCCATCATGGACTGGCCGGGGGATGGCAGACAGAAATCCACCACCATAGTTGTGCCGCCAGCAAGGCCTGCTCTTGTGCCGATTTCGAAGTTGTCTGCAGAATGCGTTCCCATGAACGGCATTTCCAGATGCACGTGCGGGTCAATCCCGCCCGGCATGACATAACAACCGGAGGCATCCAGCGTTTCATCACCGGAAAGGTTCTCACCGATCTCGATGATCTTGCCACCGTCAACCAGCACATCAGACTTGTAGGTTCTATCGGCAGTTACAATCGTGCCGCCTTTGATAACTTTAGACATGTTGCAGTCCTCAACTCTTTCAAATCTATGGGTTATTCGGCTGGCTCGGTGGTATCTTGCTCAATTTCCGCGTATTCCAGCACTGCATGGAACAGCACGTCAGCACCTGCGGTTGCCCACTCTCTTGAAATCTCTTCGTCTTCGTTGTGGCTCAAACCATCCACGCATGGGCACATGATCATGGCTGTTGGCGCTACACGGTTGATCCAGCAAGCATCGTGGCCTGCGCCGGAAATGATGTCGCGATGGGAATAGCTCAGGCGCTCTGCTGCATTGCGCACGGCAGAGACACAGCCTTCATCGAAGGTGACCGGATCAAAGTGACCCACGGCTTCGATCTCAATGCCCAAACCAAGTTCTTCTGCGATTTTCGGTGCCTCAGCTTCCAGTTTAGCTTTCATGCCATCCAGAACGTCCTGATGCGGGGAGCGGAAATCGATGGTGAAGACGGTTTTACCCGGAATCACGTTGCGGCTGTTTGGATAGACGTCGCAATGTCCAATGGCGCCAACGGCTTCCGGCTGGTTTTCCATTGCAATCTGGTGCACCAACTCTGTGATGCGCGCCATGCCGAGTCCTGCATTTTTTCGCATTGGCATTGGGGTTGAGCCGGTGTGGCTGTCTTTTCCTGTGAGCGTGACCTGCAGCCACCAGAGGCCCTGCCCGTGGGTGACAACACCGATGTCCTTTTCCTCGATTTCGAGGATTGGTCCCTGCTCAATGTGGAGTTCAAACATGGCGTGGAGTTTGCGGGCGCCTACCGGCTCCTCACCTACATAGCCGATGCGCTTCAGTTCATCGCCAAACTTCTTGCCTTCTGCGTCTTCGCGGTCATAGGCCCAATCCTGCGTGTGCATGCCAGCGAACACCCCAGATGCCAGCATTGCCGGAGCAAAACGGGTGCCTTCTTCGTTGGTCCAGTTGACGACTTCAATTGGGCGTTTGGTTTTGATGCCACGCTCACGAATGGAGCGGATTACTTCCAGACCTGCAAGTACACCAAGCACACCATCATACTTGCCACCAGTTGGCTGCGTATCCAGATGAGAGCCGATCATGATCGGGTCAAGGCTCGGATCTTCCCCTTCAAGCCGGGCAAACATGTTGCCCATGGTATCAATGTGCATTGACATGCCTTCAGCCTCACACCAGCTGGTGAAAAGCTTGCGGCCCTCGGCATCTTCGTCTGTGAGCGTCTGCCTGTTGTTGCCGCCACGAACACCGGGTCCGATTTGGGCCATATCCATAAGGCTACGCCACAGTCTGTCACCATTAATACGATGATTTGAGCCAAGTTTACTCATAAGTCTCTCCGATAACGCTTTTACAACGTCGTTTTATTCAACTTACCCGCGCTTTATTCTTTAAAAACGCAACGGGCTCGCCATAGTTATCTGGTCTCCCGAAGGAGTATAAAACTGATAAAACCGATGAGGACTTTCGCAGGATTCAAGCTGTATCTCTTTTTTTGACAGGACGGACGGATTGCAACCGCACATAAACAGGCTGCAGGCAAAATATGTCAAAAATTCAATCTACTAGATTTCCCGCAGGGTTATTTTTCCCATTTGGAACAGAGTAGGTATCGTATGCAGAGGTGGCCCCCTCATACAATAGCTTAGTTCAGCTTAAATCTTGGATATTCCCCTCCCAAAACTTTGGGTAAATTGGACCAAACAGTCAATTATCTGTCAACCCACCTTCAAAAATGGATCAATTTCACCAGCCGACTTCAAAATTTCTCCTGATATTCCAATAGGTAAAACACTTAGAGGCCCTCCCAAAACTGCGAGATAAGCGCGTCGCAGGTAAGAAAGCTCCACAGCTTACTAAGTTTTTTTGATGTTTTTTTCTAAATCATCGGAATCAAAGTTTCCCCATCTACTTATCAAGGGAAACAACACACTGGAAAGACGGATATTTATGCATGTACTGCTAAAATTTTGCACAAATAAGATTTTGATAGTTCAATATTGCAAAGCACCTTTACAAAAATCATTGCAAAATAAAGCTTTCCATTGCTGAAACAGACTCTTAACATTGCTTGTTTTATTTGCATTGCAGCATATTTATTCTAGCCGAGAGATAATTCTCCCTTGACTAACTGTTAGTTGCAGATATTTTTTGACCGAGAGGTAAAAAATTATGCTGACTGCTGACCAAGCGCGATACCTGGGGGAAGTGCAAGGCTCAGATCTTCGGGATCTGATGCAACAGGCTGCTACAGTAAAGCTTCAGTATTGGGGCAACACTGTCACCTACTCCCGTAAAGTTTTTGTACCACTGACAAACATGTGCAGGGACACATGTACGTATTGCACATTTGTCAAACACCCCAGTTCGCCCGAAGCCAACATCATGACACCGGAGCAAGTGATGCGTACGGCGCGTCAGGGTGAAGAGACCGGATGCAAGGAACTGCTGTTCAGCCTGGGCGAGAAGCCTGAACTGCGCTACGAGCAGGCGAAAGCAGCTCTGGCAACGCTTGGCTACAGTTCCATGGTCAGCTATCTGGCTGATGCTTGTGAGATGGTGCTGCGGGAAACAACTCTACTGCCCCACGTGAATGCGGGTACGCTGAGCGATGAAGAGATTGACCAGCTGCGCCCCTTTGCCGCCTCCATGGGCATGATGCTGGAGACAACCAGTCGCCGATTGATGAAAGAAGGCCAACCGCATTACGGCTGTCCGGATAAGGCTCCTGTCCAGCGCCTGCGTACACTGGAACGTGCTGGACAAAAGAAGATCCCGTTTACCACTGGACTGCTGATCGGCATTGGTGAGACATGGGAAGAGCGCATTGAAGCGCTGGAGGCTATCAATGAAAGCCATGCTCGGCACGGCCATATTCAGGAAGTGATTATCCAGAATTTCCAGCGCAAGCCAGGGATCGGAATGGAAAATCATCCGGAACCTTCGCTGGATGACATGCTGCGAACACTCGCCGTGGCACGCTTGATCCTTTCACCTGAGATCAGTCTTCAGGCTCCACCAAATCTGAGTGAGCGGCATATGGAATACCTGAGTGCGGGTATCAACGACTGGGGCGGTATTTCGCCGGTTACCATTGATTTCATCAACCCTCAGCACCGCTGGCCAGTGATTGATGAGCTTGCAAAATCTACTCAGTTGGCAGGGCAGAAACTGGAAGAGCGCCTGACCGTTTATCCGAGTTATCTGCGAGATAAAACCGAGTTTGTTGACCCTGCTGTGCTTTCAAAATCACAAGGGCTTTGGGAACAGATGGGTTCCTCTGCCTCGCTTCAGTCAGGAGGCACCCTATGACCCTTCACAGTTTCCCACAGCGCACCGGTGATACGCCAGAGTTTCGCAGTGTCAGCGCTCCCGTTCGTGATATTTTGAGCAAGGCACTGGCTGGTAATGAGGTTTCTCAAGCTGAAGGCGAATGCCTGTTCCGTGCCTCAGCAGAAGAGTTTCCAGCTATTGCCTATGTGGCGGATACCCTCCGTCAGCGGTGCAATGGTGATCGGGTGGGCTTTGTCGTTAACCGGAACATCAACTTCACCAATGTCTGCTACATGGGGTGCAAGTTCTGCGGGTTTGCCAAGCGAACCGAAGATCCGGGTGCTGAATGGCTGGTGCCTGAGCAAGTTGTTGCACGGGCACAAGAGGCCTGGGACCGAGGGGCGACTGAGGTCTGCATTCAGGGTGGACTGCACCCGAAAATGGAAGGCACCTATTATCGTGAGCTCGTGTTGGCGATCAAAAAAGCGCTGCCGGACATGCACATCCATGCGTTTTCACCGTTTGAGGTTTGGTATGGTGCAGCCAAGACCAAGCAGTCTTACACGGACTTTCTTCAGGACCTGAAGGATTGCGGGCTGGGTTCTCTGCCCGGTACAGCGGCGGAAATTCTGGACACAGATATTCGCCAGCAGCTGACCCGCAACAAGTTGAGCACTGAGAAGTGGGTAGAGATCATTAAAGCGGCCCACGAGGTTGGAATTCCGACCACCGCAACGATCATGTACGGCCATATTGATGGGCCGGAGCACTGGGCAGCTCACATTGCCTTGCTGCGCGATATTCAAAAGGAAACCGGAGGCTTCACCGAACTGGTGCCCCTGAGCTTCGTGCACTCTGAGAGCCCGCTTTATACGGCGGATCCGAAAAACGTGCGCCCCGGCCCGACTGATCTGGAAGTACGCAAGATGCATGCAGTTTCGCGGATTATGCTGCATGGCTGGATCGACAACATTCAGGTTTCCTGGACCAAGCTTGGTGCAGAGTTTGCCTCTGATCTTTTGCAATGCGGTGTGAATGATCTGGGCGGCACTTTGATGAATGAGAGCATCTCCCGTTCTGCTGGCGCTGCTCATGGGCAGGAAATCACAGCCTATGAAATGTGCCAAGTCATTCAGGAAGCAGACAGAGAGCCTGTTCAGCGCAATACCATTTATGGCGTGATCAATGATTTTGCCGATGGATTGCCAGAACAACAGGCGCCTCTGGTTGCCCGCGCACACTCCGGACTGCTGAACTTCCTGACTGAGGCTGATGGTGCGCCTGTACAAGCGATCGGAGGTGCTGGATGAGCTCAAACACACCTATCAAAGTTACTCTGATTGCCGGAGGGGTCGGCGGCGCCAAAATGGCGGAGGGCGTGTATCATCTGGAGAATGTGGAACTTTCCATCATCGGCAACATTGCAGATGATGAGGCTTTCCACGGTCTCTGGGTTTCGCCGGACATTGATACCCTCACCTACACACTGGCCGATGTGATTGATCGCCAGCAAGGTTGGGGTGTGGCGGATGAAAGCCACCGCGCGTTAGACACGCTATCAAAACTGGGTGACGATACATGGATGTCACTGGGAGACCGTGATTTTGGTCTGCACATCTACCGCACACACAGGCGTCGGCAGGGAGATCGCCCAACGCATATTGCACGTGATATCGCCAAGAGCTTTGGTCTTCAGTGCGAGATGATTTTGCCAACGGACGACATGGTTCAAACGCGTGTGAGAACGGAGGCTGGTTGGCTGAGTTTTCAGGAATACTTCGTCAAAGAGCGCTGTGCGCCTGAGGTTCGGGAACTGCACTACGATCATATTGAGGATGCACATGCGACCGAGGAAGCCCTGAACGCACTTGCGGAAGCAGACTTAATTGTGGTCGCGCCAAGCAACCCTCTCGTGAGTATTCTGCCAATCCTGAAAGTTCCCGGTATTCTGGAAGCAGTAAAGGCCTCCAAGGCTCCCAAGATTGGTGTTTCACCGATCATCAATGGGGGGGTGGTGAAAGGCCCTGCGGACCGGATGCTATCTTCCCTTGGCTATGAAGCGTCAGCCTTTGGTGTTGCTCAGATCTATGCGGATTTTCTGGATTGCTTTGTGATTGATAATGCAGATGAGCAACATGTGACTGCCATCAATGGCCTTGGTCTGTGTACCTCATTGGACACGATCCTCATGAAGACCCGCGATGACAAAGTACGGCTGGCGGCGTCGCTGCTTGCCCTTTCCGATGTTGGCAGCGGAAAGGCATCAGAGGCTCGGGAGCTGAGCGTATGACGGAAACCGCCCTTAAAACGCTTGTTGTGGTTCCGGTAAAGGATTTTGCGAGAGCCAAGTCGCGTCTGGGACCGGATCTTGATGCCAATGAACGGGCCATCGTGGCTGCGAACTTGTTTGCACAGACCATTGCCTTTCTGCAGGACGCACAGACACGCAGCAGCACGCCCTTTGACATCGCGGTGGTCACCAGTTCTACGACTATCGCAAGAACCGTGACTGATCATCGCCTTCACCTGATCTTAGAGGGAGAGGAAGATGGACTGAACTGTGCACTGTCGACTGCTGCTCTTTGGGCAAAAGCGCATGGCTACGAGACACTCTGCGTTTTGCCTGCCGATATCGCATCACCTGACTTTGGTGAGTTTGAGCGACTTCTGGGCCTTGCTGGTTCTTCCAGTTCACTGGTTCTTTGCCCGGCTCATGACTACGGTACCAATGTGCTGATTGTAACGCCGCCGGATGCCATTTCGTTCACTTATGGCAGTTCATCCTTCCTGAAGCATCAGGCCCAGGCGGCAGAGCGTGGTTTGAACTGCGTGATCGCCCCGTCCTCCTCCTTTTCCAGAGATATCGATTACATGGAAGATTTGAGCGCACATCAGCCTCGGCTCCTTGAGAAACGTTCTGATCGGAGAGCTGTTTGATGCATACACTTTCTCTACATGCGATCCCGAACATTCCAGAGATCAATCCCGGTGATGATCTTGCTGCTATTTTGGGCGATGCCATTGAGGCAGCTGGACTTTCTTTGCAAGATGGAGACGTCCTGACATCTGCGCATAAGATCTTCTCTAAGGCGGAAGGCCGTATTGTGAGACTGTCAGATGTCACTCCTTCTGAAGACGCTAAGACCTATGCGGAAGAGCTGAGCAAAGACCCGCGTAAGGTTGAGATCATCTTGCAGGAAAGCACTCGGGTGGTTCGCCATTTTAAGCGGCCGACGCAAAATGAAGGGACGATGATCTGTGAGCACCGTCTGGGCTTCATTTCCGCCAATGCGGCCGTCGATGAATCCAACAGCGGCACAGATGAAACGCTCATTTTGCTGCCTGAAGACCCGGATGCCAGTGCTGCCCGTATGCAGGAAGCCCTTTCCAAACGCTTTAACGCCGAAATCGGCTTTGCCATTACGGACACTTTTGGACGGCCCTGGCGACTTGGCCAAGTAAACGTGGCTGTGGGCCTTGCCGGTGTACCCGCAACAATCAAAGAACAAGGCAACTCGGATGCACATGGGCGCTTGCTCAGTGTGACCGAACCCGCCTTCGCAGATGAGTTGGCCGCGGCTTCCGGTCTGGTGATCAGTAAAGCAGGCCAGACGCCTGTTGTGCTGTTTCGCGGATTGAACTGGACGCTGGAGGCGAGCTCAGCACAGGATTTAATAAGATCTAAGAAGGAGGACATGTTCCGATGACATTAGCAATTATCGGAGGAACCGGGCCACAGGGTCAGGGGCTTGCACTCAGGTTTGCACGTACGGGTGTTCCCGTTGCGCTTGGCTCTCGTGATGCAGTTCGCGGCAAGGAAATTGCCGATGAGTTGATGACCAAGCTCCCAGAAGGTTCTGCGCAGATCAACGGTATGGGTAACGAGGATGCAGTGGCCGCGGCTGGTGAGTGCGTTATGCTTGCTGTGCCTTATGCGGCGCACGACGCAACATTAAACGCCCTGAAACCGCACCTTGCTGGCAAGATCCTGATCGACATTGTTGTTCCGCTTGCGCCAGGTGACCCGAAGACCGTCGAAATGCCGCCTGAAGGCTCTGCTACTGAGGCTGCACAAGCATTGCTTGGGCCAGATATTCCGGTTGTGGGTGCATTGCACAATGTTTCTGCCACGACTTTGAACAATCTGGATTGGCCGATCAACTGCGACATCCTCGTATGCGGTGATAGCCTTGCTGCCCGCAAGGTGGTGATGGAGCTGGTGAACAAGCTTGATGTGAAAACCTACAATAGCGGCAATGCAAAAGCAGCACGCTGTATTGAGGCGATCACTCCGATCCTCATTCGTCAGAACATTTCAAAAGCTGTGCCGTTTACACATGCGGGAATCCGCATCTGGGCACCGGATCACTAAGACTTTTTCGGGCGTATCCTTCTTCGAAAGCCAACTGCCGTTTTTCGAGGATACGCTTTGAACAACACCTTACTATTTGTGGAGGAGACACACATGGATTTTGGTATTTGCTTTAAGGGGTTTGTAGAACCAGAGCGCGCGAAGGCACTGGTTCGTCAGGCGGAAAATGCTGGTTTCAAGTATTGCTGGTTCTACGACAGCCACATTTTATGGCGTGAGAGCTTCGTTGCTATGGCAATGTGCATGGAACACACCAAAAACATGCGTTTTGGACCGTGCGTGACCAACCCGAACACCCGTGACTGGTCTCATGCAGCCAGCTTGTTTGGTTCGCTTGCTAAACAGTCCGGCGGCCGTTTTGATATTGGTTTGGGCCGCGGCGACAGTGCTGTGCGCGTGATGGGTAAAAAACCTGCCCCACTTAAGCGTCTGGAAGAGTTCACTCACACTGTTAAAGCTCTGATCCGTGGTGAAGAAGCGCAGTACGGTGAATGCCCAGAGCCAGTGAAGTTCCCATGGGCAGATGGTTATGAGCTCCCTGTCTGGGTTGCTGCTTATGGACCAAAGGCGCTGAGCTCTGCTGGGCGCGTAGGTGATGGCCTTATTCTGCAGATTGCGGAGCCTGGCATTTGTAAATGGCTTGGCGATCAGGCTGTTGCAGCTGGTGAGGAAGCTGGCCGTGACATGAGCAACTTCGGCATTATGGCAGCTGCTCCTGCTCATACAGGCACACTGGAAGAAGGCATTGAGAAGACCAAGTGGTTCCCTGCTATGGTTGGCAACCACGTGGCGGACATTGTTGAGAAGTATGGATCAAACACCGATCAGGTGCCTGCATCTCTGACGTCTTACATTGAGAACCGTCGTGGTTATGACTATTCCAAGCACGGTCAGAGCGACAATCCGTTCCTCGACTTCATTACCGATGATATCGTTGAAAGCTTTGCGGTTCTCGGCCCACCTGAAAACCACATTGAAAAGCTGAACAAGCTGAAAGATGCGGGCATCACTCAGTTCAATATTTATCTGGACAGTGGTGACGAAGAGAAGATCATCGCAGATTACGGCGAAAAGGTCATTCCGGCCTTTAACGCGGACAACGCAAAAACACCGGAAGCTGTCAGCTAAGCAAACATGGGCCGGGTTCTATATGAGCCCGGCCTTTTCTCTTTCCAGAGCAGGCTGTGTTCATGTGGATGCACGCATCAAGCTTTAACTCTTTATTTTTACGCGTATTCTTGTCCGAAAACCGGAACCACTTTTCAGGAATGCGCTTTATTGCAGAAAAACAACAATTATTGGGTGAGCCGCCTCATCACGACTTTTCTACTAGTGTTTAGCTTGATATGAGCACTGTGTTTTCGTAGGTGCTAACCTACTCATATACCGAGCGGGTATTTTTAGGTTCGGTGCTTAAGCAATTTGGAAAAGAGTATGGCTAAGGCTTCTGAAGCAAAAGGCAAAACACGAATTCAGATAGAAAAGACTGAGAAGATCCTCGCAGCTGCGCTGGATGTGTTCTCAACCTATGGATTTCGTGGATCTACGATCGATCAGGTCGCTCAGCAAGCTGGCTTGTCCAAACCAAACCTTTTTTATTATTACGATAGCAAAGATGCCATTCATGCAGAGCTGATTGAACGGTTGCTGTACATCTGGCTTGATCCGCTACATCAGCTCAATCCTGAAGGTGAACCCATTGAAGAGATTTGCGCGTATGTACGCCGCAAACTGGAGATGGCGCGGGACTACCCACGGGAAAGCCGCTTGTTTGCCAATGAGATCTTGCAGGGTGCCCCGCGCATCAAATCTTTGATTGCCGGCCCTTTGAAGTCACTGGTGGATGAGAAGACAGTCGTTGTTCAAGGCTGGATGAATGAAGGCAAGATCGCAGAGACAGATCCCTACCACCTGCTGTTTTCAATCTGGTCCACGACACAGCATTACGCTGACTTTGACAGTCAGGTGGAGACGTTGCTTCCGGCAGATAAGTCCAAGGACCGCTTCAAAGAGGCTGCGGCATACCTTGATCGCATGTTCCGTAAGAGCCTTGCACCCGAATAATCGAAGGTCTTCTTACAAACGTGTTGTGGGGGTGATCACAGGCCCCTGCTCTGTTTGCAGAATATGGGCTTTGACACGATAAACATCCTGCACGCGTTCTTCGGTCAACACGTCTTTTGGCGTACCATACGCGACCAGCTTTCCTTCTTTTAGCATCGCGAGCCGCGTGCAAAGGCGCGCTGCGTATGTCCAGTCATGCAGGCTGACAAGCATGGATGTACCTTGTTGTTGCAGCTTTTGAAAAATCTCCTGCAGCTCCAACTGGTGTTCCGGATCAAGTCCTGCCGTTGGCTCATCCGCAATGATCAATGGTGTTTTTTGCATCAAGGCCCTACCGAGCAGAGCACGCGCCTTCTCTCCACCAGACACCTGTAGGATTGAGGCTTTTCTGATTGCGTCCAGCCCCAAGCTTGCAATCGTCTCTTCCAGTTCCGCCTTGTGTTTTGGCGTCCGAACAGAACCTCCGATTGCTTCACACCCCAAAGCCAAAATGCGTTCTACAGACAAATCCCATGCCACATCACGCTCCTGCGCCATGTAAGCAACATGCTTGGATAATTGCTTGGCCGAGATGCTTTTGAGGAGCTGGTTGTCGTAGCTGATCTCTCCATAAGACGGGATTAATCCGACCATGGCTTTCATCAGTGTGGATTTGCCTGAGCCGTTGGGGCCGATCAAGCCAACGATCTCACCTTTACCAATCTCCAGATTGATTGAGGACAGGATGTTCTTGGGACCGTAGTTGACAGAAAGATCTTTGAGTTGAAGCAGCATCA
The DNA here is from genome assembly GCF_001623095.1 of Pseudovibrio sp. Ad5. NCBI lineage: Bacteria > Pseudomonadati > Pseudomonadota > Alphaproteobacteria > Hyphomicrobiales > Stappiaceae > Pseudovibrio > Pseudovibrio sp. Ad5. The sequence continues at coordinate 101,076 of NZ_LMCH01000015.1, read as the reverse complement.
GATCAAAGCCCTGCGTTGTTTAATGATCAGCCAAAGGAAGAACGGCGCACCGACAATTGCCGTCAGCACTCCGAGCTTGAGGTTTGATTGTGGGCCGAACAGTTTCACTGTGATGTCTGCAAGCGTAAGCAAGCATGCCCCTGCAATGGCACTTGGCAGCAGAAGGCGTTGCGGCTCTCCGCCCACCATTTTGCGTAGCAGATGAGGTACAATCAGACCGATGAAACCGATTGTTCCAGTCACAGCTGTCACAGCACCAACACTGGCCGCGGTTCCCGCAATGGCACAAAATCGCAGATGAGGTAGAGACACACCCATAGTATGAGCAGTTTCCTCACCCAGAGACAACGCATTGAGGCCTTTGCCCGTGATGAGCAAGAGGCTCCAGCCGATCACGATGAACGGCGCAATGATGTAAAGGTGTTGCATGGACCGGTCGTTTAATGAACCCAGCATCCAGAACACGATTTCCATGGCTGCAAACGGGTTAGGCGACAGGTTGAGTGCCAATGACGTGAGCGCAGTCGCTATGCTTGAGATCGCAACGCCTGCAAGGATCAGTGTCAGCGTCTGCCCTCGCCCGCCTGCCAGCATGGGCAGCAAAACTGCTGCAATCGCTGCGCCGAGCAATGCAAACGCTGGCAGTGCGAAGGGCATGGTAATTGTCAGTCCTGTGTAAATAGCTATGACTGCGCCCAGACTTGCGGAGGAGCTGACGCCGATCAAACCAGGTTCCGCCAACGGATTGCGCAGGAGGCCCTGCAATACAGCACCGGACAGGCCTAGTGTTGCACCCGTGATTAAGCCCAGAAGGGCGCGCGGCACGCGGATTTCCCAAAAGACGATGGAAACGGGTGTTTTTTCTGCGGCGAATGCTGCTTTAATCAGCTGCATGAATGTTAAATCAGCAGCGCCGATCATGAGCGAGGTTACAAACAAGACAGCAGCGATCAGGCATAGTGTCATAATCAACGGAGCATCCGGATGCTTTGTCATTCGGCTTGCGCTCCTAATTTGGTGGCTTGGTTGGCCAGTTTACCAATAGCTTGCGTCACAAACGGCAGACCACAAATGGTGTATTTGTCTTCAACCATGACGCGGCCACTGTTGCCGAGTGTTCGCTTCAATGCCGGGTGAGCGAGGAGTTCAAAAGCCAGTGCTGGTTTATCTGAGAACTGAGTGCCCTCAACAAGCAACTGTGGGTCTTCGAGGATCAGCAGCTCCAGAGGCAGTTTACTTGTGCCCTTCAAGCCCAGATTATTGGCAATATTCTGCAGGCCTGCCGTTGTGATCAACTCATTGACGAGGCTACCATCTCCCGCCGTGTACCCATTGGCGTAGTAGACCCCTGCCCGTGCCTGTTCATCTGGCTGGACGTCGATTAACTGTTGGATTTCGGAGGTGAACTGCTGTGCAAGCGCTTCAGCTTGTTGTTCACGTCCCAATACCTTACCGAGACGTCGTAGCTCTTTGGCGATGTCTGAGATCGTGCGAACGGGCGGCACTTGAACCACCGTTATTCCGAGACCGCGCAGCATCTGGACTGTGGTTTGGTTTGTGTATGTCCCTGCGATCACCAGATCAGGGTTCATCAGATAGATTTCTTCCGCCCCGCCGAAGTTGACCGGATAGGCCTTTGCCTCTTTACTCATGACGGAGAGCGTTGGGTCAGATGCTAATTTGGAGACTGATACAAGTTGTTCTTTGCCCGCAAGTAGCATGGAAAACTGGTCGGTGCACAGGTTCATGGAGACAACTCGCCGGGGTGCCTCCGCCTCGCTCTGGTCCGCTCGTACAACAGCAGGACTGATTGCCAGAGCCATCAGAAACGCCATTTGCATGATCTTTTTGATCTTATTTCGCATTTCGACCTTTTGAAAGGCGTACAGACATTGGAAGGCAGCCCGAGCAGAGCCTTCCCCTGCAAGATGCCGCTCAGCTTTCACCGAGCGGCATACTTAATCAGAAACTGGCAGTAAGACCAGCGTAAACGGAAAGACCCGGTGTCTGATAGTCTTTGATCCGCTCATAATCCTGATCCAGCAAGTTTTCACCGCGGACGTGGAACGTCAGATTCTCAGTGTACTGATAAGCAGCTTTGGCATTGACCAGAACGAAGTCGTCGAGCTCACCGTCATCTTCGATACCGGAGACGTAACTGGTATTGAGGTTGAGGGTCAGCACATCAACGGGCTTGTAAGTTGCCCCGACATTCACATCATGCAGCGGTACACGGCGCAGACGTTTTTTGTCTGGTCCAACAGCCCATGTGTAAGTGTAGGCAGCATTGAAGCTCAGATTGTCGAGAACATCCCAGTTAGCAGACAGCTCCGCACCTTGGCTGCGGGACATGCCGTTGATCTGTACGTATTTATTGGTTGTACGGTCATATCTAATCAAATCTTCAGTCATGATCTGAAAATAGGTTCCTGAAAGTCTAAGTTTATCACCCAACAGATTCTGATCGATACCCAGGTCAAAACTCATGGCAGTTTCAGGTTCAAAATTTGGGTTCCCATATTTTACGTCATACAACTCATAAGATGATGGCGCTCGAAAACCATTCCCGAGGCTTGAATGGATACGCGTATCTTCAAGCAACTGATAGGAAATGGTTCCACGACCAGACCAATAAGCACCGAAATGAGAATGGTAATCCAAGCGAGAAGACACCGAGAGGCTTAGGTCATCTGATGGCTCAACCATTGCTTCAACAAAGCCACCAAAGATACGGCTACTACCATACTCAGTATAGTCTTCATGCATCCAATCGCCACCAAAATTCAAAGTAATTTCGTCTGTCGCTTCAAAGGTATTGAGAACGTCAAACTTGTAACGATCACCTGAGTACTTTTTGGAGAACCCGCCAAAGTATTGGCGCTTTGTATGAATGACCTGAAACGAAGCATCAGTTGTTACTCGATCATCAAACCAAGCAACATCTGCACCAAATTTTCCCATGTACTGATGAAAATCCTGCTCATCACGCCCATCTGGATCAGATCCCCCATCAAACTCGCTGTGACCATCCGTACCGCGTGCAACAAAATATAGGTTCAGAGCCTCTGTGACATCGACTGAACCTTTTGCAGAAAAGGTCAGGTTCTCATAACCGTCCTCATCTGCTGTGTCACTTTTTGGAGTTTGCGCGCTAAACCCATCAGTATGGTAGCGCTGCACATTTACTGCGATATCTGCTGTTTCAGTCGCCGCTTGAAATCCATAGGACGCGTTGACGGTTCCGTAGCTGCCGCCCTCGATGGCCGCATTATGCTTCACGGTGCCCGGCGCAGCGCGTTTGGTGATGATATTGATAACACCCCCCACCGCTTGGCCACCATATAATGCACTGTGCGAGCCTTTTAAGATTTCAATACGCTCAACATCATTAAGTAGGACATGCTCAAGGCGAGCTTCAACTTGCGTACCAGACGGGTCAGCAATATCGACACCATCCAGCAAAATCTTCGTGTAATAACCACTCATTCCACGAATGCGCAAAGCACTTGTTTTACCCGCTCCGCCGTTTTGCGAGAACGAGATACCCGGCAACTTTGTCAGGTATTCAGAGACAAACATAGCGCCGTCGTTCTTTAGGTCTTCTTCGGTCACGACATGTGTTGTGGAGCCGACTTTGCCGGCTTCGGTTTCCGTTCTGTTGGCGATGACGATGATGTCATCAAGCTCTGTCTCGTTTGCGGATGAGATAAGAGTTGAGCTGAAGAGCGCTGAAAGGGCTACGCCGGACTTGAGGGTAGCTGCGATCCAAGATGTGTTACGCACGAGTTTGGTCCATCATTCACAGCATCCATGTCGGATGCCATGCTGTTGATTGCATTGTGCGCCTTTGAAGAAACTTGGTTCTAACCCGTTGAAACAAAGTCAGATTCATCACCACTCAGACGCACTGTGAATGTCACCTGAACGGAATACCGCCCCTTAGCACGCCCCGTACCGTGGGTGAGTGACTGCATCTGGCAGGTCTCCTGGCTTGCGCGTCCTTATTGTTGCTCCGCCTTCCCAACACCGCTTTAAACAGCTGCATCAGTGGCATGTGTGAGCAACAACTCTACGCTTACAGTTGCGGGGGCAGCCACGGCTTTTCCAAATGGACCGTGTTCCCTTTTCATTTTTATCTGATCGACAAAAATACCAAATGCCCGGCTATTGATCAGATTTCAGGGGCTTCCGTCAACTGGCTGAGCGAGGAACTTGATAAAATTCGACCAATTGCCAGCTAAACTCACAGAATTTGCTGGAGAGAGCACATCTCCATATCTTGCGGTGCGACCACTTAAGGCCGCACCTGCTAGGGATGCTTAGGCGGCATCGCTACCTTCTCGTTTGCTTAGCTCATGAAAATCAAAGCACAGCCGAGAATGACGAGGAGTGCGCCGATCCATGCTCCAATGGCAGGGAACTCTTTGGTTTGCCACCATAAAACAGGTAGCATCATGGCTGGTGTGGTTGCTGACAAGGTAGAAACAATGCCAACTTCGCCACCGCTGAGTGCATAGAGGATCAGCGTCATACCGATCCCCATGCCCAGCATGCCGGACAAGGAGGCCAGTGCGACGATCTCTTTGTTGATTGGGTTCGCCAATCTGAATGGACGGCCCGGCAGGTAAAACAACACCAGCAAACCAAAGGCTGCAATGGTGCAGCGCATAAGAGAAATCGCAACAGGATCTGCTCCACTTTCCATAACGGGGCGAATGATGATTGACCCTACTGATTGGGAAAGTGCGGCCAACGTGCCAAAGAGGATACCAATGGCAACAGGACCTCTAATCGCCTCCCATTTATGGAGCTGGTCTTTGCGCTTTCCAAACGCAATGGAGAGAATAACGCCCACTAAAACGAATAAGATACCAACAAGCGCCTGAAATGACAGTTCCTCTGACAGAAACAACCAACCGAGAAGCGCTGAGATGGGTGCGTTCATGGAAAACAGGATGGCTGTGCGGCGCGGTCCCATACGGTTGAGCGTGAGGAACAGCAATGTGTCCCCCATGAAGATGCCGACAAAGCCAGAGAGAAAGATGAGAGAAGCGTGGCTTGAATCAACCGTATTCCATGTGCCTGTTGCAATGACATAGATACCCAGAAACACCACAACAAACCACATACGCACACAGTTGAAGCCAATGGCTCCAAGGTGTGCTGCAGGTTTTGCTGAAATGAGACCACCAATAGCCCAGGTGGCAGCGGCACCGAGCGCGGCAACTTCAAATAAAAACATGGGGTGACCTAACCGACGAAACTACGGCACGACGCAGTTTGTTTATAAAAGCCAACCAGCTCTACTGCTCTTGGATTTGCCGCGCAAGCGCAGTCTGGTGAATTTTAGAACAGACCAACAGCTATTCAGGCAATAATATTTCACATCTCAGCAAAAACACAGATGAGCACCGTTAACTAAGTTAGTTTCAAGTGCCCTACCTCAATCTTGAACTTTGCAGGTGCATTCGGTAGAGATTCTACGTAGAGATTACATTGCTGTTCCTGCCTGATTTGCGTTTTTGACGCTCTCTCCGGCTCATTTGATTACACGTTCTAATCTGGAGATTTTCCATGAAAGATATTGAAATTGCCCGCGCAGCAGACATGAAACCCATTGCGCGCATCGCTCAAAATCTGAAGATCCCGGAGGACGCTCTTGAACCTTATGGCCGGTTTAAAGCCAAGGTTAATCTGGATGAGATGCCTGAGCTGAGCAGTAATCCATATGGAAAACTCATACTTGTCACAGCAGTCTCTCCAACTCCGGCTGGGGAAGGCAAAACCACGACAACCGTAGGACTTGGTGATGCTCTCAACCGCATTGGGTTAAAAACAACCATCTGTCTGCGCGAACCTTCTCTTGGCCCGTGCTTTGGCATGAAGGGTGGAGCTGCAGGTGGCGGTTACGCGCAGGTGGTGCCTATGGAGGATATCAATCTCCATTTTACAGGTGATCTGCATGCAATCACCGCTGCGCATAACCTGCTTTCTGCAATGATCGACAACCACATCTATTGGGGCAATGCAGAGAATATTGACCAGCGCCGGATTGTCTGGCGCCGGGTAGTCGATATCAATGACCGATCATTGCGCTCCGTTACCACTGGTCTTGGCGGTGTAAGCAATGGGTTCCCGAGTGAATCTGGCTTTGACATTACCGTGGCTTCTGAAGTGATGGCCGTGCTTTGCCTTGCTGAAAATCTACAGGATCTTCAGAACCGTTTGGGTCGCCTGTTGATTGGGTATCGTAAAGACAAGACACCCGTTTACTGCCGGGATATCAAAGCTGATGGTGCGATGACTGCGCTGCTTAAAGATGCCTTTCGCCCCAATCTGGTTCAAACGCTTGAGAACAATCCTGCCTTTATTCATGGCGGCCCGTTTGCCAACATCGCGCATGGCTGTAACTCGGTGATTGCGACGAAAACAGCACTGCGCCTTTCTGATTATGTGGTGACAGAAGCAGGCTTTGGTGCCGACCTTGGAGCAGAAAAGTTCTTCAACATCAAATGCCGTCAAGCTGGTTTGACACCGAATGCCGTTGTTGTTGTAGCCACTGTTCGTGCACTCAAGATGCATGGCGGTGTTGCCAAGAATGATCTGACAGTGGAGAACATCCCCGCGCTTGAAAAAGGCATGAGCAATCTGGAGCGACACGTCAAAAACTGTCAACGCTATGGCGTTCCTGTGATTGTGGCTATCAATCGGTACGGCCCTGATACAGATCAGGAAATTGACGTGATCCTGTCACGGATGGAGAAGCTTGGCGTAAAGGCCGTGCCCTGCACACATTGGGCCAATGGCTCAGCAGGCACTGAAGAGCTGGCGACTTCTGTCTCCGAAATTCTCCAGACGACACAGTCAGACTTCAAACATCTTTATGAAGATGATCTGGCCCTTTGGAAGAAAATTCGCAGGATTTGTAAAAAAGTCTACGGCGCCTCCAAAGTCACCTGCGAGCCGGCTGTCAAAGATCAACTCAAATCCTATGAGGAACAGGGGTACGGTCATCTCTCGGTTTGCATGGCCAAGACGCCTTATTCCTTCTCGACCGATCCGGCTTTGCTTGGGGCACCATCTGACTACAGCATCCATGTGCGTGCGGTTCGACTTTCCGCAGGGGCTGGATTTATTGTTGCACTGACTGGCGATATTATGGTGATGCCGGGCCTGCCGCGCCACCCGGCAGCAGAGACCATCGGGCTTGATGAAAACAGCCAGATTGAAGGCTTGTTCTAGTCTACATCAGACCGGTGTGGGCCGCGGCGAAAGCGGTCCAGATACACTGTCGACTGTAAGTCATCGCGATCATAATCCCGGTAATGCCCGAACTTGAAGTATTGGGTTTTACCGGCAAACTCATCATTACCAATGTAACCAGTAACGCGTGCGATGAACCTGTTGTTGGCCCAAATCTCGATGATCCCCTGCCCAACACGGCTTCCTTTGACGCGATAACGCATATCAACCCATCCGGTTGTTGGATCCGGCAGTACCGGGTCATCTGAGAGTTCGATCTGAATACCTGGATAATCTGAGTAGGTTTGTGGGTCCGCCAGAAATGGGAACTTGGAGGTATCCTGTGCTTCAATCGCTTTTTTCAGCTCAGGAATTGAAAGGCCACTGCCAAGGAACTCGTCTGAGGTGCGGCTTGCATCATTTCTGTTGCGAAAACCTTGCCGATCCAAACTCAGCATTTGCTGTAGCTCCTGCGAGAACCCCTTAAAGTCTTGCTGATAGCTGCCTTCTGCCTGCGCAACCAGTTTGCGAATGTCATTATGCTGGACAGTGATGTGAAAAACGCCGTTGTCAAACCGTTGCGCCAGAAATGGGCTGCCGCCAGAGTCTTCCTTCCATTGACCAATGACCCAGCGGGTCGATCCGGCAGGCCAGACGGTTCCATCAATTTTAAAGCTGAATGAGTACCAAACCTCATCGCCAAAATTACAACGTTTTTGACGGGCCTCCCAAAGTTCATTTTTCAGGTTTCCCTCTGCGTCCAACTCATCATCGCCGAACACTGTGATCGCCAGCGAGTGTCCACCATCGCGCACAACATCGCTTTCAATCTGGAAGTTTTCTGGCTTGTTCATGCGGTGAATATCCCAGTCGCTTGCACTTGGGTATTCATCAAAGTCATCAATCATGACGGCACACCTTGACTGACGCATTTCATTGATGTGAACACCTCCGTCCTGTTGGGGTGTCACGATGACATCAGTTTTGTCAGAGGGTTCGTCTTTTGGAGTTAGGTCGTCGGCAACTGAGAGCTGAGGACTCACCAACAGGCATAGACCTGCAAGCACAGGGATGAGCAGACCGTATCTTCTGAAAGTATCGCGTAGATCTGAATCCGGCATCTTTTCTCCCAAAGGCACGGTGCTGGATTGATTGCAGATCACGCCAATCTAGAGAAGATTTATTGCTGCACACCCAAGAGACTTTCGGGATTTTTCATAGGATTTGAAGAAAAGCTTCAGGAAACAGGCCCATAGATGATGTCTTCAGCCTCTTCCAAGGTCATATCAATGATCTTTTGAGCGAGCGAAAAGGGGAAGCCTGCGCGGATCAAACTGCTAAGCTCTTTATCCCGCCGCTCTTCTTTAGGTTTTGTCCGCCACGGCCCAAGGCGCCTGCGTTTGGCATAGGCAATCGCTGCACGTTGGTCGTCATGGTTTTCATCGTCAAAAGCTGTCTGAATATCGTCTCCAGACACACCTTTGGCATTCAGTTCCAGCTTTATTCGGGAGCTGGACTTGCCTTTGAGTGTCGCCGATCTGATTTTGCTTTGCGCAAATTGAAGATCATCGACAAACTTGTGATCACGGCAAAACGTGACCACAGGTTCAATCAGCTCATAGAACTCGTGGGGATCTTCATCTGCTTCTCTGGCCCGTTTGTCTACTTTACGCTTCAAAACCCGTCGCAGACTGTCTTCCGATGCACTGTATCTGTTTAGATAATGCAGCGCTGCCCGGCGCAGATATTCAGATGAAACTTTCTTGCCCACGTGACCTCATCTCCAATGCAATAGAGATGAGCTATCACATATTCCGCTTTGGTTTAGCCCACGAACGCACGCTCAACAACAAAATCACCTGGATTGTTGTTGGCACCCTCGGTGAAACCGCGTTGTTCCAGCAGTGCCTTGGTATCGGCAATCATGTGCATGGAGCCGCAGATCATGGCCCGGTCTTCTGCGACGTCTAAGACTGGAACTGACAGATCGTCAAAGAGCTTACCACTTTCAATTAGATGCGTGATGCGCCCTTCCCGCTTAAAGCGTTCGCGGGTGACAGAATTGTAAAGATGTAATTTACCAGTTGCGACCTCACCAATCAGCGGATCATTGCTGATGTCAGCCACCAGCTCCTCCCCGTAGCGAAGCTCAGAGATTTCGCGTGTGGTGTGGGTCAGGATCACCTCATCGAATTTCTCATAGGTCTCTGGGTCACGGATCAGGCTGGCAAATGGAGCAATGCCGGTTCCAGAAGAGAACATATAAAGACGTTTTGCCGGAGACAGTGCGTCAAGCACAAGTGTTCCGGTGGACTTCTTCTTCAGAAGGATATGGTCGCCTTCTTTGATCTTCTGCAGGTGCTGGGTCAATGGGCCGTCAGGAACTTTGATGGAGAAAAACTCCAGCTCTTCATCCCAGGAAGGGCTCGCGATTGAGTATGCACGGAAGAGTGGCTTTCCGTCGATCATCAAACCGATCATGACGAACTCACCAGAGCGGAATCTGAAGCTTGAAGGACGCGTGATTTTGAACCGGAAAAGGCGGTCCGTGAAATGGGTCACTTCCGTTACTGTTTCTACAAAGACATTTGCATGAACTGCGCTCTCCAATTCCGCACCCTTTATGATCTGGTTCATCGTTCGCCTTGCTCCGATTAATGAGGTTGGCAAAGGCTAACCCAAGCTGAAGGCTGTGCTGAGGCACATGCAGCTAATAAACCGCGTGCGAGTGAATATTTCTTTTCCAGTTGCTTCTTTCCGTAGAATACTGTCTTTCGGCTCCCTTTCCTGAGCTTTGGGAAGATAGCCAAGACTGCTGGAAAGTGCAGTGAAGCGGGTTATCAGACATGCGCTACATATAATTATGGAATATATTCATATTATTCAATATAGCGCGGTAAGTTATGCGCATGGCGGCATGATTTATGCCCGTCAGTGGGCATTGATCTGAGCCGTGTTGAAAAAGAGGTAGGTTGGGTTAGTCGATGTCGTTTTGAGAAACGATCTGATCCAGCGCTTCATCAGAAGCTTGCTTCTTTTCTTCAAGCACCTTCACCGGATTACGTCTATCTGTGAAGATATCCTCCGCAAACTCAAGGTATTTGCGGGCTGGCAATGGTTTGGAGAAGATGTACCCCTGCGCAGAAGACACTCCGAGCTCGCGCAAAAGTACAATTTGCTCATACTTCTCTACACCCTCTGCGATGATGCCCATGTTCATCGTATCCGCAAGTTCGGCGATGGCATCGACCAGACGGAAGGCATTCTCTTCGCTGCCTAGTGGGTCGATGAACATCTTATCGATCTTGACGATGTCCATACCCAGCTTTTGCAAGTAAGCCAGACCGCCATGACCTGTTCCCACGTCATCAAGAGCGACACGAATGCCATGGGCTTGTAGCTCTGCGATGATCTTTCTCGCCAGGTCAATATCTTCAAGAGGCTGACGCTCTGTCACCTCCATGACCACCTGATTGAGCGCAATTGGAGAGTCTTCGTAGATGTCCAGCAGATCGTCTACAATGGATCGATCATTGAAGTGGCCAGCGAAAAGGTTGACCGAGAGCTTCAGTTCCGGATGTTGAGAATAGAGCTCTCCCAAATCATCAATGGACTGGCGCATGATGCTGCGGGTCATTTCGAAAATATGGCCCGATGTTTCAGCATAGGTCATGAACTGACCTGGAGAGACCATTTTACCGTTAGGGAGTTGCCATCTCATCAGCATTTCACAGCCCTGTAGCTCACCAGTTACGATGTCCACGACAGGCTGATAATACGGTATGAACTCGTTGTTACGGATGGAGGCAACAAAGTCGTCTTCTGCATCTTTTTCTGGCTTCCAGGAAAGCCAGACGCCCAAGGCAATCAGGAAAATAGCAATACCTGAACAGGCGATCACAGCAACGATCTTGAGTTCGCCTACTAGACTCATGACCGCATTGCGGTCGCTTCGGATCCGCACATTAATCGGGTAGATCGTTGATGCCGCAAACTCTTCGATGAAGTTGCTGCCCATGATGACAGGAAGGTTGCTGTTGTTTGTCGGATTGACCCAAACATGATCGCGCCCTAACCGGACTTCGATTTCAGAAGCATGGCGCAGATAATCTGGGCCCGGTTCGATCGCAAGTACGGTTGGAGAAATATTGGCAACCAGACGCCAGCCATTTCTAAGTTTCCAGGAGACCAACGCCGTGCGGATACCCTGATACTCCATCCAGGACATACCAATTCCAACACGCGGGGCATCTGGCTTCAAAGACGGGAGAATACTGTTTCCACGACGAACCTGAGCCGGCACATAACACATGGGGACACCGCGGTGATCCACAATCCCTATTGCGTTTATGATGACGTTTTCTGAGAGGGTCTTTTCAAACTCACCCTGATTTTGGCGTGTGCAGGATGTCAGGCCTTTCACCTGCATCTGGCGCAGTATTTCTACAGCACCGGATATCGCGGCCTCGCTTCTTGAGATGTAACGATCTGCGATCGCGTTCATTTCGTTTCGCGCCTGATGCATCGCGAAGTTCTCAAGGATCATATTGCCAATGAGCAATGGCAAGAGCGCCAATCCCAAAGCAACCAAAATTGCGCGGACAAATACGAAATAATGGCGAGACACAACCACGACCTTAAAAATGCAAAATACGGCTACCTATTTCTATGATTAAGGCTTACTTAAAACTGTAAAAATCATCCAAACACCCTAAACGATCCCCAGATGCTTTCCAAAATGGCTGTGAAATGCAGGGTTCCACCATGTTTTCTCTCAGAGTGGTTTGACTTTTTGCAGTGATATACACGCGCCCCTAACTCTCAATATGCCAGCTTAGCACCCAAATGCCTCTTAGCGGTCAATCTGGAGCCGAGCTATGCGCAGTTCTGAGTTACGTCGCCATCGTGCCTTCCTGGTATTCTTCTTTGCCCTCCTCTTCAGCAGCTGCCTTGCTCTTGCAGCATCAGCACAGATCAATACTGATAATGCTGTCGCAAAGGCCTTTCTTCAGAACCTTCAGGATCGCGGGTTGACCTTGACGCATGTAGGACCGGTTACTGTCGATAATGACGTGCTTTCTATTGGCGGTATTGAAGGTTATCCGAATGTAGATCAGACAAAGCGTTTCAAGATTGGCGATCTGGCGCTGGCTCAGGCATCCGTGGAAAGTGACGGGCGGATCTTTGTCGGGGCATTCGCAGCTTCGAAGTTCGAGGTTGACGAACCAGACTTCAACTTCACGGCAGACAAGATCGCGATTACGGATCTTTATCTTCCCAATGCCAATGATCTAAGCAATCCAGCATCAAACCTCCCCATGTCACTCTATTCCACTGCAGAGATTATGGGACTGTTGTTTCAGGATCGTTCAACGGGCCAATCTATGCCTATTGAGCGGGTCAGTATCGACTTTGACGTCAACAATGGCGGCTTCCCTATCATTGCCAGTGTTCAGGTTGCTCATATCGCTTTGAGCCGATCCATGTTTGCACCACCACAACAGCAAATGCTTGATGAGTTGAGCCTGACTCAAGTGGATGCAGATATCGACTTTGAAGGTGAGTGGAATGGCGACACGGGCGAAGTCAATATTCCGAGTGCAGCTGTTGTGCTGAAAGATCTTTTCTCTGTACAGGTCTCCCTGAAACTGGAAGGCCTTACAGATACAGTTGTTGAGCAGATCACCGAGCTTGCCACTAAGGATAACGTCATTGCACTGGATTTATTACAGAGCGCAGCCATCTCCAGCTTCAATCTCTCACTCGTCGATGAAGGCAGTCTGGATGACATGCTTGAACGTCAAGCTCACCGACACGGACAATCGCGTTCTGCCTATACACAGCAATTGACGGAGAAAGCAGAAAAGCAGTTTGCGAAAATTCCCGATCGCGCAAAGCAGCTGGAGTTTACGGAAGCGATTTATAGTTTCTTGCAAAATCCGCAGAGTATCACACTGAGTGCTAACCCTAAGGCACCGATAAGCGTAACACAAATTCTTGGGGTATCTGCGATTTCCCCCGCTTCCATCATTTCTTTGCTTGGCATCGCCCTTCAAGCAAATGTAAACTAGCGGGGAACCCTCCTACTAGCCATAAAAGGTTTATTTAATGCCTTTCCAAAATTTCAAACGGCAGGGATTTTTTGCTGTTTCAATCACTGTATTAGGTTTATCCGCCCAGCCTGCTCTTTCCAGTCCTGCATCAGACCTCATTGATAAGTACAATGACTGGTTCCTTGCAAATGGCGCAGAAACTGCAACATATGCGAAGGCGGTAGAAAACGGATCAAAGACCGAAATTCTTGATCATAAAATCGAAGGAATGTTCACTCTTTCCCTCGATGAAGACAAGCCTAACCTTGGCGTCTACTACATCATCAAGACGCCAAAGGCGATTTATGATGGCTCTTCACGTGACGGTGACACCTTCAGCTTCCAAAACGTAACCACCGATGAGATGCAGCTTGAGCTCGGCTTTTTTGAGAAAGCAGAGAATTTCAAAAATGTTGCAGAGGCTCAAGCCTCTGACGATGTCATCAAAGTTATCGCTGACGCCAAAGATTATGTCATTTCCAGTTATTCTGTGAACTGGGTTGACCTGCCTGTTCTGTCAGATGGTGTTACCGCAGAAGAGTTTCAGCAGTTGCTCGCCGCCGCAACCAGTGTTTCTTATGACCGCAGCAGTTTTGTTGAAGTTGTCGCTGATATGGCAATGGCGGATGCACTTACAGGGACATACACCATTAAGAACGGCGTTTACTCCGGCGCGGAAAATGGTGTTGTGGCTTTGGCCTCAATTGAAGAAATTGAATATAAAACAACAACTTCAATGACGACAGATGGCCGAGAGGTCTCAACGGTTTCTGAAACGGTATACAACGACTTTTCAGTCAAAGATCAAGACGTACGCCCGCTTCTGGCGCTTCTTGGTGCGGCCAAGGCACCTTCTGATAGGCTGCTGAGCGAGTACCGGGTTGGAAGCTTCTCAAGTACAATAAAAACTGAAGGTGCCAGCGCCTCTGAACCATTCGGTTTTCTAGAAGTGAGTGCTGGTGAATCTACCACCAAAGACGTGCGCATGTCAGGTGGTGATGCTGCCAAGCTTTGGGCTGCGTTTGAGAGCCTCAAAGACAAGCCAGAGGAAGAAGAGGCTGTTGATCAGATTTTCGGCATGCTTGATGCGCTCGGCTCATACTACGTCGCATATTCAGACGTAAACGACATGGTCATCAAAGCGTGGGATCCAATCCGCGCACGTATGAAAGACAGCGAAGCACCAAGTTTTGAAGCAACACTGAAGCATTTCTCAACCACAGACTTTACAACAAACAGTCTTGGTCAGATGAAATTTGAAGGCCTGCACGGTGCGGTCGAAGGTGACGATGCAGTGTTTGACTTGGACAGCTTTAAACTAGCTGATCTTGCATGGCCTAGCCTGCGTACCATGGTTGAGAGCACTCTTGCGGCAGAAGCTGATCCTGCTGCTGCGATGAAGGCCATTCCAACGATCGGACGCATTTCTCTTGCTGGCCTAAACATGCAGGCAAAAGATCTGCCAACACCAGTCTCCCTTGGTGAGCTTACTATTGAGATGGGCAATCACATCGGGCCGATTCCAACAAGCCTATCTGAAGTTATTGGTGGTCTGAGCTTTGATGCTGCACTCCTTCAAGAGCCGATGGTTCTGGGTGTACTTGACCGTCTTGGCATTGAGCGTGTTAACCTCACACAGGACTTCAAGATTGCGTGGGATGAGAACACTCAGGACCTGACGCTGGAAAAATTCGAGTTTGAGCTTGAAAACGGCATCAAACTGCGTGCTGACATTCAGCTTGGCGGAATTCCACGTTCTCTCTTTGAAAACCCACAGGAGGCAGAAGCTGTAGTGGCTCTGGCGACCTTCAAAGGTGCACAGATCGAAGTGATGGATTCTCCGCTTATCAGTGAACTTCTTGCAACTCAGGCAGAGCAAGCAGGTCTTCCTGCTGAATTGCTGGCTTCAATGATGATTGATGGCACGCTCCAGCAGGCTGGTCCACTGGCTGAAACCGAATTTGCTCTGGAACTGGCACAAGCAGCTAAGAGCTTTGCTGCCAAGCCAACCAACATCCGCGTGACACTTGCTCCGCAGACAGCAGTTCCAATCATGCAGCTTGGAGGTATTGCGGCTCTTGCACCTCAACAGCTCCCTGAGATGCTGGGCGCAACTGTGAGCTACACCGAGTAAGCTCAGACAGGATGAAATCAAAAAGGCCGCTGTGATAGGTGATATCACAGCGGCCTTTTTGTAATCTGGAAGAGCCTTGCAAAAGCTCGACGGCGCTTCAAGTCGGCCTTATCAAGCGTCCGGAGACGCTTTTTGAGTTACTTGATTGCTATTGGTGAACTGGAGTTCACACAGGTGTCTGTAATAACCATCCATCTCATACAACTGATCGTGCGTGCCGCTCTCTAAGAGTTTGCCATGCGACAACACATGGATCGTATCTGCATCACGAACGGTTGAAAGGCGGTGCGCAATCACGAGTGTGGTACGCCCCCTCATCAGCCGAGCAAGCGCGGTTTGTACTTTGTTTTCGGACTCAGCATCCAAAGCAGACGTCGCTTCATCCAGCAATAGAATGGGTGCGTCAGAAAGCATTGCCCGTGCGATCGCCAAGCGCTGACGCTGGCCGCCGGAAAGGCGTGTACCACCCTCGCCTGCATTGCTTTCGTAGCCCTTTTCCATCTTCTCGATGAACTCGTGGGCATTCGCATTCTTTGCAGCCTCAATCACTTCCTCATCCGTGGCGCCAGGACGGCCGATAAGGATGTTCTCTCTGATCGTACGATCAAACAGGAACGTATCCTGTGTCACGATTGCGATATTGCTGCGCAGACTTTCCATGTTGAAGTCACGAATGTCTTGATCATCAATCAGAACTCCGCCCTCATCAATTTCATAGAAACGCTCAATCAACGAGAAGACTGTTGATTTACCTGCTCCAGATGCACCAACAAGGGCAGTCACCTCACCTGAGTTTGCAACCATACTCAGGCCATTCAGAGCTTTCGTCTCACCATAATCGAACTCGACTTGTTTGAACTCGATCCGTCCTTTGGTGACCTTCATATCAGGCTTGTCTAAGGTTCTCTGATTTTCCTCTGGCATATCCAGAAGCTCGTACATCAGGCGCACACCAACAAGCTTTGTATTCAGATTAACCTGAAAGCGAGCGAGGCGTTTAATTGGCTCATATGCAAGCAAAAGTGCTGTGATGAAGGCAAAGAATGCTCCCGGATCCTGATCCAAGGCGATCACACTATAACCGCCATAGAGGATAATAATCCCAATCGCAATACCGCCCAGAGTTTCCATCAATGGCGATGTTCTGGCAGTCAACTTCGCGATCTTGTTAGACTGTTGCTCGACGCTGGAGACCGCGCTGTCCATCGCCGAATGCATGTTTGCTTCGTAGTTGAAGGACTTCACGACGCGAATGCCCAGTGCCATTTCCTTTACCAAGGAAAGAATGATTGTCTGAGAAACAAACTGGCTCTTTGCAATCTTCTTCACACGGCGAACAAGCTTGGAAACAGCATAGACAGCTGGAGGCATGATGCCCAGAGAGATGAGTGAGAGCAGCGGATTCTGCCAGACCATGACAGTGACCAGACCGATTACCGACATAACATCCCGTCCAGCGGAAAGGATGATCAGCTCCATAACACCGCGTGCAGCGCCTGTGTTGTGTCCAAATCGTGTAGCCAGATCACCAAATGTCGTGTGGTCGAAATATCTGACCCCCAATCGGGTCACTTTTTCAAACATGTCACGCTGGAGCTTGGCGACAATCGAGTTACCGATCCTGCTCAGCACAACAGTCTGACCATAGGTCGCTATGCCTTTGGTCAGGAAGATGGTCATCACCGCGCCGGAGATGATGTAGACCATGGTGATATCACGGTCGATAAAGACCTGATTGATCACGTTTTTCATGATGGCTGCACTGCCAGCACCTGCACCGGCAGCTACAATCATGAAGCCAAACGCAATCATGTATTGGAATTTGTAATGCCCGAAATTTTCTCGGAGAAGGCGGCGAATAAGGCTGGGAGCGCCCTCTTCATCCGCAAACAGCTTTTTGCTTATGGCGTCGAACACCTAAAACCCTCAGCTTTTCCAGCGAAATTAAGTATGACGACTTAATTTGCTACCGGTAGAAGATGAAAAGGCGACCGTAGATCTACGACCGCCCTTCCATGAGATTTATAACATTATGACGTGAACCGCCATACCTGCTTTTCTGCCAGCGGCTCTTATGCTTCTGGCAAGTTCAGGCGGATATGAAGATCGCGCAGCTGTGCCGGGAACACATCGCCCGGAGCACCCATCATCAAATCCTGTGCCTGCTGGTTCATTGGGAACAAGGTCACCTCACGCAGGTTCTTTGCACCAACAAGCAGCATAACGATACGATCAACGCCAGCAGCCATGCCGCCGTGTGGAGGCGCGCCGTACTGGAATGCGCGGAACATGCCACCGAATTTTTCTTCGAGCAGGCTTTCATCGTAACCAGCGATTTCGAAGGCTTTTTTCATGACTTCGACCTGGTGGTTACGGATCGCGCCTGAGCCGATTTCATAACCGTTACAGACAACGTCGTACTGGTAGGCGTTCAGTTCAAGAGGCTCAACATTGTTGAGGCCGTCCATTCCACCTTCCGGCATGGAGAATGGGTTGTGACAGAAGTCAACTTTCTTGTTTTCTTCGTCCCATTCGTACATTGGGAAGTCAACAATCCAACACAGTGCGAACTGGTCTTCATCAATCAGGTTCAGCTCTTCAGCAGCGCGAGTACGCGCTTTGCCAGCGAAGTCTGCGAACTTTTTAGGATCGCCAGCTGCAAAGAACACCGCATCGCCTTCATCCAGACCAAGCTGGGTGCGGACTGCTTCAGTGCGCTCTGTACCGATGTTTTTCGCAATTGGGCCAGCACCGGCGATTGCGTCTTCTTCTTTACGGAAGAAGATATAACCAAGGCCTGGTTGGCCTTCGCTCTGTGCCCATGAGTTCATGCGATCACAGAATGCGCGGGAACCGCCCTTTGGAGCTGGGATTGCCCAGACCTGAACCTTTGGATCGCTCTCGATCATACGTGCAAACACTTTAAAGCCGGAGCCTGCGAAGTGTTCAGTCACGTCCTGCATTTCGATCGGGTTACGCAGATCCGGCTTATCGGAGCCGTATTTGCGGATCGCTTCTGCGTAAGGAATGCGTGGGAATTCTTTGGTAACTGGCTTACCTTCAGAGAATTCATCAAACACACCACGGATAACTGGTTCCATGGTGGTCAGCACGTCTTCCTGAGTAACAAAGCTCATTTCCACGTCGAGCTGGTAGAACTCGCCTGGCAGACGGTCAGCGCGTGGATCTTCATCACGGAAGCAAGGTGCAATCTGGAAGTATTTATCAAAGCCAGACATCATAAGCAGCTGTTTGAACTGCTGGGGAGCCTGTGGCAACGCGTAAAACTTACCAGGGTGAATACGGGAAGGCACCAAGAAATCGCGCGCGCCTTCTGGGGAAGAAGCCGTCAGAATTGGTGTCTGGAATTCGTTGAACTCAGCATCATTCATGCGACGACGCATGGAATTGATGATCTTGGTCCGTGTCATCAGGTTTGCGTGCAGAGTGTCGCGACGCAGGTCGAGGAAACGGTACTTTAGACGAATATCTTCTGGGTATTCCAACTCACCGAATACTGGCAAAGGCAGCTCTTGAGAGTCGCCCAAAACTTCCATATCACGAATGAAAATTTCGATCTCGCCGGTGCCAAGGCCCTTGTTGACGGTATCGTCAGAGCGCTTCTTAATGTCACCATCGATGCGGATGCACCATTCGGAACGTACGGTTTCAGCCAGTTTAAATGCTGGGGAGTCCGGATCAACAACACACTGCGTAAGGCCGTAATGGTCACGCAAGTCGATGAACAGCAGGCCGCCGTGATCGCGTACACGGTGCACCCAGCCAGAAAGGCGAGTGGTTTCACCTACATTATTCGCCCGCAGCTCTCCGCAGGTATGGCTTCGATAACGATGCATAGCGTCCTCAGTGGTAATCTAGTGAATCATAAAATTCAGAAACTGGTTGACCTCGTCAAAAGGTCATCCGGCTGGAAAAGACATGTCAGCATCCTAAAGTCAAGTAAGTCTGTAACTTTGGCGCTGTTTCTTGCGGACATTTCCCGAGTTTCCTCTACCTACGTGGTTTTCGCGAGGCTCTGGCTGCGACCCTTTGGTTCATAGAGAGCAAAAATCGACATTTACAACCACTTGATGAGAAAACGAGAAACTTAGATAGGGACAAGCCCGTTCGCTTACGCTATAGACTTTGACACCATGAAGATGATCACAACTACAGAAGAGCTTGCGCAAGCGTGTGCCAAGCTTGCTAATTCAGATTTCGTAACAGTTGATACCGAGTTTTTGCGGGAAACGACCTTCTGGCCAAAACTCTGCGTCATTCAGATTGCCAATCCAGATAATGCTGTGTTGGTTGATGCTCTGGCTGAAGATCTGGATCTTGAACCTTTTTTTGCATTGATGCGCAATACGGACATCGTGAAGGTGTTCCATGCTGCACGGCAAGATATTGAAATAATCTACCATCTGGGTGGCTTTGTGCCCTCACCTCTCTTCGACAGTCAGGTTGCAGCCATGGTTTGCGGCTTTGGGGATTCAGTTTCCTACGACCAACTTGTTTCGAAAGTGACGGGTGAGCGGATCGACAAATCATCCCGGTTTACAGATTGGTCACGGCGACCTTTGACGAACAAACAGCTTGCTTATGCACTGGCTGATGTGACCCACTTGCGCGACGTCTACCAGTTCCTGAAAGAGCAACTGGAACAGAAGGGCCGCAACCACTGGGTTGAAGATGAGATGGCAACGCTGTCTTCCATCGACACCTACCGCAGTGATCCTGCGAAGGCCTGGCAGCGCATGAAGTTGCGCGTCCGCAAACCACGCGATCTGGCTGTCTTAAAGGAACTGGCCTTCTGGCGTGAACAGGAAGCGCAAAAGCGTGACATTCCTCGTAGCCGCGTTATCAAAGATGATGCGATTTTTGAGGTTGCAACGCAGAAGCCTCAGACATCTGAAGCTTTGGGGCACTTGCGCACAATTCCACGTGGTTTTGAACGCTCCAGACATGCTGAGGACATTCTCAACGCGGTTAAACGCGCCATGGAGATTTCCGAGGACGATCTGCCAGAAGTTCCAAAAGGGCGGCCTTCTCCGGACGGAGCGTCTGCAGCTGTTGATTTGCTGAAGGTGCTTTTGAAGATGAAGAGCGAGAGCTTTGGTGTGGCACCAAAAGTTATCGCGACGGTCGATGATCTGGACAAGATTGCATCAAGTGGTGATGCGCAGGTTCAGGCTCTTTCCGGCTGGCGCCGAGAGCTTTTTGGTGAAGATGCGCTACGCTTGAAAAAAGGCGAAATCGGCCTTGCTTTTAATGGCCGTCAGGTCGTCATTTGCGAACAAGGTGAACCGGTTGAGCGTGTTGAAAACAGTTCTCGCCGTCGTGGTGGCAACAAGAATAACAAGCCAAAGCCTGATTAAGAATTTGAAACCACTACTCATCATAACTTACTGATAAATAAGAAAGCCCCGGCAAAACTTGTCGGGGCTTTCTTGCATCTGTCTCAGATTTCCTAGAGCACTCTGACTTCGGCTTCCAGATCCATAACACGTCCGAGTTGGTTCAGGCGTTTGGTCAAACGATCCCCTTGCATGTCTGCAAGTTCTGCAGGGAGAGCCAGCACGAGTTTGTCGTTCACCAGCGACAGCTTGCTCTTGAGCAACACGCCATTCATGGAGGCGCTGATCAATGCTGCAACACGCAGCGTCGCGCCAAGCATACGTGCCAGCTTCATGAGGCGTGGATTACTCAGACTGCGAATGGCAGGCGAAAGCGCATCATCCATCAGGCCTTCGTAGCGATAGAACACTGTCAGCGCCAGATATGCCCTGCCCGCATGATCAATGCCTACAAAGCCACCATTAGAAATAATGTTCAGTGATTGCTGACCACGGTAATCCGGATGCGCACGCCAGCCGATATCCGTTAGCTGACAGGCCGCAATGCGCAGGCGGCGTTCGCCTTCGCTTTCGTCCACACCAGCCACACGCATGGCCTGCTCGCTCCACTCAACCACTTCGGCTGAATATGAGGGATCACGGGCACGCAGCACACCCAACTCGTGGGCTGCTGTGAGCAAAGGGTCTTGCTTTTTGCCGTCTTCATCAAGCTGATCATACAAGTACCCTTCCCGCACGCCGAGTGCAGAAAAGACGACCTGATCTGCCTGACAATGCAACAAGGTCTGCCGCATCACCGTTGCACCGTATGGCAACAATCCACGACGCGCTTTTGAGATCACCTGAATGCTTGGCTCGTTGCTCAGGTCATCCCGCATGAGCTGCTCGCAGAAATCAATCATGACTTCAGCAGGCACTGTGTAGTCATGCATCACATGCAGCGGATAGCCCTGTTGATACAAGTGCAAACGGCCAAGTGAACGCCACGTTCCGCCAATCGCATAGAAATTGCGGTCTTTTGCCTTACCCAGCCAGTCTGCTTTTTCCAGCTCTTCACGGGCGATCTCATTGGCCAGTGCCAGATCTTTTTCTGAGGATTCCTGCAGCCGAATGCCGCCAAGCGGAAATGTGCGTCCGTCACCGATGCCATGAGCACTGATGTCGACCAGCTCTAATGATCCGCCGCCCAAGTCTCCGACAAGGCCGTCTGCCCGCCAGAAACCGGAGAAAACCCCCATTGCTGAGTAGAATGCCTCATCACGGCCAGACAGGATCTGAACGTTGGCACGGCAGATGTTTTCTACTTTTGCAATGAACTCGGCGCCATTTTCAGCTTCGCGAGCTGCTGCTGTTGCCAGAATGTGCAGTTTGATGACACCCACATGATCGCAAACACGGCGAAACCGCACCAAGGCACGCAGTGCGGTGGCAACATTTTCTTCACCCAGACGACCAGTCGCGCCTACGCCGCGCCCCAGTCCTGCCAGGATTTTTTCATTGAACAACGCTGTCGGGTTACGCGCCAGTCTTTCATAAATTACAAGACGGACAGAGTTGGAACCAATATCAATGATTGCTATTGGTCCCGGGTCTGCAAATCGTCCTCGAGGCTCATCACTCGTCGAGATATCTGTCACTATTTGGCCGTTCTACAAAAAGTTTTGGGCTATCGCCCTGTAGCGAGCTACCACGACCAGACAGAGATGGGTTCGTCATAAAGAACTTGTGTGCGTTGAACGGATCTTCGTCTGGTTCTGCAACAATGCGCTCATGACTACCGTCTGGAAGCAGACGCCAGCTTTGTTGATTATCTTCTAGATTTGCAACCATGATCTGATCAAGAATCTGCTTGTGTACTGTTGGCGTTTTAACAGGAACAAGGGTCTCGACCCGACGATCCAGATTGCGCGGCATCATATCCGCTGATGAGATATAGACATGGGCTTCATCAGAGGGCAACCCGTGACCATTGCCAAAGCAGAAGATACGGCTGTGCTCAAGAAATCTTCCCACAATTGATTTCGCGCGGATGTTGTCAGAGAGCCCCGGCACGCCTGCCCGCAAGCAGCAAATACCGCGCACGACCAAATCAATTTGTACCCCTGCCTGACTGGCCCGGTACAATGCATCAATGACACCTGGATCGACAAGAGAGTTCATCTTCATCCAGATCTGACCTGGACGACCTGCCTTGGTGTGGGCAATCTCTTCTTCTGTGTGCTGAATGATGCGCTTGCGCAGGCTCATTGGAGAAACGGCCAGTCGCTCCAGCTCGCCCGGCTCTGCGTAACCTGTGATGTAATTGAACACCTTAGCAGCATCGCGTGCCATCGCTGGCTCTGCGGTAAAGTAGGACAGATCGGTATAGATGCGTGCTGTGATTGGGTGATAATTGCCGGTGCCGAAGTGGCAGTAGGTTCTCAAACCACCCTGCTCACGGCGGACAACCATGGAGACTTTTGCATGAGTTTTCAGCTCAAGGAAGCCGAAGACGACCTGTACTCCAGCGCGTTCCAGATCTCGTGCCCAACGGATGTTGGCTTCTTCGTCAAAGCGGGCTTTGAGTTCGACAAGCGCGGTGACGGATTTGCCAGCTTCTGCAGCTTCTGCAAGGGCTTTGACGATCGGGGAGTTGTTGGATGTACGGTACAGCGTTTGCTTGATTGCGACGACATCCGGGTCCTGAGCGGCTTGGCGGAGGAACTGAACGACAACGTCGAAGCTCTCGTAGGGATGATGGATGAGAATGTCTTTTTGTTGGATAGCCGCAAAACAATCCCCGCCGTGTTCGCGGATGCGTTCCGGGTAACGTGGGGTGTATGGCGGGAACTTGAGGTCGTCGCGTTTGACGTTCACAGCCTGAGACAGGTCATTCAGCGCCAAAAGACCGTTGGCAAGGAAGGTTTCCTCTTCGGTGACTTCAAGCTCATTTGCAACGAAGGCACGCAGACTTTCTGGTGTGCTTTCTTCAATTTCCATGCGGATCACAGATCCGCGGCGGCGGCGTTTCAGGGCGGTTTCAAAAACGCGCACCAGATCTTCCGCTTCTTCCTCGATTTCCAAATCGGAGTCGCGCAAGACGCGGAACGCGCCTTTGCCGCAAACTTCATATCCGGGGAAGAGATTGCCGATGAACAACGAGATGATCGTCTCAATTGGAATGAAACGTGTTGCTTTTGGCCCGGCATCACGCGGTGTTGGCAGGACAACAAAGCGGCCAATCTGGCTTGGCATGCGCAGCAGCGCAGTCATACCTGCGCCTCCATCCACCGGACGCAGATCCAGGATCAGCGAAAAGCCCAGATTTGGGATGAACGGGAAAGGATGCGCCGGATCAATAGCCAACGGGGTTAGAACCGGAAAAATATGCTGAAGAAAGTAGTCTTCCAGCCAATCCGTTTCAGACTGGCTCATGTTCTGCGCTTCAACGATGAAGATACCCTCATCAGCCAGCTCAGAGCGCAGTTGACGGAAGCGGGCTTGCTGCTCACTTTGAAGCTTGCTCACCTCAACAGAGATTTGCTCCAGCTGTTCGGTCGAGGTCAGACCATCATCAGAAATGGTCGTCACATCCGCTCGCTGCTGACCGCGCAGGCCAGCAACACGCACCATGAAGAACTCATCAAGGTTGTTGGCAGAGATGGACAGGAACCGGAGCCGCTCCAAAAGCGGATGGCTCGGGTTCATGGATTCTTCCAGAACACGGCGGTTGAACTGCAACCACGAGAGTTCACGGTTTACAAAGCGCTCTGGTTTTTGCATCAGAGCCAGCCCTGCACTCACCTCAAAATCTGCGGTGTCAGTGGTCTCGTCTTCCAAAGCGTTCATTTCCGTAAACTCATTCATTCCATGTACCTCCGCAGCCCGTGGACCGGGTCACCTGTATGGGCGCACCTCGCCCTTAGAATATCTGACGATTGCGCTGTCCGTTGTATGATTCTGGTCATTTAGACCATACATTTTTGACGGGAAAATAAAGCTTAGAGCATGTTGCAGTGCAGCAGCAAGCTCTCAGCATTATTTACAAGCGTATCTGGAGCCGAAAACCGGCAACCACTTTTCGGAGATACGCCTTGGTTCCTACTCGCCCATGCTCTCCAGAATTTTGGAGGCCATGACGCGGGAGATCTTTCGACCCTTCGCCAATGCATGTCTGTCCAGCATGTCTACAACGTTGCGTGCTGCATCCAGTGACCGTTCAATTCTTATCACGAGGTAATCTATCACACTGGAGTCAACAGTTACCTGACGATCTGAAAAATGTTTGGTCATGACCATTGCGAGCAGCATGTCGTCTGGTTCTTCCACCTGCACCGGGGTCGCCGCCCGAAAACGGGACGCCAGATCCTTGGTTTTCAGTTCAAACGTGTTTGGCCACTCGCGGGTGGTCATCAACATATTGCCACCGGACAGGCGTACTGCGTTGAACAGATGGAACAAAGATGCTTCATCAAAACCTGCGTGCAGGTCTTCAACCGCGACTGGCCCGGCTTCTGCCAATGCCGTCAGGTCGAGAAATTCCAGTTCATCCCCGCCCACGATCTGAGCTCCGCTGAGCTCCTGCCATGCGTTGACCAGATGTGTTTTACCCGATCCGATCGGCCCTTGCAGGGTTACAATCGGAGATGGCCACTCCGGCCAATTGGTAATCAGATTGAATGCAGCCTGATTTGACGTTGAAACCAGATAATCATCAACCCCCAAAGCCTCCTCATGGGGCAAGACCAAAGGCAATTGTTGTGGCCCTGTCGATCCTGTCATTCCAGTCCTTCCGTCTTATTGGTATTTTTGTAGTGACCTGCATATAGCGAACTTGCAAGATATTGCCTGAGAGCAAATCTTGCTAGTACCCCAACCACTGCTGCAGCTGGAATTGCTATCAACATCCCCACAAATCCCATTAAAGAACCAAAAGCGAACAGTGCAAACATGAGCCAGACAGGGTGAAGACCGACACTTCCACCTAAAAGTTTGGGCTGAAGGACGTTTCCCTCCAGAAACTGACCAACAACAAATACGCCCAGCACCGCTCCGATCATGAAATAATCAGGCCAGAACTGGACCAAAGCAACACCAATTGACAGACCGAAGCCGACAATCGCGCCGACATAAGGAATGAAACTGATCAAGCCAGCTGTGAGACCGATCAACAGGCCAAATTTCAGGCCAACAAGTAACAGAGCAACAGCGTAGAAGGTGCCCAGTATCAGGCACATCATCACCTGCCCGCGAACGAACCCAGCCACTACTGAATCCATGTCGCTTGCCAGTGCGCGGATGGTTTGCTGGTAGTCACGTGGCAGCCAGCTGTCGATACGTTCGATCATGTTGTCCCAGTCGAGCAGGAGATAGAACGCGACAACTGGTGTTACGACGGCAAGACCGATGATAGAAATAAGTGCTTGCCCGCCGCTCCAGATGGACGACAGCAGCCCGCCAACGAAGTTTGCGGCCTGCCCGACGAAGGCACCCCAGTCGATTTTGTTGGTTTGGCCTGACAGGTTTGCAAGTCTGTCCATTTGTGGCCCAAGGCTTTCGCGCAGCAAATTTTCAAGATTTCCGGCCAGTTCAGGCAGGTAGTCCAGAAACGCGATCAGCTGTTTGCCGAGAATTGGCAGAAGGATCAGCAGTGCTGCAGTGAAAACGATCAGGAATATCAGCAGGATCGTAACAGTTGCCCAGATACGCCCGAACCCGTGGGTTTCCAGATAATCCGCAATTGGATCGAGAAGATAGGCCAAGGCCATACCTGCGACAAACGGTAGAAGGATGCTTTGAAACACCGACAAGAACAGGATGAAGGCTATAAAAGCCAGCAACCAGAAGAATAACCGTTTGTTTGTACTCATAAACTATCTCCAGGTGGAGGCATGGAGCCCATCAGCTTGCCTGTTATCCGGCAGCGCGGTCGCTCACAGAGGCATCTTTAAAATTTAAGATGGTTGTAGTTTCCATAGGTTGATTACGTCAAGTCGCAGCATCAGGTTTGCCAGAGTAGCTACTCCACCTTTTCGCCCGCTTAATTTCGGAGCATCTTTGAGAGGGGTGAAAAACTTTCCCCTAAATGAAGAGTTTTTCAAAGCTCCATTAATTTGCAAAAGCTTAGCTGGTTCTGCACAGATCTGCGTTTTTCTGAGATACCAGCGTGGTTTCCTTCCCCTTTCGGCCTTGCAATTCCCTACAGTTTTGTTTTTATGCCGCCAAATTACATAGGCGGTCATGCCGCTATACTCTTGATGATGCGGAGCAGTATCCATGAGCCAGGACCAGAACGGTAATAACGGCCTTACCTATTCACAAGCGGGGGTCGATATCGACGCCGGGAACGCACTGGTCAAACGGATCAGCCCACTGGTTAAAGCAACGCGTCGCCCGGGTGCTGACAGTGACATTGGCGGCTTTGGCGGTCTTTTTGATCTGAAAGGCGCCGGGTTTAAAGACCCTGTTCTTGTGGCGGCCAATGATGGCGTGGGCACCAAGCTTAAGATTGCGATTGACACCAACGTGCATAGCGGTGTGGGGATAGATCTGGTTGCCATGTGTGTGAACGATCTTGTGGTGCAAGGTGCAGAGCCGCTGTTCTTCCTTGATTATTTTGCCACTGGTGCGCTGGACGTGGACATGGCGACCGATGTTGTGGCGGGGATTGCAGAGGGCTGTAAAATCTCCGGCGCTGCGCTGATCGGCGGTGAAACGGCGGAAATGCCGGGCATGTATGCGGCTGGTGATTATGATCTGGCTGGATTTTCCGTTGGCGCGGCTGAGCGCGGAACGCTGCTGCCGTCCAAGGATATTGGCGAAGGCGACGTTCTGCTTGGTCTGGCTTCCTCCGGTGTGCATTCCAACGGCTTCTCTCTGGTTCGCAAGATCGTTGAAGTTTCCGGCCTGACATGGGCTGACAAAGCTCCATTTGATGCAGACAAAACGCTTGGCGAAGCGCTGATGGAACCAACCCGCATTTATGTGAAGCCGTTGCTGGCCGCGATCAAAGAAACCAATGGCATCAAAGCCTTGGCGCATATCACTGGTGGTGGTCTTCCTGAAAACCTGCCGCGTGTTCTGCCTGACGGGCTTGCTGCACGGATCG
Source organism: Pseudovibrio sp. Ad5 (assembly GCF_001623095.1). Taxonomy (NCBI): domain Bacteria; kingdom Pseudomonadati; phylum Pseudomonadota; class Alphaproteobacteria; order Hyphomicrobiales; family Stappiaceae; genus Pseudovibrio; species Pseudovibrio sp. Ad5. The sequence continues at coordinate 73,164 of NZ_LMCH01000015.1, read as the reverse complement.
ATCTTTCTGCCATTTCCTCTCCTGCTGTGTTTGGCTGGCTTTCAAAAGCTGGCGGGATTGAACAGTTTGAAATGCTGCGCACTTTCAACTGCGGCGTTGGCATGGTGGTCGCGGTTGCGGCAGACAAAGCCGATGCTGTTCGCGACGTGCTTGAGCGTGAAGGCGAAACTGTTGTGACGCTTGGCAAACTGGAAGCTGCGCAGGATGGAGCTGAGCAGGTTGTGTTTGACGGCTCGCTGGGTTTTGCCAAATGAGCACGCAGCCTAAAAAACGCGTAGGTGTTTTGATTTCAGGGCGTGGCTCCAACATGCTGTCTCTTATTGAGGCAGCAAAAGCCCCTGATTATCCAGCGGAAATCGTTGTGGTGGGGTCCAACCGACCAGACGCGAAAGGGCTGGAGCGCGCTGCTGACGAAGGTTTTGCCACTTTTGCGTTGGATCATAAGCTTTATGGCAAGGACCGCGAGGCATTTGAGCGTGATCTGAATGCGATGCTTGAACAGCACAACATAGACCTGCTTGTTCTGGCTGGCTTTTTACGTTTGCTAACACCGTGGTTCGTAAGCCAGTGGCAAGGCCGGATGATCAACATCCACCCTGCTCTCTTACCAAGCTTTCCGGGTCTGCATACGCATGAGCGGGCGTTGAAGGAAGGCGTTCGCATTCATGGGGCGACTGTGCATTTTGTAACAGCGGAAATGGATGTGGGTCCGATCATCGCGCAGGGAGCTGTCCCCGTTCTGGACGGGGATAACCCGGATGACCTGGCAGCGCGTGTGCTGGCTGTTGAGCATGAGATCTATCCCAAGGCCTTGGAGGCTGTGGCCAGTGGCAGAGCTTCCGTTGATGGCTTCCGCGTGAAGATTGAAGGTGCTGAGCAGGACGATAAAAGCCTTATTTGTTAATGAGATAAGGCTCTTTTAAAGAGACACAAAAAGGCCGTAGACATTCTCGTCTACGGCCTTTTTTCGTTTGCGTTGCTATGTGCGTTCGTTTGCGCGATTTGCGTTTTTTCTGCGTTGAAAGCGGAGTTGGCCCTACGCTACCACCTGTGAGACTTATCAGATCCGAAGTTCACCCTTTTGCAGCACCAAGTCATCCAGTTTCACAAACTGAGATTGCCTCGCAGTGCTCCGCTCAGTCTGAGCTTCAGGCTGTTCGATACCATCTTCGTCAGGTCCTGTTTCCAAATCAGCATAGTTGACATTGGACTCTGCTGGCGGTGTCACCTGCTGGGATGCGTGAGCGACCGGTCTGTTGAACTGAGCAAAATATGACTCGAACGTTTTGAACTCGCCTGATGTCTGCAGTTGAGCCATATAGCCATCTATGTAGGCTTCCTTCCCTTCCATGAAATTATTTAGTTCGTCCAGGCTTTGGAAGTTGGTTCCCAAATTACCATTCGTGATTTCCAGAGTACGCCGCGCGGAGTAGCTTTCGGTATTCTCACCCAAGTTCTGAGCTTCCACGTTCTGGTAGACAGTCCCTGTGTTCAACTGCGCATATGTTGGCACCACTGTCGTCTTTGGCTCCAGATGATCGTATGGGTGTTGTGGCCGCGGGGTATCGTACTGATGCGGTTGTGGGCGCGGAGTATCGTATAGAGGTTGTGGTGGCTGGCGTGGAACATCGTAAAGAGGCGATTGCTGCACTCCAGAGACTTCAGCGCTTCGGGTGCTGCTTGCATACCCCAATATTCGACTCTGGGCACTGGAGACTGCAGCATCCATGGCTTTCAAGCTACGGATATCGACTTTGGCGGCATCCCCCAGTGTGCGATGAGATCCGTCGTGCTCGTTGAACTCAGTCCTGTCAAAAACGCTCGCTTGTATGCCGGCCATCATCGCTTTCAGGTCAACGAGACGCTCGGTCCCGGATGAGGCGTGCTTTATTGTGTCTGCAATCGTCTGCTCTGCAAGTTCCAGAAAAGGAGCCCAGTTTTCTTTCGCTTGTTCCGGAGCACTTTGGGTCCGTCCCAGAAGGTTCCCGATGTTTTTTGTCGCGTCGGTGAGAGATTGTTTCACATTGGCAAGGCGGCCATGCGACAACGCACTTGCTGCAGATTTAAGATTATCTCCCAAACCGCGCTTGTGCTGCGGCGTGTCAACCACAACAGAGTAAATCCGTTCCCCTGTCTGCGGGTTGCCTTGTTTACTGCCAATAGAAACGATCAAGTCGTCAGTATTTAGATTTAACGAGGTCGCATGCTCGACACGAGCCTGATTTACCAGATTTTCAACAGCACCGTGAAAATTACTAGAGTTACCAATAGTTAATCCGCTCATTGCACACCCTTTATTATTATGAATTTGACGCAGAGTTATCAAATTCAATCAAAACTCGCTAAGTGGAACTACTTTACGATTCCTGGCGGAGTTAAGAGTGTCGCTTAGTACTATGAGGGCTCTTTTTTGTTCACATATGCGTTCAATTTTTGTGAACTGAGGAAAATCATCACTTTTGTCGTCCATGCCTATTGAAGGAGCGGTATCGTCCCCTTCAATAGACCAAGGATATCTACCTTACGCTTTGCGCACTGCCACATGGATATCGTGGAAGGCAGCGCCGCCGAACGGAGCTGTCTGGTCGGCACTGGTGAGGGTGTTGATGCCGTTTCCACCTTCGTGTGCTGCGTTGGGCCAGATGCCTTCTGCGATCACTGTGCCCATTTGAGGACGATCGCCCACGGAGGCGTGCAGGATGACTTCGCCGCGGTGATTGGAGAGGATGATCTTGTCGCCCTCCTCCACGCCCAGCGCGGCAGCGTCGTCAGCGTGCAGCATGGCTGTTGGACGGCCTTCCTTCTTCACAGAGCTTGGTGTCTCGTTGAACGTGGAGTTCAGGAACGAGCGAGACGGTGATGTGGCGAGGCGGAACGGATAGTCCCTGGTCGGCAACTCATTGATGTCCCAATGATCCGGCAGGGCTGGCATTTGTTGCCATGGGCCCATTGGACCGTTGTTTGGTGCAGGCACCTTTGCCCAGTCCGGCTTGAAGCGGAACTTGCCGTCCTCATAGCCAAAGCCGTTTATGTAGTGTGCTTCATTGAAGTCTGGCTGACAGTCGAGCCAACGGTTTTCTTCCAGCTCGCTCAAGCCACCCGGATATTTGGAGTTCCTGAGCATCCAGTCGATGTGCTCGCGGGAGGTCATTTTGTGCGCTTCGTGGTCTTCCCCGCCGAGGCGTTCAATCAGCTCGTTCAGCACATAGAGGTTCGGCTTGGCTTCGCCCGGGGCGTCGACCAGTTTTGGACCGAACAGGAGGTTCTGGTGTCCGCCGCCTTTGTAGATGTCGTCATGTTCCAGAAACTGGGTTGCTGGCAGGACGATATCCGCCATGAGCGCGGTTTCAGTCATGAACTGCTCGTGGACCACGGTGAACAGGTCTTCGCGGGCAAAGCCTTCTTTTACGAGGGTCTGCTCAGGAGCTACAGACACCGGATTGGTGTTCTGGATCAGCATGGCGGTGACTGGTGGGCCGTCCATAAGCGCTTCGCTGTCGCCTGTAAGAACCCGGCCTACCTGAGACATATCGAGTTTGCGGATGGAACTGTCGTGGAGCGAGTGAGCTTCGACCATGGCCATGTTGAGACCGTAGATGGCGCCGTTGTTATGAAACGCGCCGCCGCCCTCATATTGGTAGTGACCGCCAACAACCGCGATACAGCTGGCGGCATGCATGGAGACCACGCCGTTACGCTGGCGGGTGAAGCCATAGCCAAGGCGGAAGTAAGTTTTCTTTGTTTCGCCAACCAGTTTGGCGAGTTCTTCGATCTGCTCTGCGGAAAGACCTGTGATCTCGCTGGCCCACTCAGGGCTGCGGGTCTTCAGGTGTTCTTCCAGTTCGGCAGGTGCGTCGGCGTACTTTTCCATGTAAGCGCGGTCGGCATAGCCATCGCGGAACAAAACGTGCATGACAGCACAAGCGAGTGCGGCGTCGGAACCCGGCTTCAGGACAAGGCCGATGTCTGCCTGTTTCATTGTCTCGGTCTTATAGACATCGATGACAACGATCCTGGCTTTACGGGTCTTGCGGGCTTTGATGGCGTGGGTCATGACGTTGACCTGCGTCGCCACCGGGTTGGTGCCCCAGATCACCACAGCGTCGGCAAGCGCCATTTCGCGCGGGTCCGGCCCAGCGAGCTTGCCGGTGCCAGCGATGTAGCCAGTCCACGCCATGTTGGTGCAGAAGGTCTGGTACATGCCGGAGTAGCTTTTGGCATTGCGCAGGCGGTTGATGCTGTCGCGCTGTACAAGGCCCATGGTGCCGGCGAAGAAGTATGGCCAGATGGTTTGCAGGCCGTGTTTCTTCTCAGCCTCCAGGAATTTCTCTGAGACTTCCTGTAGTGCCTCTTCCCAGCCGATCTCTTCGAACTGGCCGGAGCCTTTCGGCCCTGTGCGGCGCAAAGGTTTGGTCAGGCGGTCAGGATGATGCAAGCGCTCAGAATAGCGGGCAACCTTGGCACAGATGACGCCAGCGGTATAGTCGTTGTCACGGGTGCCATGAATACGGCCTACACGCCCATCTGCATGTACTTCGACCTCGATTGCGCAGGTGGACGGGCAATCGTGTGGACATGCGGAGGCAAACCTTTGTGGTTTTTCGGGCTTAGACATGCGTGGCGTACTCAATAAAACTGGTGTTCTAGACTTGTTCTCGTTGCACAGACAGATCGCGGGTAACACTCAAATTGTCAAGAAAGCGCAGGCAAAAAATTCTTGAATTGACGATTTCTTGAGGTCCTGCACGGTCTTTGCGGTGTTCCTATATTTCCTAATGCTTGCAAGAGGTGCCTGTTCTGGTCTTTCATAGGGAATGGTTTGAAGCTTGAGGCAGTCCATGTTGCAGGATATCGACGTAATTGCGTGGGATTTTGACGGGGTTCTCAATCGTAACATTATCAATGACCGCTTTATCTGGGTGCAGCAGTTTGAAGAGGATCTCGGCATCTCATGGCACACCTTTGCTCAGGAGATGTTTACGGATGATTTTAACGAGGTTCTGGTTGGGCATGAGGATCTCAGAGATCTTCTCTCCCGTTGGGCGGATAAGACCGGCTATCCCGGTGACCTTGATCATTTCCTGCTGTACTGGTTTGAAAAGGACGCCCACCCGGACTTTGATCTGCTGGCCTTAATGCGCAAGCTTACCAAGACCCATGTCCGCCAGGTGATTGCGACCAACAACGGGGCACGGCGTACGCGCTATATCGAAGAGCAGATGGGCTACAAGGATCGCGTAGAGACGGTGTTTGCCTCCGGGCGTATGGGGGTGGCCAAGCCCAGCGCCGAGTTTTTCATACATGTTACCAAGGCCCTTAAGGTTCCTGCCAACCGGATGCTTTTGATTGATGACCGGGAAGAGAACATTATGTCCGCGTTGGACATGGGGTGGCGGGCGCTGCATTTTACTCCCAACACCCGCGAGCAGATCATCAAGGTGCTTGGGTCGTTTTAGTGCATCTTAGTGGGTCTGTTACTTCCTCACCGCTTCCCATGCCATCTTCACCAGAAACTGCCTGTCTTTATCACAGACAACCCGCTCTGTGCTTAACAGCGTATAGGCTGGACCTACGATGAGCGCGGAGGCAACGGACCACGGAATAGGTTTCACAGCTCCCAGCACTTGCCAGGTGGCATAGAGCGCCTCTCCCTGCAAATGAACGTTCTCCATCTGTTGCTTGATGGTTTCGAACTCATCTTCCGTCTGGGCTTTGACCTTCAGCTCCTCAAAAAGGCGAAACAGATCAGGATTGGCACTGCCCCACCGCAGCAAGCCATTGACGGAGGCTTTGATGGTGTCTTCAGCGCTGGCGGTTTGAGGCGTGTTGCGTGTCTCTCTGGTCCAACCGGCCACGGCCTGATCCCATAGCGCGACGGCGATATCCGGTTTTCCCTTGAAGAAGTGATAGATGCTGCCGGTCGTCGCTCCGCTTTTGTTGCGGATTTGTGCAATCGAGGTGCTTGTGTAGCCCTGTTTTAAAAACAGCTCCAGCGCAGCATCCAGTATGGATTGATATCTGTTGTTTTCATTGGCCACTAGAACACCATTCCAACCCTGACGAGAGTACCGCTCTATCTCAAGTTAGAACGCCATTCTAATATATGAGCGCAGTGTCAGGTCTGCAAAGAAGAACCGTGGCAGTGCAAAGAGACCTTTAAAAGCAATGGAAGGATTTGAACCTGATGCGTCATGTTTTTGAGTTCACAGGTCTTGCGTGTCTTCACCTGAGACGCAGCCGCCATTCTGCGGAGAAGCGCCTTCAGAAATTGATGCCTTTTTTCAAATGGTTGGCCAGAACTTCCAGGCTTAGATTCGCCATTTTGTAAAGGTCTTCATGGGACATGCCGTGCTGTACCATGATGGAGAGACCTTCAAAGATCGTTGCGTAGAACTTGGCCAGTGATGTGGCTTCGTCATCAGTTTGAAGCTCGCCTTTGCACTGGGTGAATTTGTAGATGAAGTGCTCCATGCCCTCGAGCTTCATCTTGCGCAGCTCCTCCGACAATTCCGGGTCCAGCTCTGCGATGTCCATGAGGGTATGGAACCGCATGGCCGTGCCAGCATCATATTGCTCCCGGGAGAGTTCAATAAACTCGTAAAGCACAGCTTCAACTGCTGGGTATAGTTCTGAGTGGAGCGCGAGCACAGACCGGAGCTGGCGATAGAATTTGGAGAAGTACCAGTGCATGGCAGCTGCACAAAACTGCTCTTTGGTGGCAAAATGCTTCTCGATAAAGTCTCTTGAGCTTCCGCTTGCAACAGCAAGGTCTTCCAATGTGGAATGCTGGAACCCTTGCAGCATAAAAACCTTCACGCAGGAATCTAAGGCGGTTTCGAGTTCAGGTGACAATTCACCATCGCGTATGGGATCTAATGAGGACATGGCGTCAGTATACGTTTTGGGTGGGGGGCAGCAATCTCGTTTTCCAGCTATGGGAAATGAGTACAGAAGAGGTCTCTCCCGTCTTGGTGGATTTCTTTCATCTTCTGTAAAGAGCTAAGGCAATGGGCAGTGAGAAGGCAGTGGCACTCACTTTGATTTCTTCTTGGAGCCCTTCTTTTTCTTGGGCTGGCCGGTCTTCATATGCGCCTCCAGAACGCCGAGGCTCGCAACCGCAACCTTGTACATCAGATCACACGGGGTTCCGTATTTGATCAGCTCATAAAGGCCTTCAATCACTGTCAGGAAGTAGTGTGCCAACACCTCGATGTCGGCGTCGTCCTTGAGCTCCAGCTTGCACTGCTTGAACTTGTCGAGAACCTGATGTTCCCAATCATTCTGCAGTTCCTCGAAGGAGTTTTTGACGAACTCATCAACGTTGGAAATGTCAATGAACGTGCGGACAAATAACCCTTTGTTGGCATGGACCTGATCGCAGCTGATTTCGATGAAGGCAAACAGCACCGCTTCCATGGCCGAATAGATATCCTGGTGCATGGCCATTTCTGCGCGCATGTGGCGGCTGTACTTGATGTAGTACCAGCGCATAGCTGCAGCTGCGAGTTCCTGCTTGGACGTGAAGTGTTCCTTCACACAGTCTCCCGAGCATCCAGCTGCTTCACCGATATCATCCAGAGTGCAGGTTTCGTAGCCCTTAAGGAGAAAGACTTTGACGCACTGGTCGAAGAGCCTTTCCGCTTCAGGAGTTACGTTTCCGCCTTCTATCTTATCGCACGGTCTCATAGCCGCGAGTATATGGTGTCAGAGGGTCTCCTCAACGCTGTTTTGGTCACATGGGAAACAACATTGCAAAGACATAGGGCTTACTGCGCCTATAACTTTCACCATCTGTAAAGGATTAGAAACGATCGCGATTGGGTTATCTTTTGAAGTGCCCTGAGACGCCTCAAAATTCATTATGTTCACCCTATGTTCCAAGCCTCATATCGACAGAGAACATAAAGATAACCTTTTAATTGATGCGGTAGGAATCCAGGACTTTCATGCTCATATCAACCACGCGATAGAGCTGTTCTTTTTTGGCGCCATCCTTACATTGACTGGCCAGTCCCTGCAGGGTTGCGGCATAAAAGCGGGCGAGTGTTTCGATATCAGTGCCGGTCTTGAGGCTTTCTTTGCAATCGGTGAGTTTTCGCGTAATCGCGCCTACCATGGTGTTGCGCAGATCGGTGATCTCTCTGGTCAGAATACTGTCCTGGGTGGAGATCTCCAGTAAGCCAGATGACAGAAGGCATCCGTCTGACTCTGTTTTATCGCAGAGCACATCGACACATTCGTAAAGGGCGACACGAATGGCATCACAGCAGTTGGAATGCATGGCAAAGCCAGAAAGCAGCCTGCGGCCATAGTTTTGCAGATACCACCTTGTGGCTGCTGCATAGAGTTCTTCCTTATTGGAAAATGCCCCTTCTACAAATTCATGAGGAACGCCCATGGCGTCCACGACATCATCTAGGGAAGTGGCATCATAGCCGCGCTTCCAAAACATTTTGACCGAGGCTTCCAACATGGCCTCTATGTCCGGAGATATTGTTTCCACGTGCATTTCATCCTTTATAGGCATAAGTACATATTACGCGGCCATGGATAAAGAACAACTGATTATTAATGCTAGGAAAATTACGATTAAGGCCTGATAGACAAGATCCGGACAAATTGAGTATTTCGCCTTTTCGCAGCCTCATTTCGTGCCGGATTTGAGCGTTTTATTTCACAAAAAAGCGGACTGACACTGAGGGCTGCCAGTCCGCTTGTTCTGATCGTTTTTGCTCACATGCACTAGTGGATGACAGGCTGGTTCTCCAATCTTTCAAGGCTGGCATCAGCGAGATTATACAGGTCTGTGCGATCTACCCCATCACAAGCCTGCTTAATGAGGATCGCCATGACTTCGGTATAGAACTCGGCAAGCTCATTGGGTCTAAAACCCGAGGTGAAGCGCTGTTTGCAGTTCTCCAGTTTTTGATAGATGCGTCCGTGGACCTGCTCTTTGAGGTGCGCCATTTCTTTGGCGATGACGCCGTCGGTATCAGAAATCTCCATAAGCTCAACAGAGAGCAAACTGCCATGTGGGCAGTCATCTTCGCAAAACAGTTCAATGCATTCGTAAAGGGCAATACGGATGGCTTCGACAGGGTTGGAATGCATGGCAAAGCCGGAAAGGATCTGATGTTCGTATCTGGTCAGATACCATTTGACCACATTTGAGAACAGATTGGCCGTGTCATGAAAGGTCTTGGATAAACGCTCTGTTGGAACGCCCGTCGCTGTACTGATTTGCCCAAGCGACGTTGCTTCCACCCCAAAATTTGAGAACTCGTGGATGGAGGCTTCGAAGGTTTTTGTCAAACTGATCGGGGTCGGTCGGTTCGTCTTAACGGTCTCGATTTGCATCGAAAATCTCCCGTATCTTTATTGAACGAGCATTCAATCTTAGGCCCATTTACGTATGCAGCAACTTACCCTCAGGCGAACGAAATCTATCCTTAACAAAGAGGAGCGGTTTGCCTCAGCTTTAGTGAAAAATGATGTAACCAACTGTTGTGGTGTTATATTATTACGATTTATTTTATCGATTCTTTGTTCTGCTAAAGGAGTATGACCTAACGTCTGCTGTCTTCGATTGTGGCAAGATTTCGATGGTTTGTCGCAGCGAAATAGAAGCCTGTTACAAAGTCAATCAGGGCAATTGAGTGTCCAGATTAAAGCGGCAGGCTGAGACGAGCCATGATTGCCTGCTCCAAAGCCTCAGTTCAAAAAGCCTTTTGAAAAAATACAACTCAAGGGGGGCAAAAGTTGACAGGCACCCTCACCTAAAAAAAGAGCCTGACAGATATTCATTTCTGTCAGGCTCTTCGGTCGAAATGTGCTGGGCGTACTCATTTTCGGTAGGCTTCCAGCAGCTCCAGACTTAAATCTGCCACGCGGTAGAGCTCATCGCTTGGGATGCCGTCTGCTGCCTGACTGGCGAGACCTCTGAGCGTTGTGATGTAAAAGCGCGCCAGCACGGGTATGTCTGCTGTGTCCTTCAAGTGGGTCTTGTTGCTGTTCAGCTTCATCAAGATGGTGGCGTAGACCTTACGGCGCAGAGACAGCAGCTCCGAGATCAGGATCCGGTCACTGTTGTTGACGGCAGCCAGAGCGTAGGACAACAGCTTGGCGTGCTCACACTGCTTGTTGCAGAACAGTCCGATGCATTCATAGAGCGCACCGCGCAGAGCTTCTGTGGGATTGGAGTGAAGCGCAAACTCTGACAGGAGCTGTCTTCCATACTGATCCAGGTACCACATCACTGCAGTGCGATAGAGATGTTCTTTACTCTCAAAGTTCTCATTGAGGAAATGATAGGAAACACCTGACTGGCGGCACACATCATCAATGGACGTGCGATGCACACCGAGGCGCCAGAATACTTTGAGGGATGCTTTGAGTGCTTCCTGCATTGACTGTGGGAACGTCTCGGTGAAGTTAATGGTATCACTATCCATCGTCAGCCTCCCTTGGTGTTGGGCAATTCATACCAAAAGCATAGGTGACAGGAGGCTTGGAACAACAAACTCATGAGTGCATGGGAAATACCCTTAACAGTATCATTCACGATACTCTGATATATTATGTAAATGACATTCTTTAGTTTGCGTAATATTGCAAAATAAAAAAGGCGTGATTGCGTAATTTTATTAGCAATTCACGCCTAATAACGCAATTTTTGCGCCATTTCCTTTGTCAGAAACGACGAGATGCCTGCAGTACGCTCAAACTGTGTTCTGCGATTTTATGCAGTTCTGTCGGGCAGTTAACGTCTCTTGCCTGAACAGCCATGCCTTGAATTGTGGCGCCAAAGAAGCTGGCAAGGGCCGGAAGGTCAGTTCCTTCGACAAACTGGGTTTCACAGGCTTTAAACTTATCTGCGATGATCTTGATGGTTTGCTGGCGTAAATCAGCCAATTTACGTGCCAATGCGCCTTGAGCATTAGAACTTTCGACCAATCCGGTAGCGATCATACAACCAGAAGGATGGTCTCCACCGACGAAAACCTCCACACATTCATAAAGAACGGTCCGGATTGCTTCATAAACACAGGAATGCAGAGCAAGGCCAGACAACATTTGCCGGCCATAGCTTGCCGAATACCTGTCGATTGCAGCCAGGTACAGTTCCTCCTTGGAGGAATACGCTGCATACAGACTTGGTGGTGTAATACCCATGGCAGTGACTAGCTCATTTATCGAAGTCGCCTCATAGCCCTGTTGCCAGAACAGGACACTTGCGATCTCCAGTATTTTTTCTTTATCCAACCGACGGGGTCGACCGCGGGGGGCTTTTTCCATTTCCATAGCGATCACTATATATATTGATTGAAATTTTAATCAATCATAGTTTTACCAAGGGTCTTCCTTGGGTTTCGGCCATTATATCACCTCCTTCACCCACACATTACTGATGCATATCAAACTGTTATGCAAAAACCCGTAGCTGATTTCGCCGCGTTTTGGTGCTTGTCTCTCCGGCTAAGGTATAATGACAGATTGTCGCAACCCCTTGCGATTTGCTGGGGTGTTCCCCAATACCCAGTGATAACGAGGTCCAGTGTTCAGCTTCCACTTTCACGTATGGGATCAGAGAGCCTCCTGCTCTGCCCCACAAAAAAGAGCGGCACTGAGGCCGCTCTTGATGTTGCTTTTGCTTTGAAGTGTGGTGTTGGCTACGCCTTAACGGCAGCAGACAAGCCCAGCAGACTTTTGGAGTCGAGCACGTTATCCAGGTTGGCCTGAACTTTAAACATTCCGCCTTCACCAACCTTATAACCAGCCACACCGGTGCATGCTTTTTGCACGGTCTTACCGCCCATCACCTCAGAAGACAGGCTCATCAGAGCGTTTTGCGCTTCTGTGCGCTGTCCGTAGATCTGTGGCACAATTGACTTATCATTTTGCGGACGACCTGCATTCAGGCTTTCCACTTCCATGAGACGTGCTTTGACGGCTGCATCCAGATAGCCTGTACGATCCTTGCCGGACATGCAGTTGATCGCAGGGACAGCCCCGGTTTCATTGGCAATCAGGTTGACCAGAACGGCAACACCATACGCATTGCCTGCGGAGCGGCGCTGCTTGCCATCATTGACCGCTTCATGCAGCTGGGTGCTATAACTCTCAAGACGGGCAACTTTACCTGGATCGTTGGCCTCTACTGCATCGGCTTTGGCCTGCTCCACCATTTCGTCTAGTTTACCAATGAGCGGTTCGTTGTGGTTGTCAGCCCATTTCCAGCCGGTGAGACGATCCCCCAGATGTTTGCCGATGGAGCCTGAGAACAATCCCAGTTTCGCAAAACCGTTGACGCCCATGCTGAACGGCAGCACTTCGACCTCTACATTGACTTCAGTTATGCCTTCACCCGGCAAGTCTACCGTGATGGTTTGCTCGCCCTGTGCGCGGCCCCATGCTTCCTGCTGGCCGGTTTCATAGGTTTTGGCCTTGGATGCTGCGGTCAGCAGTGAGGTTGAAACAATTTTCAGCGGGAAAGGCTCTCCCGGGTGATCTGTGCGCCATGCTACAATGTCAGCTGCTTTGGTGGATGCCGCTGCTGTCACCACTTCCTGGGTTCGGGTGTCTGCGCCCTTTGTGGCCAGCTCAGCATCATGTTTGACACCGAACGGGAAGTTCACGCCATGACGGACCGCTGCGTAGGAGGTGGTTTCGCCTTTCAGCTCGCTGACCCACAGGTTTACCGCGTGATCTGTTTCAGAGGTTGCCGTTGAGCTGATGCCGTGTTTTTCATCGGCCTGATAGCCCCCTGCCAAAACTTCCAGTTTTGCTGCTGGCGTTGTGGTGGCTGTGAAGGAGCGCTCTGTCAGTGTAGCATCGCCTGAGGCACCCAGTTCTCTTTGCGTTGCCACATCCAGCTTGACGGTCTCAGTCGTGGTCTGCCAGTTGGCCTCAGTCTTGTTCAATGACTGGGTTATGTGAGCGGACATGTGCTGCTGAAACTCTTTCTTCAGCGTTTTGATATCACTCTTGGATAGTGTTGTCCCCTCAGCAGAAGCTGCCAGTTTGTAAGCTGAGATGACTTCCTTCTGGATGTCTTTGTTCAGTGCTTTGGAAGCCTTGGCGACACCTTTGATATCATCAGGATTTTCTGCAATCTTTGCATCCAACCGATCAAACGCTTCGTTGATGCCCACTTCTGCTTTGATCTCGAAGACATCACCGTTTCCACAAACACCAGCACTCAGCAATTCTTTAACAGCGTGGTGTGCGGCTGGTCTTACATGGGTTTCGGCCCGTTCCTTGATGTTTTCGACAGATGTCGCAAGGCTCTTGTTGTTTTCGGTAAACTGAGCTGTTTTTGTGTTCACCAACTGTTTGGTGGCACCCGCTGCAGCCGGAGCGGTTTCCGCTTGGGATGCACGTGAACTGCCCGTGAAGAACGCCTTGATGCGGGTGAGGACGCTCTGGGTCTCTCTGCCCTCTGCCGGGATGTTTACACGTGCTGCCAAGCTGTGATGGGAAGAGCCTGAGATTTTTTCTCTGACATATGCAACAATTTTAAACAGGCCACCATCCTGGCTCCGCACTTCAGTTGATTTTACGGCTGTGTTTTCAGCGGCATTGGTGTTTGCCTGATTTACAGATGTAGTTTCAATAGGTTGGACAGTTGTCGATGCAGCGACCGTCGGAATTCCCATGCCTAGTTCCCTTAGTTTTGTCTTTTAGCGGCGCTTTGAGCGCGTTCTTGAGACAAAGCATATGGAAAGCTGAGAGGCGTGATGTGCCCTTTGGCACGCCTGTGGGTTGATTGTCTCTGTTAGACAGAGTTCAAATCAAACATCCCGTTTAAAGGAGCACCCGTGTCGAACGTTCAAACAGCCGCTAATGAATTCCTTGAAAGCATTGATTTAAGCCCGATGCTGGAGGATGACCTCGACGGCGAACTCGTGCTTGAAATTAATCAGAATTTCTCTCTGGTATTCGGCTTTGATCAGACCACAGAAACATGCGTGCTCCGCATTCTCTTCAATGACTTGCCAACTGATACCCGTGTTCTCACAGAACTGCTGCAAAACAGCAATACGCTGGATGTGGCGGGTTACAATCTGACCTTTGGTCTTGAGGTTGCCCATTCCTCAGCCTATGGCGAAATCCGTATTCCAGACAGCGACATTGACGTTACGCATCTGAAGCAGGTTTTCCCGGTCTTCCTTCAGGTCTCAGAATGGTATGCTGAAGTAAAAGCCGGTGCGGCTCCTGAGTTGTCAGGCCAGGACCACCCGCAAATGTGGATGTAACTCCTGAGGCTCGCCTCGTGCCTTTGAGACAGAGATAGTGCAAAAACAAAGCCAGCTCCGCACAAACGGAACTGGCTTTGCTAAATTCACTCGGTTTGCTGAGATCAGCGCATGGCTTCTACAGCTGCCTTTGCGCAGGCTGCGTCATTTTCCATTGAGCTGCCCGCAACACCGATGCCACCCACCAGAGCACTTTCACCCACAATGATTGGCAGGCCGCCTGCAATGCCAAGAATACCCGGGAACTGTTTGAAGACCGGTGCCTTCTCCAGAACCTCGTTCACCTGCTCTGTTGGCATGCCCCAGGACAAAGATGTGTTTGCCTTGAGCGTTGCGCCTTTGTAGCTGGCAGGCAGAGCCTCATCCATGCGTGCAGACGCCACAACATCCTCACCCCGATCCAGAATAACGATGGACATGTTCCAACCGTTTTCCTTTGCCAGAGCCACACAGGCGCTTACGCCTTTGCCTGCAGCATCAAGGCTCAAATAAGGACGGGTATGGTCCTGAGCGGTTGCCGCGCTTGCCACCAGTGCCAGAGATGCCCCTAAAAGAAGCGATTTTGCATTAATATTCATGAATTTATCTCGCGTTCCGTTTTCCCACGTGCGCGCGGACTTAATTTTAAAATTGTGTCCGAAGCAAGGGTGCCCAGCGCAAACCTGAGTTTATCCAGTAACTTTTATGAACCGTCTGCCGACATGATGGAATTTTTGACAAGAAAAGACCCGCCTGACGCAATCAAGCATCAAGCGGGCCTTTTTTGAATTCAGCAGACAGCTGAAATCACTGAGCTAAATTAGCCTACGACTTCGGTGCCGGAGAACCAGTAAGAGATTTCTTCAGCAGCTGTTTCAGGAGCGTCAGAACCGTGTACGGAGTTTTCGCCGATGGACAGAGCGAATTCCTTACGGATGGTGCCTTCAGCAGCATCTGCAGGGTTGGTAGCGCCCATGACTTCACGGTTTTTCGCGATTGCGTTTTCGCCCTCCAGAACCTGAACGATGGTTGGAGCGGAAGACATGAATTCTGTCAGTTCACCAAAGAAAGGACGCTCTTTGTGTACTGCATAGAAACCTTCTGCTTCACGCAGGGACATCCAAACGCGCTTGGATGCAACAACGCGGAGGCCAGCTTCTTCAAGCTTAGCGGTGATAGCACCGGTCAGGTTGCGTTTGGTTGCGTCCGGCTTGATCATGGAAAACGTGCGTTCAATCGCCATCGTTATTACCTGCAGTTTGTCACGAGCTTCCGAAGGGCAGCTCTCATTAAAAATCTTTTTCCTGTAGCGCCTTAACAAAGCGCCACAAAGGTTCGCGCGAGATATACTTAAACTCTCCCTTAAAAAGCAAGAGGGTATATCCGTATTCCCACGTTGTCCTGCGTGAAAACTGCAGAAAACAGGCGATTATGACTCATTGATGACGGTTGCAATGCTGTTATCAGCCCTGCTCCGAGGCACCCCTCCCGTCTCTTCCTTATGGCCCCTTTTGATTTTAAGGGGAGGTTTTCCCAAGGAGGCAATGTCGCGAATGCAGGCTTTTGGCGAAAAGAGTTGAGGTTCCAACAGGTTCTGGCACTGCATGGACAACTACGTCTTTCGGGTTGCGACTACACGTCTCCCCCTACGGCTGATTTTGTTTGAGATGGGTCAATTTATAGAGGTTCAAAGGCGTGCATTGTTCTTGCAACAGACATAGCAAGAGGACACCCCTATGAAAGCAGCATTTGTAATGTATGCCTCCTATAACAAGTGGGCTAACGATCTATTGCTTCAGGAATGCGACCAGATCACTGCGGAAGAGTACCACCGTGATCTTGGCGTTTATTTCAATTCCATTCATGGCACCATGGATCACCAGTATGTGGCAGATAAAGTCTGGCTTTACCGCTTTACCGGCCAGGGCGACCCGATTGACAGCCTTGACGAACAGTTGACCGGCGACCTTGCAACCTTGCAAGAAAAGCGCCGTCTGCTGGACGACCGTATCTGCTCGGTGATTGATCAGATGCAGGAGAAAGACTTCCTGCGCACCATGATTTATCGCACTGTGCGCAAGCCACTGGTGATGCAGCAGCCCCTTGGCGCTGCGCTGTTCCACTTCTTCAACCACCAGACTCACCACCGCGGACAGGTGCATGCCATGCTGACCCAGCTGGGCCGGACACCTGCGGCGCTGGACATGATCTACTTCCAGCGTGAGACCGGGCAATGGATGGCAAAAGAAGAGGACATGATTACCGCCTGACGAAAGGCAGCTGATTTCGCCTGATAATCAGGCGTGTGCTCTTGTTTCTCCCTGAAGAGGTCAATTATGATCTGGTATTGATCATGATCTTTTCAGGGATGCATTTATGGAGCGTGTTACAAAGCCCCGCAAACAGTCAGCTCAGGCGCCTTTGCCTGATGACGTTGCGGCGGTGTTTGCCGCTTACCCTGAGGATAAACGCGTCCACCTGCTGGACCTGCGCTCGCTTATCCTGGACTGCGCCCAGCGCTTATATGGCCCCTCCTCTTTGACTGAGGCTCTGAAGTGGGGGGAGCCTTCCTATCGCCCTTTGCCAAAGCATGGCGGCACCACGGTGCGCCTTCACTGGAAACCAAAGTTCGGCGACCAGCTCGGCCTGTTCGTGCACTGCCAAACCACCCTCATTGCTGACATGCGCACCCTTTATGGCGATGTGCTGAGTTTTGAAGGCAACCGCTGCCTCTGGGTGCCTGTAAATGGCACTTACCCACGTGATCCAGTCGAGCACTTTGTGGCGGAGGCGTTCAGGTATGGGAAGAGGTAGGAGTTGCTCTCTCCAAGCCTAAAAGAAAGCACTTCTTTCATTGATTGAAGTAAAGAAAATACATTAAATTAGAAAGCTGAATCTGATTTAATTCTAATGGGTTAGGTATATTGAAGATCAATTTTTCTTCTTTTGACTGGTGGCATATTTTTTTGCTGTTTTTTTTCGCGGTATTTGCGCTCACATTCATTACGTTTTCGGCTTACGGAGCCCTGTCGGTATTCGGAGTACTAAGAGGTGCTACCATCGACATCTCACCATCAGAAGACTTTCTAGTGGCGGCACTAGGCGTTGCTGCAACTGTTATTGTTGCGATAATTACTCTGCTCTCAGTTTTGGCAATAAAACAACAAACCGCCACAGCCCAAGAGCAAGCCGAGTACGAACGTCACAGACGAGCGGAAATGTATCGTGCTCGCCTGCCTTTTGATC
This sequence comes from Pseudovibrio sp. Ad5, assembly GCF_001623095.1. Classification (NCBI taxonomy): domain Bacteria; kingdom Pseudomonadati; phylum Pseudomonadota; class Alphaproteobacteria; order Hyphomicrobiales; family Stappiaceae; genus Pseudovibrio; species Pseudovibrio sp. Ad5. The sequence continues at coordinate 55,684 of NZ_LMCH01000015.1, read as the reverse complement.
TTGTAGACCTCAGTAAGTTTATTGACCTTCTCGCATCTCATTACGACCGATTAGTCAACGAAATAAACCGTAGAGAAGAAGCAAGCGAACCCGAAATCTCAATTAAAGAAATTAATGAAATTGGCTTCAGAGACCTTAAAGATCCACGTCGTTACATGGATTCACTTTGTGGTTATCTGGAGTATGGCGATCAGCAAATTGCAACGTCGATCATCTCAGTAATGCATGAATTGCAAACAACATATTCCAGCGCATCGTTCAATGAAGAGCGCGACTTAGTATTTGATGCAGAGAGCTATCAATCTGAATTGATCAACTTAGCCAAACTCAAATCTGAAATATTGGATATTCTCATGCAAATGAGGAAAGTCGGCACAGAAGAAATACTTGATATCTTTCAGCCGTCTTTTGAGCGAACCATACGTTCATGGGCATTCAATTCGACTGTAAGCCCCGAGCAAGTTCGATACTGCTTGGATTATTATTCGAGAAATTACGCCTGATCAAATTTAATCCTGCTTCCTGAAACCACGCCAGTATCAGAAAAACTTAAAAATTGGATTGGTTCCCCCTTGCACAACAAGAGGTTTGCGGGCAAACAGCGTGGCATGCTTCAGGTTTCTAATCTTACATATCGCATTGCCGGGCGTCTTTTGATCGACAATGCCTCCGTTACTATTCCAAGTGGTGCGAAAACCGGTCTGGTTGGGCGCAATGGCGTTGGCAAGTCTACGCTGTTCAAACTGCTGTGCGGTGAGCTGTCCGTTGAGAGCGGCGGTGTACATATGCCGCAAAAAGCGCGTGTGGGTCAGGTGGCTCAGGAAGCGCCGGGCACGCAGGAAACGCTTTTAGAGGTGGTGCTGGCAGCTGATACGGAACGCACGGCTCTTTTGGCTGAGGCCGAAACGGCTGAGGATGCGCACCGGATTGCGGAAATTCATACGCGACTTGTTGATATTGAGAGCCACAGCGCTGAAGCACGGGCCTCTGCGATCCTGAGCGGGTTGGGTTTTTCATATGATGAGCAGCAGCAGCCGTGTGCCAACTTCTCTGGTGGCTGGCGTATGCGTGTTGCGCTTGCAGCCCTGCTATTTTCCAAACCAGACCTGATGTTGCTTGATGAGCCAACCAACTATCTTGACCTTGAGGGTACGATGTGGCTGGAGAACTTCATTGCGCGTTATCCGTATCAGGTTGTTCTGATCAGCCATGATCGCGACCTCCTGAACAATGCGGTCGACAGCATCGTGCATATGGATGGTGGCAAGCTCACCTTCTATCGCGGTGGTTATGACAGTTTTGACCGTCAGCGCCGTGAAACCATTTTGCTGCAGAAGAAGGCGGCTGATAAGCAGGAAAAGGCACGCAAGCATATTCAAAGCTTCGTTGACCGTTTCCGTGCAAAGGCTACCAAAGCGAAACAGGCGCAGTCTCGCATCAAGATGCTTGAGAAGATGCAGCCAATTTCCGTGCTGGATGAAGGTTCAGGACTGGAGCTGCACATTCCGCAGCCTGAGGCCAAGCTTTCTCCGCCGATCATCAAGCTGGAACAGGCTTCTGTTGGCTATGATGACACGGTGATCCTGAAGAACCTGACGCTGAACATTGACCATGACGACCGCATTGCTCTTCTTGGTGCCAATGGTAACGGTAAATCGACCTTCGCCAAGCTGATTGCCGGGCGCCTTGGATTGATGTCTGGTGATATGACTAAGGCCACCAAGCTGAGCACTGCGTTTTTTGCGCAGCATCAGCTGGATGACCTGATGCCGGAGAGCAATCCGATTGAGCATGTGCGTCCGCTAATGCCGGGTGCGTTGGAATCCAAAATCCGCGCGCGTGTGGACCGGTTTGGTTTGCCGACAGACCGGATGCTGACCCCTGCCAAGGATCTTTCCGGTGGTGAGAAAGCCCGGTTGCTGCTGGGCCTTGCCACGTTCCACGGACCGAACCTTGTTATCCTCGATGAGCCGACCAACCACCTTGATATCGACAGCCGCGAAGCCCTTGTGCATGCGATCAACGATTATGACGGTGCGGTCATTCTCATCAGCCATGACAGGCATCTGGTAGAGGCCTGTGCAGACCGGTTGTGGCTGGTTGCCGATGGTGGTGTAAGAAACTTCGACGGCGACATGGCGGAGTACCGCAAGCTGATCCTGAAGGGCGACAGTGGCTCCAAGTCCAAAGTCGCGGTTGATGAGGACAGCGAGAAAGCGAATGCGCAGGCGCGCCGTAAGGAAGCTGCTGAGCGCCGTGCCAAAACTGCACCGCTGAAAAAGAACATTGAAGCTGCGGAAAAAGAGATCTCCAAGTACCAGAAGTACATCAAAAAGCTAGATGCCCTGCTGGCTGATCCGCGCATCTACACCGAGGCACCGGACAAAGCAAAACAACACGCCATCCGCCGTGCCGCCTATGTGAAGGTGCTGGAAGAGACCGAAGAGAACTGGCTGAAGATGTCCGCTGAACTGGAAGAGCTGACAGGCGGCTAGGCTTATCGCTTTCGAGAGATTGTTATGCCCGGGACTGGAAGCAGTGCCGGGTTTTTTATTGCTACGTGTAGAGCGCCTTATGCATCCCTGTCGGACATACCTATGTCGGTAGCTTCCCCCAACGGGAAGGACCGGCGTAGCCCAAATTTCATGGCAAAGGCCAGGATCAAAGCAGTCAAGACTAACATGAGTGTTGCGAAGTAAGCGTCACTTGGCTGGTTGGTGCAGACACTTCCCTTGCAATGCATTGCGACCAGAGATGGCTCGCGCCTGTCGCCCTGCAACTTAAGCAGTTTTAAATGTGTGCGCTCGCTGAGGATATGGCTTTTGTCGCGCTCGTTCATAACCACGATCGCTTTGCCCGCAACCTCGAGACTGAGCTTTGCAAATTCAACAGCGCGCTTTTGAGCATCTTGCTTGTAGGAACTTGAATATCTGAGCGCAGGCCACCAAGCCTGCATAGGGACGAAAGTGTGCAAGAGAATTGGCAAACACACCAACAGCCCAAGCTTCACCAGCGGTTGCGTCATCAGGCCTCTTCCAATTCAATAAGTTAGTTATAACAATCGGTTAACTTAATTTTCTAATATACAGATTCACCGGCTTCACAAACTGATTCAAGTGAACGGCTCACACCATGTTAGGCCTTAGAAACCAGTTTTGACAGGGCTTTCATTCGGTCGCTTTTCGAACCTGTCAGCTCCACCGTTTCGGGCAGGACATCCAGCAATCCGAGCGTGTCATCGCGAAGAATTTGCTTCAGACGGGTGTCGGTTTGTTTCCGCAGTTTGGGGTATTCGATGGTGGTGGTGATCTCATCAGGTGAGATAAGCGGAAGGAAGATGATCAGGTCCAGTGTGGTGAGGGCTTGTTCGATCTGCCTCAGGAGCTGACCTGACGGCTCCCATTCATCGTCGTCTTGTTCACTCAGCACTTCCAAATAAGCCATGAAATCCAGCGGGCAGCGATCGAAGATTATGTTTTGCTCTGCACCGGAAGTGAGGATCGTTTTCAGGTTGTGGCTCAGCTGCTCTGTGAAGCTTTCGATGGTGGGCTCATTTGAGAGTGCAACGCCCTGCTCTGCCAGGTCCCAATAAGGTTCCTGAGTGGCTTCATAGGTCAGGTTTTGATCGACAAAGTCCTCTATGAGTGTTGTTTTGCCGCTGCCGTGGGTTCCAGTGATCGCGATCCTCATGCTGTCCCCTGAAGATAAATGCCTCTCTCCGTGCTCGAAGTGAGGCGCTTGATTGTTCTCTACTGACACTCGGCTCTAACCCTTGCGTTTCAGTTCCAGCCAGATGTGGGGGATGTTGCGGCCATCGTCTTTGTGTTGGACGAATGTTGTTCTTGAAGCCTCTTTAAAGCCGTCACCGTAATACACTGCAATCTCTTCATCCGTCAGTGGCCATGGCGGGCCTGAGCGGTCGCCGGTGCCATCATAGTACCGCCCGAGGATGATCAGCGAGCCGCCCGGTGCGACAAGGCTTTTGAGAGGTTTGACCACATCACCGCGCATTTCAATGCCGATGGCCTGCAGGGTAAAGCATTCGTAGACCAGATCGAATTTGCCAACCCAATCTGCTGGCGGGTTGAACAGGTCTGCACAACGGAACTCGATTTCACCAGATGGGAAGCGCTTTTGCGCCCATTCTATTGCTGTGGGTGCCACATCAAAGGCGGAGGTTTTCCAGCCTGCCTCATACAAAGCATTGGCGTTGTCGCCCAGCCCGCAGCCCACATCCAGCGCGGTGCGTCCCTCACCCTTGTTGTGTTCCAGCCATTCCACCAATGGTGCTTTTGGCTTCAGCTCGGCCCACGGGATCTCGTTGGTGTCGCCATCGGCAGTGGTGTAGACCTGCTCAAACCAGCTTTTACGGTTTTCCCAGCCTCCACCATTTGCACCTTCCAATGTATCCAGACGCGCGCGCAGCTGTTTGCGATGGTCTATGTCGTCAGTGGTCATGCTTTCCGGTCCCATCCGCCATTGTCGGTCTGCGCCCAATATGTGAGTTCGTGGTCGCCGTTTTTGACCTCGAGCCAGCGCTGCCGGGCTTCTTGCAAGGCATCCTGATCGTTGCCGTCAAACATATAAACGACGCGCTTGTACTGCGCCGGATCTGGCAGCGGTGCGCGGTCCACCAGAAAGCGGACGATTGCCTCATTGGGGTTGTCGTTTTCCGTTGTCAGGTAGATGGGCTGAAATTCCGGATGGCCTTCCTTTTTGGTGCCGTGAGGCAGGAAACCATCGTCAGAATAGGTCCAGAGGTAAGAATCAATGGCATCACACCGTGCTTCCGTTCCAAACTGGATGGTCACAACCCATTCTCTCTCCAAGCACTTTTCAAGGAGAGTGGGCAAGGCCCGTTCCAGCGGAAATTTAGAGAGCTGGTAGAACAGCACTTCACTCATATTCTGGTTTCCCGTTTATCCGGCAGGCCTTTTGCGTCCTGCAGCCCAATACGCCGTGCGACGCATGCTGCATCAGGCTGCGCATGGAATATGTAAAGCCCAAATCACTGTGTTTCTCAATTGACCACATTTTATCCTAAAAATTGTCGTGAATGATCCCAATTACATTGGGATATTCATAGGAATCGTTGATAAACCCAACCCAGACGCTTTAAAGGGCTAGACTTGACCGCATTCCTGGGGAATTTCGGTGTGGTGTTAAGCTTAGCGAAACCGACGCCAAATTATGGAGAGTGAAATGCTCTCATCTCTGTGGTGTTGTAGGACCGCAGGCATTGTATATTTAGGAAACGACCAAATGGCAGCGCGTATTGTATTGTTCTTTGCTCTTGTATCCGGTCTTGTTGGCGTAACAGCTGCAGTGGGTGCAATGCTTCCAGAAGCCTCCAGCTCCTGTACTCATTATCAGACCTGCTGATTGACTGGAAAACCAACTTACTCTTTCAAATATAAAATTTTCTTTGAATATAGCGCTTAGCGCGTTTAACTCTTTTAAGATCAAGAATGCCCCTCTTCAGTTTGAAGTGGGGTTCTTTTTTTGTAGTTATCAAGACGTTACTGTTACCTTTGTGATGAGCAGCAAAAAAGGCCGCCCACAACTTCTGTGACCGGCCTTTGTTCGTTTAATTTAGCGCAGGCATTTTACTGCCTGATGCAAGGCTTAGCCTTCGTAATGATCTTTGATCATGCGGTTCAGTGCGCGCACGCCGAAACCGGATGCCCAGCCCTGAGAGATTGCGTTTTTCTTGGATCCCATTGCAGTGCCGGCCACATCGATGTGTGCCCACTTGGCCTCATTGGTGTGACGCTGCAGATAAACAGCTGCAGTGCTTGCACCACCCCAACGGCTGCCACCGGTGTTACGCATATCGGCATTTGGGGTGTCGACCATCTTGTCGTACTCATCACCCAAAGGCAGACGCCACATTTTTTCTGCAGTGGTTTCACCAGCTTCGCAGATCTGCGCTGTCAGCTCATCATCAGCAGAGAAGACACCTGCGCGGTGGCCGCCCAGAGCAACCAGACAAGCGCCTGTCAGGGTTGCAAGGTCTACCATGAACTTCGGCTCAAAACGGCTTTGTGTGTACCAAAGCGCATCACCCAGTACCAAGCGGCCTTCCGCATCAGTGTTGAGGATCTCAACGGTCTGACCAGACATTGTTTTGACGATATCGCCCGGACGGATTGCGTTACCATCCGGCATGTTTTCTACCAGACCCAGCACACAGATTGCGTTGACTGCAGCTTTACGGCCTGCAAGAGCTTTCATAAGGCCGATGACAGCTGCTGCGCCGCCCATATCGCCCTTCATGTCTTCCATGCCAGCGCCTGGTTTCAGGGAGATACCACCGGTATCAAACACAACGCCTTTACCAACGAATGCGATTGGAGCGTCGCCTTCCTTGCCGCCATTCCATTTCATGATTGCCAAACGGGAAGGACGAACTGATCCCTGACCAACGGCCAGCAGTGCATTCATGCCCAGTTCCTGCATCTCTGCTTCATCGAGGATTTCAACTTCCACGCCGAACTCAGAGAGCTGCTGAGCTTTTGCAGCGAACTCAACCGGGCCAAGCGTGTTGGCAGGCTCATCAACAAGAGTACGTGCGAGAAGTGTGCCTTCTGCCACAGCCTCAGCTTCTGCCCAAAGTGGCTCAACGGCTGCTGCATCCTGCACCTTCAGCGTGATTTCGCAGGCCTTGTCGCCGTCTGCTTCTTTTTTAACAGTGCGGTAGGTGTCGAACTTGTAACCACGCAGCAAAGCACCTTGCGCAAAGTCTGCTGCCTGCTGAGCTGTTGCGGCAGCTGGGAAGGTCACTTCTGCACCTTCCGCTTTGAGCGCAAGCAATTTGCCAGCAACTTCACCGCCCAGATTAACCCAGTCCTGCTCTTTCAGATCGTCGACTTTGCCAAGGCCTGCAACGATCAAACGGTCTGCATCCATACCTTCTGGAGCGAGCAAGTGCATGATACCGGATTTCTTACCTGTGAAATCAGCCGTTTTAGCAGCGCGCTCAACAGTTTTTCCAGCAGAGCCCATCACACCCTCAGCTTCTGCTGCAAAGCTGAGTTCTTCACCTGCAAAGACGACCTGAACGGGTGCTGTTGCATCAGAATACTGCGCGATCTTAATGGATGTGAATTGCGTCATTATGTCGTTTCTTTCCTCGGGATGACCTGCGATAGGCAATTTCTAGCAGAATATGCTAGCAACCACAGGCGGACGCGTGGTCCAGCTACTCTTAAAATTCATGGCAGAACATGGCGCGATAATGGTCCCGTTTCAAGGCTATGTGAAGAAACTTGCGAGTTTATTCATTAAAAGATCCGGTGATCCGGCTTTCTGCCGTATTCCGTGTTATTGAGTGGACTTGAATCATTTTGCGGCTTGGCCTCCCCCATAACGAACAAGAAAAGGTTCTGTTGCACGGCACAATGAAAACTATTGAACGCTACATCGTCAAACGCAGCTTTACCGCCTTTATTGTGACACTGGCCGCCATGACCGGCGTCGTCTGGTCTACGCAGGCGCTGCGCCAACTGGATCTGGTCACCTCAAAAGGCCAGACCCTTTTGCAGTTTGGTTACATCACTGCATTGGCTCTGCCTTTCCTCATCCTGATCGTTGCGCCCTTCGCAATGATGCTGGCGTTTATAATCGTGCTTAACAGCATGTCCCGCGACAGTGAGCTTATCGTCATCAACGCTTCGGGCGCTTCCAAGTCGCTTGTTCTCCGGCCAATCATGGTGTTTTCACTCACGATCACAGCCCTGATGTATTTCCTGTCCATGTATCTGTCCCCGACAGGCTTGGCGGAATTGCGCAGTGAGTTGACGCGCGTACGTGTTGATCTGGTCGCCAACATCATCAAGCCTGGACGTTTCATTCCGATCGAAGAGAATCTGACCTTCCATATCCGCAACAGAAGCGGTGATGGGATCCTTGAAGGTCTCTTGCTGGATGATGCCCGCGATCCGGAAACCTCATTTACCTATACGGCTGAAACGGGACGGATTATCGAGGCTGCGGACAAAACACTGCTTGTCATGCTTGATGGGACGATCCAGCGCCGCCCGAAAGGTGGACAGGATATGTCCATCGTCAGCTTTGAGAGTTATGGCTTCGATTTGTCCTCGATGATTCCCGAGGCTCGCGAGCCAACATTCAAGGCAAGTGAGCGTCCAACCTTCGAATTGCTGAGCGCAAGCCCTGATGATTCTTACGCTGCAAAGCATTGGGACAAGCTAGTTGTGGAATTCCACGACCGTTTAAGTGTCCCGCTTTACCCCATTGCCTTTGGTCTGATCATCTATGCTTTCCTGGGTTCTCCCAAGACCACTCGTCAGGACCAAGGCCTTGCAATAACAACAACAATCGCAGTTGCGACCCTGCTGAGAACAGCAGGTTTTGGCGCAACGCTCATCGTGAGTTCGGCTCCTGATATGTTCCCATTGCTCTATGCAATCCCAATAATCGCAATTGCGCTTGCTGCGTGGTCCATTAGCCTGAACAGAAGACCTTGGTTTGTTCAGCGTCTGGTCGATGGAACACAAAGCCTCTTTAATGGCATTGGTCGTGTGTTCTCCAAATTGGTAGGCCGCAAGAACCAAGGGACAGCAGGACTGTAATGACCGGAAGAACGCTTAGTCTTTACATATCCAAACGGTTTTTGAAGTCAATTCTGGCCCTCTTTCTGTTTGCTGCCGTTTTGATCTTGCTGTTTGACGTGCTTGAGCTTGTTCGCCGTGGTGGCGATCGTGAAGGGTTTTCTCTTCTGCGCATTGCTGCGATTTCTGCCTTGCGCGTTCCACTTCTGCTTGAACAGGTTATTCCATTTGCAGTCCTTTTTGGCTCTATCTGGGCGTTTGTTACGCTTTCCAGAAGCCTTGAGCTTGTGGTCGCACGTGCGGCTGGTATTTCGGTCTGGCAGTTTACTGCCCCTGCTCTTCTGACTGGCCTGTTCATCGGCGTAGCTGCTGTGATTGGTTACAATCCTGGTGCTGTATATCTGCAGCAAAAATCAGATGAGGTGGCAGAGGGCTTGTTCAGTGTGGAGCAAACCTATTTACTGGAAGGATCTGGAGAGGTTTGGCTCCGGCAGAACGGCACCGATGGTGAGTCAGTTCTTCATGCACGCCACACCAGCGGGCAAGGTGCGTCACTCAATGGTGTCACGATCTTCTCTTTTGATCGCCAAGGCCAGTTTTCAGAGAGAATCGAAGCACGGCGAGCCGTCCTAGCTGAGGGCATGTGGCGGCTAACGGATGCGGTTGTCTATGCTGTGGACACTGATCCACAGCATTATGGGAACTACTCTGTCAGTACTTTTTTGACCCCGACAGAGGTCAAGGAGAGCATAGGTTCGCCGGAATCTATTAGTTTTTGGAGTCTTCCACGCTTTATTGAGTTATCCCAAAGGGCTGGACTACCCGCGTATAGGTATTCTTTACAATATCAGACTCTTCTAGCCAAACCCCTGTTACTTGTGGCAATGATTGTCATTGCTGCTGCTGTTTCGCTGCGTGTATCGCGTTTTGGGGGGATTGGCCGCTTGATCGTTTGGGGCATTATTGCTGGTTTCGTGCTTTATGCCGTTTCCGAAGTCTCAAAGGATCTGGGCGGTGCTGGAATCGTTCCCACAACGGTTGCAGCATGGGCACCTGGCGTATTTGGGGTTCTTATGGGTTTTACAATTCTGTTGAATCAGGAGGATGGTTGATGGGTTCGGCCTTGATCCTGAAACAGAAAATCAAGCGAGTTGGTGCTGGCTGCGTATCGCCAGAATACCTTCGCACTGTCTCTGCAGTTGCTCTGCTGTGCGGCGCTGGCCTTGCGGTCCTCAGCGCGCCTGCAGTTGCGCAGATCGACCTTTCACAGTCTGCCCAGCAGGCTGTTGACACATCTCAACCAATGTTGCTTGAAGCGAAAGAGCTTCGCTATGATTTTGACAATGACGTCATTATCGCGACGGGTAGTGTTGAGATCTATTTTGACAACTACACATTGCTCGCAGATCGTGTGACTTACAATCGTAAGGACGGCAAATTTTCTGCGCACGGCAATGTGGAAATGACAGAGCCTGACGGCAATCTCATACTCGCAGACAATCTGACTTTGAGTGATGACTTCTCTGAGGGTTTCGTCAATGCTTTGCAGATTGACACTCCTCAGTTTACGCATTTCGTTGCCGAGAGCGCTGAGCGCTCTAATGACAACGTTACCACACTGAGGAATGGCACTTATTCTGTCTATAAGAAGGCTCCCAAGCCTCCGTTATGGCGGATCAAATCAACAACGATCATCCACAATCAGCAAAAGCAACGCATCTATTTTGAGGGTGCTTCCATTGAGCTGTTCGGGAATACGATTGCCAAGATTCCTTACTTCTCAATCGCAGATCCATCAGTCGGCCGTAAATCTGGCTTCCTACTTCCGCGCTTTGTTACCAAGAATCGCCTCGGTTTTGGTGCCGCGATTCCATATTATTGGTCCCTTTCGCCAACATACGATCTAACCGTGACACTCACGCCGCTCACGCAGCAGGGTGTATTGGGCCAGCTGGATTGGCGGCAACAGTTTGATACTGGTTCCTACAATGTTTCACTTGGCGGGATCTCTCAGGCAGACCCAAGTGCCTTTAATGGCTCCAGCGGCGATGTACGTGGTCGCTTCATTGTCAACACGGACGGAAGCTTCGATCTGAGTCAACGCTGGGAAGCCGGTTGGGACATTACTTATGCAACAGATCGGGCATTCCGCGAGGACTATGGGTTTGCACGATTTGGTAGCGCTCAGGAAGTTTCCAAGCTTTTCTTGAATGGTCAAACAAAGCGGAATCTCTTTGACGCAAATGCATATGCCTTCCAGATTTCGCAGGAAGACAACCCAAGCCCAACGCAGCCGATGAATCCAATTGGGCCATTCTCTCAGGTCAATGCAGACCTTCAAGAGAAGCAGCCTTTTGTTCATCCTGTCATAGACAATGCCATTTATTTTGAGAAGTCTGTCGTTGGTGGACAACTAAACTACGATGGCAACCTCACAAGTCTGACACGCCAGACAACTGACGCCTTCTCTGTGAATGGCCAAAACCGCTTCCGTGGTGTTGAAGGTACGTTTAGTCGTCTAAGCGCAAACCTGACTTGGCAGCGCACACTTATCGATCCGATTGGTCAGGTGTTCACGCCGTTTGCCTATGCAAAGACCAACCTGTATTTCCTCGCTAATGCTGACCATGATGTCACCGCACTTTCCGATGAAGCAGTTGTCTTCCGCGGAATGCCTGCGATTGGCTTGGAATATCGTTATCCATTCCTTGCAACATTCAAAGGTGGCAATCAGGTAATTGAGCCGATTGCGCAGATCATTGTTCGTCCAAACGAGGCGGAAATTGGGGAACTGCCAAACGAAGATGCGCAGTCCATCGTGTTTGACGCTTCCACGCTGTTTGAGTGGGATAAGTTCTCAGGTTTCGATCGTAACGAGGGCGGCACTCGTGCAAACTTAGGTTTGCAGTATAAGCTTCAGTTTGACAAAGGGTCGTTTATCAGCGGTTTGTTTGGTCGCTCCTTCCAGCTTGCGGGCCGGAACTCCTATTCAGTTCCAGGCATTCTCGATTCAACAGGCGACTCTGGCTTGCAGACTGCAGGGTCTGATTATGTGACGAGCCTTTATTTCGACACCAATACTGGCTTTCGCGTTGGTGGTAATGCACGCTTTAGCGAACATGACTTTGGCGTAGAACGTGCAGAAGTCAGCGCGAGCGGTCGTTACGGTCCAGCTTCGACAGTTCTGTCCTATGCCTATTTGGCGGAGCGTCCAGACGCTGGGATTGATGAACAGCGCTCTGAGCTTGTTGGTGCCTTAAATCTGAACTTGCAGGAAAACTGGCGTGTCTTCGGTTCACTGCGTTATGATATGATCAACGAGAACATTGTTCAGGACACTGTTGGTCTTGGTTATGACGACGAAGGTTTCTCCGCTTCACTCTCCTACGGCGAGGACAGAAGTCGGAACAATGGTGAGCCTGTTGAGCGGATCTTCTTCTTCCGATTCGGCCTCAGAACCATTGGTGATACGAGCCTTTCGACCTCAACTTCTGACTCATCCCCAAATGATTGAGTAAGTATATAAGCTTAAACCTCTGGCTGTGCACAGGAAATAGCCAGAGGCATGACAGAATGTCGCCTACATTTGTTATTATTAGTTTGAATAAATTTTTCCGGGCTGCACCCTTCTAATTTGAGTCAAGCTGTGCCAAATATGCACCAGTGCTATCTAGGGAGCGTCCATTGAGGGCAATCGCCTTTGGGACGGAGAGCTTAACAAAATGAAACTTACTCGCTTCTGTGCTTCGCTTGTTGTCGCTGCCAGCATGCTGGCGCCACTTGGTCCGATGCTTACTTCTGCGGAAGCCGCAAGTAAAATCGTTGCTGTCGTCAATGGCCGTCCGATTACCAGTTATGAACTGCAACAGCGGTCAAAGCTCATCACGCTTACCACACGGGCACCGTCCAGCGTTGCCAAAAGAAAAGCTAAGGATGAGCTGATTGATGAAGCGCTGAAGCTTGAAGAGGCAAAGCGGGTCGGAGTTTCAATCGCTGACAAGAAAGTTGATGATGCTTTTGCAACAATCGCACAGCGCGTTAAACTCTCGCCTTCTCAATTCAAGCAAGCGCTTTCTCAAAGCGGCGTTAATCCTCGCACGCTGAAAAATCGCCTACGTGCTGAAATTTCCTGGTCTGAAGTTGTCATGCAGCGATTTCGCGCGACCGTTCGGATTAATGAGTCAGACGTGATTGCTGCGCTTCAGGGCAAAGAAAACAAAGATGACAATGGCGCGACCAGCGTTGAATACGATCTGCAGCGCATCATTTTTGTCGTCCCGAAGAAGTCCAGCAAGTCCTTCAAAAACAAGCGCGTCACTGAAATGAAGAAGCTTCGAGCCCGCTTCACATCCTGTGAAGAAGGAACGCGAATTGCATCCGGTTTGAATGAAGTCATCGTGCGCCCAATCGGCAAACGCCTTGAAACTGATCTGCCAGCAGCCTTCGTGCAAAAGCTGAATAAAATCTCTATCGGCCGCGTCACAGCGCCTACCCCTGTAGACTCCGGATTTGAGATGATTGCTCTTTGTGGTAAAGAGACAATCAACAGTGATGCGACTGCGCGAAGCACTATCGAGGGCGAGTTGCGGAATAAAAAAGGGCAACAGCTTTCTCGCCGTTACCTTCGTGACCTGCGCTCCAATGCTGTAATCGAGCAGCGCTGATCGCCTGATCAGCAGCAGGAGATGTTTTTTTATTATGCGCAGAGTGAAATTGGCGCTCGCCCTGACAATGGGCGAGCCTGCAGGTATTGGACCTGATATTACGCTTAAAACGTGGAAAGTTCGCTTTGAACAAGCTGTTCAGCCGTTCTACGTCCTATGCGATCCAGAGCTCCTCAAAGCCCGTGCAAAGCATCTCGGATTGAAAATTCCAATCAAAGTGGTGGAACCAGAAGCCGCCTGTGACTGTTTTGATGAGGCACTTCCGGTGGTTCCTCTCTCTGGCCCAGTCCAGGTTAGTCCCGGCGCTCCTTCTGGCACGAATGCTGCTCTTGTCATCGAATCCATCGAGACTGCGGTACGACATGTGAAGGATGGCAGGGCTTCAGCGGTTGTTACCAACCCTATCTCCAAGAAAATCCTTTATGACGCTGGTTTTCATCATCCGGGTCACACCGAGTTTCTTGGCGATCTGGCAAAGACCTACTGGGACAAGGACGTGGAACCAATCATGTTGCTGGCTGGTCCTGAGCTGATGGCTGTTCCGCTTACGGTCCATGTTCCAATTGTGGACGTACCAAAGCTGGTGACAAAGGATCTCATCGTCGACCGCTGCCGGGCCATCAACAAAGACATGATCGAACGGTTTGGCATTGCTTCGCCGCGTATCGCGATTGCGGGCCTCAATCCTCATGCAGGTGAAGGTGGCTCTATGGGTACGGAAGAGATCGAAACGATTTCTCCAGCGATTGCCCAACTGCGCAGTGAAGGCATAGATGCTCGTGGTCCTTTGCCTGCCGACACCATGTTCCACAGTGAAGCGCTGGATACCTATGATGTGGCTGTGGCCATGTATCATGATCAGGCGCTCATTCCTGTCAAAACTCTGGCCTTTGATGAAGCTGTGAATGTGACACTCGGCCTCCCCTATGTGCGCACATCACCTGATCACGGAACCGCATTTTCCATTGCGGGAACGAATAAGGCCTCTCCAAACAGCTTGATGGCTTCCCTGCGCCTTGCAGCAGCCCTCGCACAACCTGAGCTCGTTTAATGGCACAAATTGATGATCTGCCACCTCTGCGTGAGGTGATTGCAGAGTATGGGCTCGATGCCCGCAAATCCCTTGGTCAGAATTTTCTTCTGGACCTTAACCTTACCTCGCGCATTGCCCGCAGTGCCGGGGATCTGAGCAACTGCACCGTTGTTGAAGTTGGTCCAGGCCCCGGTGGTTTGACACGCGCCTTGCTTGCAGCTGGTGCCAAGAAGGTGGTTGCGATTGAGAAAGACACGCGATGCCTGCCTGTGCTTTCTCAGATTTCAGAGCACTACAATGGCAAGCTGGAAGTGATTGAGGGTGATGCCCTCAAGTACAATCCTGCTGAGCTTGCTGACGGCCCGATCAAGATTATCGCTAACCTGCCTTACAATGTGGGTACGCAACTCCTGCTTGGGTGGCTGACAACAGAGGAATGGCCTCCGTTTTGGGACTCTCTAACATTGATGTTCCAGAAAGAAGTCGGACAGCGCATTGTTGCTGAAACAGGCAATAAAGCCTATGGCCGCCTCGGTGTTTTGGCAAACTGGCGGTGTCATACGGATATACTTTTTGATCTGAACCCAAAGGCTTTCACCCCTCCACCAAAGGTGACGTCCGCTGTTGTGCAACTACACCCGCGCGAGAAGCCTCTGGAGTGCCCTTTGAAAGCGTTAGAGCGAGTAACCGCTCATGCCTTTGGTCAGCGCCGTAAAATGCTCAGAGCAAGCTTAAAAGGCCTTAAGCCAGATGCGGAGGATCGTATCGAAGCTGCCGGCCTCAAGCCAACTGCCCGAGCAGAAGAGATCGACGTGACCGGCTTCATTGCCCTGGCACATGCTTTTGACAAGGACTAGAGCAAGCTCGTTCAGTTTCTAACATGATAAAGCCCTGAGATCTTATCCGAGCTCAGGGCTTTTGGGTGTCTTCGCAGAAGTGATTTTACTCCACGCGCATGAAGGCGGTCATGCCGCTTTCCTGGTGTTCTATGATGTGGCAGTGCATGAGCCAGTCGCCTTCGTAGTCCGGGCGCACGGCGACTTGAACGCGTTCGTCTGGCAGCACGAGCGCGGTGTCGGTCCACCATGGGGCGAGCTGGCGTTTGTTGCTCTTGAGGAGCTGGAAGGTCATGCCGTGGATATGGATCGGGTGCGTGTGCGGGGTTCGGTTGATGAACTCGAACACATAAGACTTGTCGCGCTTTAGAACTTGCACCGGATCTAATGGGCCGCGCTCTGCGCCTTGCCATGCCTCTTTGTTGACCGCCCAGAATGAGAATCCCAGTCTTCCGCAGATTGGATTGGCTGGTCGTTTTTCTGCTGTGGCTGAGAACTCCAGCGGGATGTACTCCGCGTTTTTCAGATCAGGCTGCGGGATCGGATTGGCTGGCAACGGTTTGATCTCACGCAGGTCGCGGTTCAAGGATTGCCCGATCGCTCTCAGTGACAGCACCGGCCATGGAGAGGACGAGGAGAAGTTGGTCAGCTCAATTTGCTCCCCTTCTCCATCTGGAATGCGCATTGCGATGTCCGCACGCTGCCCCGGCCCCAATGCCAGCTTGTTGACTGCAAATGGTTCAACCGGATTGCCATCCATGGCGATGATCTTTGCATCCGTGCCTTGTGGGAAGGACAGTTTGTAAATGCGAGTTACATCAGTAACGCACAGGCGCAGGCGGACAAGGGAACCGGCTTTTACATCCATAACTGGCGCAGATTGCCAGTTGGACGTGCGGAGTGTTCCAAATGTCCCTGCTCGCGCGGATTTGCGTGGCTGGAACAGTTTGATGAACTGACCATCACTGCCAAGGCGGAAGTCGCGCAGGTTCACCGGGATGTCATGATCGAACCCCGGATCTTCATCCTCTTCCACGATCATCAGGCCAGTCATGCCGTAAGACAGCTGTTCCAGCGAGTTGCAGTGCGGGTGATACCAGAATGTACCTGCATCATGTGGTGTGAAGCGATAATCGAAATGATCGTCGGTATACACGTAGTGCTGGGTCAGGAATGCCACGCCGTCCATATCATTGGGCAGGCGCATGCCATGCCAATGGATCGTCGTTGGCTCTTGCAGTTTGTTGATGAGGCGACTGTGGAACGGCTGCCCCTGCTTTACGCGCAGGGTTGGTGGCATTGCATCCCCAAAGGTGAACATGTTTTTCGTTGCAGGTGCACCGCTCATCAATTGATGATCGATGTTGCGTGCAATCATGTCATGTCGTTTTGGAACGGCCCAAAGGCTGGAGGCGCCAGCCAAGCCACCAGCAACAGCAGCCCCGCCAAACAAAGCGCCTTTCAGCGCCTGACGTCGTGTGATCATCGCTCTTTGTCCTCAAGTTCAGCCCGTCTCTGTACTTGGCTGGTCAATGGCTATTCACTCACGACGGCTGCTGTTTTGCAGGGCACCTGCTCTTGCAAATAACGCCCTGCTTGTATCTGGCTCATAATTTGATTCAAGTAGCTAATAGTTTGAATCACAAAACCACGTCAACATTCTGAATTTACAAGATTTTGCATTGTTCTTGTCTGATTATTCAGCAATGGTGGACTTCAGGTCGGCAATCATACCTTCCATTTTCCCAGAGAGCTTTGGCAAGCGAACCCGTTTCAGACGTTCACTGGCGATGATTGACTGCACTGTTGCAACGGCTTTATCCAGGTCATCATTTACGATGATATAGTCAAACTCCTGCCAACCGGAGACCTCGTCAATCGCGGTCTTCATGCGGCGCTTGATGGCTGCGTCATCGTCATCTCCACGGCCCGTCAAACGGGCGTGCATTTCTGCGATTGATGGCGGCAAAACGAAGATGGCAACAACGTCTTCTCCGGCCTGTTCCTGCAGCTGGCGTACGCCTGCGATATCAATATCAAACAGGATGTCCTTACCTGCGTTCAGGCTGGCATCAACCGGCTCACGCGGGGTGCCGTAATAGTTGTCGTGGACCTTGGCCCATTCCAGAAGTTCGTTGGCTTTGATCTTGCGTTCGAACTCATCCGTTTCGAGAAAGTAGTAATGAACGCCATGCTCTTCGGCTGCGCGGCGTTGACGGGTCGTTGCTGACACAGAGAGCGCCAGTTTGTCATCATCAGCCAGCAGTTTGTTTGCGATCGTTCCCTTCCCAGCTCCGGAGGGCGCAGCTAACACCAGCATGAAGCCGCGGCGCGCCTCTTCGATATCCTGAGCTGATACGGTTGTCGCATCTGATTTTTTAGAGGTCATATTGATTTTGTCTTCTTTTGCTTATCTGCACTTCAAGCGTTTGTCTTCATGTTCTGCTGCGAAAACCGATCCCTGACTTTCGCAGCACCTCTTCACTCAATGTTTTGAGTTTGTTCGCGGAGCTGGTCGATCACTGTTTTCAGTTCCAGCCCGATTGCAGTCAGCTCTACGCTGTTGGACTTTGAACAAAGTGTGTTTGCTTCGCGGTTAAATTCCTGTGCCAGGAAGTCGAGGCGACGTCCGATGGCTCCACCTTTAACAAGCAAGTCACCGACAGCTTCCACGTGCGCGTAAAGGCGATCCAGTTCTTCACGGATGTCTGCTTTGGTGGCAAGGACGGCTGCTTCCTGATGCAAGCGCTGAGGATCAAGCTGGCTGCTCGCCTGAAGCAGCTCGTTGACCTGAGTTTCAAGACGGCCGCGAATAGCCTCTGGACTGCGGGAGGGCAGTTCTTCAGCTTGCCGGGCCAAAGCCTCAATGGTATCGACCTGGCCCTTCAGCAAAGTGGCAATGGCATTGCCTTCGCTTCTGCGCATTTCGACAAGCTCATTCAGTGCTTCATCAAAGGATGACAGAAGAGCCGCAATCTGAGCGTTCTTTTCATCTTCGCTCTCTTCAGCCTCTTCAAACTCCAAAACGCCTTTATAGCCCAAAATGCCGTCGAGTGTTGGCTCAGGCGCATCTGGCAGGCGGTCCCGCAGAATGGAGATGGCTTTGAGTACTTGCTCAAGAGCGTCTTCATTTACAACCAGCGCTGTATCAGACTGCGAACGTTGCATCTGCAGGCCTACAGAGACGTTGCCGCGTTTCAGCTTCGCAGCAAGGCGCTTACGCACTTCCGCTTCTACTCCGTCCAGCCCCTGAGGCAGGCGCAAGCGGGCATCCATGCCTTTGCCATTGACGGAACGGAGTTCCCACACCCAGCGCGTCTCTTCATAGCTGCTTTCCACGCGCGCAAAGCCGGTCATGCTCGCCAGTGCCATCCCTTGAAACTCCTCATCTGAACACCGCCTGTGTGTTGGCGTTCTCATTCAATATTTGCTGGCCCTGAGCTTACCCGTGAAATCGGTCCATGCCCATGAGGTATGTCGTTGCCCCGGCCTTTGCGCCTAACCTAATCTGAAAACCAGTATGCATCTTTCAGGCATGACGCTTGCTTTCAGCAAAAAAACCTGCCCGGTGTTTCAACTGGGCAGGTTTTTCTCATTTTGTCCTGCAAGGTTTGCAGATCAGTTCTTTTTCTTTTCCGCAGCCTGTCTGGCACGGATCTCTTTTTCAACCTTACGCCAGTTGGCTACATTACGCTGATGCTGTTTATAGCTTTCAGCGAAGGCATGGCCACCCGTTCCGTCGGCAACAAAGTAGAGGTCCTTTGTGCGAGCAGGGTTTGCGACTGCTTCCAGAGCCGCAGCACTCGGGTTGCCGATTGGCCCCGGAGGCAGTGCTTTGATCTGGTAGGTGTTGTAAGGGTTCTTTTCTTTGAGCATGGAGCGCGTGATCGCAGAGCGATCTTTTGTCCAGGCATCGCCACCAAACAAGCCGTAAAGGATCGTTGGATCAGACTGCAACGGCATGCCCTTGCGCAGGCGATTAACGAAGACAGAGGCAACGCGCGGATGCTCATCCACTTTGGACGTTTCCTTCTCTACTATAGAGGCAAGGATCACGAGTTGTTCTGGCGTATCAATCGGCAAACCCTGAGAGCGCTTTTCCCAGATGCGAGCGATGTGATCATTCATCGCCTTTTCCATCTGCTCGATAATGCGCGCCTTCGTGGTTCCGCGGGTGAATGTATAAGTTTCTGGCAGCAGTGAGCCTTCTGCTGGGATTGCAGAGATTTCACCGGTCAGGATCTTGTTTGCATTCAGGCGGTTGATGATCTGAGCGCTACTCCAACCTTCCGGGAAGGTTACGGAGTGGTACACAGCACGGCCACCGACAAGATCTTCCATGACGGTCTTCATGGAGATCCCTAGTGGAAACTCGTACTCACCTGCTTTGATCTTGTTCTCATTTTTGAACAGGCGGGTGCCAGCTTCAAATACGAGTGAATTGGTAATGACGCCTTCGTCTTCCAGCTTCGCAGCAATCTGCGGCAGGCTCATGCCACTCGCGACAATGAAGATTTTCTCTTCTGTCAGCGGACCGGTGGCGTCAAACTCGCCCTTCCCCCAATAAAGCGCAGCGCCGGCAACGATAATGCCGAGTACAGCTATGGAAAGCAGAAAGTTGATGGTTATGACGACTGGATTGCGTGCATGACGGGAACGCGGCGGAGGTGGTGGTGCAGCTTCTGGCTGAATAGCGCGGCTGGGACTCCGCGGTGCAGATTGCCCACCCGGCTGAATATGAAGATCGGACTGATCTTGAGGCCCATTTGAGTTGTCTTCAGGCGATTGAGCCATTGTAACCCTCTATACGGGAGCACTTACAGCACTCCATTACTAGCGTATCCTTAGCGAAAACCGATGCCCACTTTTCGCAGATACGCTTTAAATACTCATTACAGAGCCTAACCCATTCGGGAGCCGCAATATAAAAGGCCAGATTCCGCCATGCGGAGTCTGGCCCTTTTATTTCTTGATCAAGAAAGCGAGTTATGACTCGACTTTTTTGAGAACCAGAGACGCGTTTGTGCCGCCAAAGCCAAATGAGTTAGACAGAGCATAATTAATCTCCATCTTCTTGGCTTTATTAGGGACCAAGTCAATCTCAGTTTCAACTGATGGATTTTCAAGGTTGATCGTTGGTGGAGCAATCTGATCACGGATCGCCAAAGCGGTGAAGATTGCCTCTACTGCACCAGCGGCACCCAACAGGTGGCCGGTTGCAGATTTGGTGGATGACATGGTCAAAGACCCGGCATCATCACCAGCCAAACGCTCAACTGCACCCAGCTCAATCTCATCACCCAGAGGTGTTGAGGTGCCGTGTGCGTTGACGTAATCAACATCACCGAGAGAAATGCCAGCACGTTTCAGCGCAGCTTTCATACAACGGTACCCACCGTCGCCATCGGATGCCGGTGCCGTGATGTGGTATGCATCACCGGACAGACCGTAACCAACAACTTCAGCGTAGATTTTCGCACCGCGCGCAACAGCGTGCTCGTATTCTTCGAGAACAACAACGCCAGAACCGTCGCCCATGACAAAGCCATCGCGGTCTTTATCGTAGGGACGAGAACCTTTTTCAGGCTCATCGTTGTAACCAGTAGACAGTGCTTTACAGGCATTAAACCCGGCAATGCCCAAACGGCAGATTGTGCTCTCAGTGCCGCCAGCAACCATAACGTCCGCATCATCTAATGCGATCAGACGGGCAGCATCGCCAATAGCGTGCGCACCAGTGGAACAAGCTGTAACCACTGAGTGGTTCGGGCCTTTGAGTTTGTGCTTGATGGACACATAACCGCTTGCAAGGTTGATCAAACGACCAGGAATAAAGAACGGGCTAACACGACGCGGGCCCTTCTCTTCCATCATAATTGCTGTTTCAGCGATACCCTGAAGACCGCCAATTCCAGACCCAATCAGGGTCCCAGAACGGTTCTGCTCTTCTTCAGTCTCTGGATTCCATCCCGAATCTGCAATTGCCTGGTCGGCAGCTGCGACAGCATAAATGATGAAGTCATCTACTTTACGCTGTTCTTTTGGGAGCATGAAATCGTCTGGATTGAAGGTTCCATCGGTTCCATCGCCAAGTGGTACCTGACAGGCGATTTTGGTTTGAAGGTCTTCAATTTCGAAGCCCTCGATGCGCCGTGCACCGCTCTTACCTTCAAGAATTCGCTGCCAAGAGATTTCTGCACTGCTGCCCAGTGGGCTAACCATGCCAATGCCTGTGATAACGACTCGACGCATATTTCCTGCACTTTAATTAGATTGGCGCTGCCAGCCCTTTGTGTCGTACCGGAAGACATAAGTGTCATTCTCTGCGACAGGCATGCAGCTGAAAAGGAAACAGGCGCGGCGAGCGCAAATGACCCACCGCGTGCCTAGCTTTTTGAAACAGGATTAGCCCTGTTTGGATTCGATGAACTTTACAGCATCGCCAACGGACTGAATGGTTTCAGCAGCATCGTCCGGGATTTCAACGCCAAATGCTTCTTCGAAAGCCATTACCAGTTCAACGGTGTCCAGGCTGTCTGCACCAAGATCGTCGATGAAGCTTGCAGATTCAACGACCTTGTCAGCCTCTACGCCGAGGTGTTCGACAACGATCTTCTTTACCTGCTCTGCAACATTGCTCATTTTAAGTCCTCAATTGGTTTTCAAGGTAGTGTTTCGGTCCGCTTCGCGGGGCCTTGTTTCACTCGGCTCCCGTGTTGCATACTCTGGTTCTTTTGAAAAGACGCAACGGCCCATATGTTAAGCCGCTTCCAAAGAAAACCGCAGCTTTTCCGTTCCTCTTTCCAAGAGGTCACTTCTAATCGGCGGGTTCCTAGCACAATTAGCACTGGTTTACCAGCCGCCAGTAGTGATTGCCCCATTTGTAAGAGGATCGGACCGGCTGCGTATTTCTTCGTTAAATCATCGCCATACCGCCATTCACGTGCAGTGTCTGACCGGTAACGTACGCTGCTTCATCACTTGCGAGATAAACAGCTGCACCTGCGATTTCTTCAGCAGTGCCCAAACGACCAGCTGGAACGTTGCCCAGGATCGATTCGCGTTGCTTTTCGTTCAGCTCGTCGGTCATCGCGGTTGAGATGAAACCTGGAGCAATTGTGTTTACGGTGATCTTGCGAGACGCCACTTCCTGCGCCAAAGACTTGGACATGCCGATCATGCCAGCTTTTGCAGCAGAGTAGTTCACCTGACCTGCGTTGCCGGTAACACCAACAACAGAGGTAATTCCTATAATGCGGCCCTGACGACGCTTCATCATGCCTTTGATTGCAGCACGGCAAATGCGGAACGTTGCGGACAGGTTCACTTCAAGAACCTGATCCCATTCTTCGTCCTTCATGCGCATGAAGATGTTGTCACGGGTGATACCAGCGTTGTTCACGAGGATATCGAGAGTACCCATCATTTCTTCAGCAGCTGGTACAAGCGCATCAACACTGTCACGATCAGACAGGTTTGCTGCTTTAATGTGAACGCGGTCACCCAGATCAGAGGCCAGCGCTTCCAGCTTCGCTTCGCGAGTGCCGGACAGAGTTACAGTTGCACCTTGCGCGTGAAGAGCGCGTGCAATCGCTTCACCGATACCACCGGTCGCGCCGGTTACGAGCGCGCTTTTACCTTCTAAATTGAACATGCCGTTGGTCTCCTCGGCTTAAAATCCGTTTGAAGAAAGCTCATAGGGAGGAACCATAGGTTCCGTCTATACGCAGTGCAAAATGCGGTGCCTTTGAGCCTTCAAAATCTGTGTATTAGCTTTCGACGCCTTCAAGGCGTGCAACAAGTGCATCAATATCTTCTGCTGTGTTGATCGCAACACCTTCCAGAGACTTGACGATACGGCGCACCATGCCACTGAGAACCTTTCCAGTGCCGATTTCAACGAGCGTGGTCACTCCGTTATCAGCCATCCAGGTTACAGATTCGCGCCAGCGTACAGTTCCAGTCACTTGCTCTACGAGACGAGTGCGGATTTCTTCCGGATCAGTGATTGGTGCAGCAAGAACGTTTGCAACAAGTGGAACAACCGGTGCTTTAATCTCAACTTCAGCCAGCGCCTTTGCCATTGCGTCTGCAGCAGGTTGCATCAAAGAGCAATGGAACGGTGCGGAGACCGGAAGCAGAACAGCGCGGCGAGCGCCTTTGCCTTTTGCGATTTCACAAGCACGCTCTACGGCTGCCTTATGGCCAGACACAACAACCTGACCGGTTGCGTTGTCATTGGCTGCCTGACAAACTTCGCCCTGAGCGGCCTCCTGTGCAACTTCCATCGCCTGATCGAAGTCCAGCCCCAGGAGAGCTGCCATTGCGCCCTCACCTACTGGCACTGCTTTTTGCATTGCGTCACCGCGAATGCGCAGCAGACGTGCTGCATCGGCAATGCTCAAAGAGCCCGCTGCAGCCAGTGCAGAGTATTCACCAAGAGAATGGCCTGCTACAAAACTTGCAGCTTTGGAGAGGTCAACGCCTTTTGCCTCAAGCACACGCATGGTGGCGAGACTTACAGCCATCAGAGCTGGCTGAGTGTTTGCAGTGAGGGTCAGCTCGTCTGCCGGACCTTCCCACATGATCTTGGTCAGAGACTGACCGAGAGCTGCATCAACTTCCTCAAATACAGCGCGCGCTTCCGGGAACGTGTCGGCAAGTTCTTTACCCATTCCAACCGTCTGGCTGCCCTGTCCGGGAAATGTAAATGCAATAGTCATTTATAAATAGCTCCGTCGCACTCTATATTGCGTCAATGTGGGCCAATCGCCTCAAATGTGGGTGGTCCACTTTGTATTCCAAGATGGGGCGGCTATAAATTCACCAAATACGTGCAAATTATGACCGCCGCCAAAATTAGTAGCACTGCAGATGCCCTATTGGTCAGCTGCTTGCACCTTCAAGAAACCCAAGGAAAACCTTGGTTGCCTGCGTATTCATCGGGGCGACATGAGCCGCCTTGCACGCGCAATGTCAAGACTGCATCTGGAAAAAAGGTCTTTTTCCCCGATAGTACTTGTCTTTTGTAGGGGATTGGCTATAAAGCCCATCTCGTTTCCGGTATTAGGCCGGAGGCTTAAAGGAAGGCAGCCCTTTGGGGTTGTAGGAGTTGAAAGATATCCGTCTTCCCGTGTCTCCGCTCTTGTGTAAACATCTTCTGGGCCTTTTTCTGAGGGCCGTTCGAAGGGGCTTTGCGCCAATACCGGAATTGTTTAACTCAGAAAGGCAATCCACATGGCGCTCTATGAGCACGTGTTCCTGGCTCGTCAGGACATTTCTACTCAGCAGGTTGAAGCCCTCGTTGAACAGTTCAAAACTGTTCTCGAAGAAAACGGCGGCAAAGTCGGCAAAATCGAAACTTGGGGTCTGCGTACTCTGACTTACCGTATCAACAAGAACCGTAAGGCTCACTACACTCTGATGAATGTAGATGCTCCACACGCGGCTGTTGCTGAAATGGAACGTCAGATGGGCCTGAGCGAAGACATTCTTCGTTTCATGACCATCCGTGTAGAAGAGCTGGACGAAGAACAGTCCGCTATGATGCAGAAGCGTGATCGCGACGACCGTCGTCGTGGTGACCGTAACGATCGTGGTCCACGTCCGGACCGTGGCGATCGCGGTGATCGTGGCCCACGCCCTGATCGTCGTCCTGAAGCACCTGCAGCGGAGTAATTGAAAATGGCTGAATCTTCTTCCGCAGGACGTCGTCCTTTCTTCCGCCGTCGTAAGACCTGCCCATTCTCCGGCGCGAACGCTCCGAAGATTGACTACAAGGACATCCGTCTTCTGCAGCGCTACATCTCTGAGCGCGGCAAGATCGTTCCTTCCCGTATTACCGCAGTATCTGCGAAGAAACAGCGTGAACTGGCTCGTGCCATCAAACGCGCTCGTTTCCTCGGCCTGCTGCCTTTCGTAATCAAGTAAATCTTGGTTATTGGGTCAGGGTGTTTTGCACCCTGGCCTTTTTCATGATCCCGACGTGTCGGGATCACGGTTGAGAGATTGATCGCATCAGCGAGAAGCTCTCTCTAACTGCGGATCACACTTTCCGCAGGACAGCAAAGGAGATATTCCATGAAAGTTATCCTTCTTGAGCGTGTGGCTAAACTTGGCCAGATGGGCGAAACCGTAGCTGTTAAAGACGGTTACGCACGTAACTTCCTGCTGCCTCAGGGCAAAGCACTTCGTGCAAACAAAGCTAACCTTGAACGCTTTGAAAGCGAACGTGTACAGCTTGAAGCTCGTAACCTTGAGCGTAAAACTGAAGCTGAAGCAGTTGGCACAAAGCTGGCTGGCGCAAGCATCGTTGTTATCCGCGCTGCTGGCGAAACTGGTCAGCTCTACGGTTCTGTTGCTACCCGCGATATCGCTGGTGAACTGACCGAAGCAGGCTTCAGCGTTGTTCGCTCCCAGGTTTCCCTGCGCGCGCCAATCAAGACCATCGGTCTGCACGACGTATCCATCGTTCTTCACCCTGAAGTTGAAGTTGAAATCTCTGTTAACGTTGCTCGTTCTGAAGACGAAGCTAACCGTCAGGCAGCAGGCGAAGACCTCACAGGCCGTGAAGAAGACAACTTTGAATTCGACGAAGATCTCGACGAAGACGAAGAGCTGGAAGATGGCGAAGAAAACGCTGAAGAAGCTTCTGACGAAGAAGAAGCTGAAGGCGAAGAAAAAGAAACCGAAGAATAATTTTTCTTCACTTTTCGATGAAAAAGGCAGGGTCTCCGACTCTGCCTTTTTTTATGCACTGATCTTGGCAGAATCGGCAAAGGCCCCGCTGATTCTATTCCTCAAAAAAGAGTTTGTTAATAATTGTAGTTGGGGCGAAAATCCCTGAATACGGCTGATTTTAAACAATTATTCTAAGCTTTTCTCGCGTCTAGAGAGTAGCGACTGTCAATTGGCAACCTGCAATTTTCCCCGCTGATTTAATTTTGTTAAAGAACTGGGCTTAAGGTGCGAAGGCCCCCTTTTCCTACCCGCCTTAAAGCTGTAACCAAGTTGCCAAGCGGCACGAGGGGCGGAATGAAGGGCACAGTCCAAAAATTAGAGAAGGCTAGTGAGACCATGAGAGTGGTCCCGCATAATGCCGAGGCAGAGCGCCAGCTTCTTGGTGCCATAATGGTAAACAACGAGACCTATTATCGTGTCTCGGAGTTTTTAGAAGCGCGCCATTTTTTCTTAGCTCCCCACAAGGATATCTATGACAAATGCGGAGCGTTGATTAAGGCAGGCAAGATTGCCTCACCTATTACGCTCAAAACGTTTTTCCCGGCAGATGAGAAGATTGCAGACCTGTCTGCAACTCAGTATCTGCTGCGTCTTGCAGGTGATGCGACTTCTGTGATCAACGCAGAAGACTACGGCAAGACCATTTACGATCTGGCGACTCGCCGTAACCTGATCACCATTGGCGAAGACATGGTGAACATTGCCTATGACGCGCCAATCGACATGCCACCGTCCTCTCAGATTGACGATGCTGAGCGTCGTTTGTTTGAACTGGCGGAGACTGGCCGGTCTGATGGTGGTTTTCAGGACTTTGGCAGTGCACTGACCGAAACTATTGAGATGGCTGCAGCGGCCTTTCAGCGTGAAGGCGCCCTTTCCGGTGTTTCAACAGGTTTGCGTGACCTGGACAAACTCATGGGTGGCTTGCAGTCTTCGGATTTGGTCGTATTGGCTGGTCGTCCTGCGATGGGTAAAACATCGCTGGTTACGAACATCGCTTATAACATTGCTGAAAATTACCAGACTGAAGAGATGCCAGATGGCACTGTTCGGACTGTGAATGGCGGCGTTGTTGGCTTCTTCTCATTGGAAATGAGTGCCGAACAGCTGGCTACTCGTATTATTTCCGAGCAGACAGAGATTTCTTCCTCCAAGATTCGCCGCGGCGACATCAACGAGATTGAATTTGAGAAGCTGGTTGCGGCGACACAGCATATGCAACACGTTCCACTTCATGTGGATCAAACAGGTGGTATTTCCATCGCGTCCCTCGTTTCCAAAGCCCGACGGCTGAAGAGACAAAAGGGGCTGGATATGATCGTGGTCGACTATATTCAGCTGCTCTCTGGTTCTTCCAAGAATCAGGGCAACCGTGTTCAGGAAATTACTGAGATCACCACCAACCTTAAAGCGCTGGCGAAGGAACTTAATGTTCCGATCATCGCGCTGTCCCAGCTCTCTCGTCAGGTTGAAAACCGTGACGACAAACGTCCACAAATGTCTGACCTTCGTGAATCTGGCTCGATCGAGCAGGATGCGGATGTGATCATGTTTGTGTATCGTGAAGAGTATTACATGGGCAAAAAAGAACCGCCTGAAGGCACTCCAGAATACGAAGAATGGAGTAGCAAGATGGAGCAGTTGCGCGGCAAGGCGGAAGTCATTATCGCCAAGCAGCGTCACGGTCCAACTGGCATTGTTGATCTGCAGTTCCAGGGCGAGTTCACTCGCTTCTCCGATCTGGCAGACGACGCCCATATTCCTGACAGAATTATGGAGTAAGTCTGGTTCATCCTACTGAATTAGCGATTGGCCCGGGGTAACGCACATCAGTTGTGCAGTGCTCCGGGTCTTTCTTTTTAAATTCAGATATTTTTTGTAGGTTATTGCGCATTCAAAGAATCTGAGGGCAATCGCGTGACACATTCTGCCGCTCCTACATCTGCCCGCGCAGCTCATTCTGCTGGCGGTGCTGCAAAGCTAACCATCGACCTTACCGCTCTACGCTCGAACTGGTGTTATTTGAATGGCAAGGTGGGTGATGGCTGTACCTGCGCTGTGGTACTCAAGGCCAATGGTTATGGGACTGGTGCTACAGAAGTTGGCAAAACACTTTATCACACCGGAGCCCGTGTCTTTTTTGTTGCGCTTCCTGAAGAAGGAATCGACCTGCGCAAAGAACTGCCACATGCAGAAATCTATGTGCTGAATGGCCTCTTCCGTGGCCGTGAGAAATTCTATTACGATTTCAGTCTCAAACCGGTCTTAAACAGTCTTGAGGAAGCGGCTGAATGGTCCGCTTTTGCACAAGGTCTGGATGAAGAGCTGCCTGCGGCTTTGCACTTTGATACAGGCATGCATCGTTTGGGCATGTCTATTGAAGATGCGCTGAAGACTGGTGAGTCGCCTCATTTCCTTAAGGACATCAAGATCGATCTGATCATGAGCCATCTTGCTTGCGCCGATACGCCTGACCACGAGCTCAACGCAAAGCAACTGGATCGTTTCCAGCGGGTTTGTGAGTTGTTTCCGGGCGCCCGCAAATCCTTGAGCAACTCTGCCGGTATTTTTCTGGGAGCTGATTACCACTTCGACATGGTTCGCCCAGGCATTGCGCTTTATGGTGGAAACCCAGTTCCTGACGACAGCAACCCGATGCTTCCAGTTGCACATGTTCTGGCGGAAATCATCAGTTTGCGTGAGGTTCCCCCTGGCGATCCTGTGGGTTACGGGGCTTCCCGTGTAACACCGCGAAAAAGCCGGATTGCAACCATAAATGCAGGCTATGCGGATGGTTTGCACCGACTGGTTGGCAGCTCTGACGACCAGCCTGACGGCGCACGGGTTTATATCGGCGGGCATTTTGCTCCCATCTTTGGCCGTGTCTCCATGGATATGATTGCAGTTGATGTGACGGATATTCCCGAGGAACATCTGTCACGCGGTGCACCGGTTGAGATTATGGGCGCACATGTAAACGTGGATGAATTGGCAAACTTTGCTCAAACCATCCCATATGAATTGCTGTGTAGCCTTGGAGCACGCTATACACGCCACTATAAACGCTAGCGAGCTAAACACTGGCAGGAACCTGAATTCGATATGGCGAAACGCTCCCTTTCATTTGTCTGTCAGTCTTGTGGGGCAACCACACTCAAATGGGCAGGCCGCTGCGAATCTTGCGGTGAATGGAACACAATTCAGGAAGAGCAAGAGGCCAGCGGCATCGGAGCCGGGCCCAAGACCGCTTCGCGTTCCAAGGGCCGGGTTGTTCCGCTGGTTGGACTTTCGGGTGAAACCAAAGACGCTCCGAGAATTATCACAGGTGTGGCCGAGCTGGACCGTGTGACTGGCGGCGGCTTTGTAAAAGGTTCTGCTCTGCTGGTAGGCGGCGATCCCGGTATCGGCAAGTCTACCCTATTGACGCAAGCCAGCGCACATCTTGCCTATCAAGGGCACAATATCGTTTATATCTCTGGCGAGGAAGCTGTGGATCAGGTGCGTTTGCGTGCAGAACGTCTTGGTTTGCGCGATGCTCCGGTTCAGTTGGCTGCCGAGACAAGCGTTGAAGACATTCTTGCAACTCTGGAAGCCAAGAAAGGTGATGAACGCGCCCATCTTGTGATCCTGGACAGTATCCAAACGCTGTGGACCGAGATGGCTGATTCTCCGCCAGGAACAGTAACGCAGGTGCGAGCTTCTGCGCAGGCTCTGGTCCGCTTTGCCAAGAAAACCGGAACAACGGTTGTTCTTGTTGGTCATGTGACGAAAGACGGCCAGATCGCTGGCCCACGCGTTGTAGAGCACATGGTTGATGCCGTGCTCTATTTTGAAGGTGATAACGCGCATCAATATCGCATTTTGCGAGCCGTGAAAAACCGCTTTGGCCCAACGGATGAAATTGGCGTCTTCGAGATGTCCGACATGGGGCTACGAGAAGTAAAGAATCCCAGTGCTATGTTCCTTAGTGAACGAAGCGCAACTGCTCCAGGTTCAGCCGTGTTTGCCGGGATAGAAGGTACGCGGCCATTGCTGGTCGAAATGCAAGCACTTGTTGCACCCTCCCCCCTTGGCACACCACGCCGAGCGGTGATCGGGTGGGATAGTGCGCGCCTTTCTATGATTTTGGCTGTGCTTGAAGCACGCTGCGGTGTTAAGTTTGCGCAACATGACGTTTATCTGAATGTCGCTGGTGGACTGAGAATTAATGAGCCAGGAGCTGACCTCGCCGTTGCGGCAGCTTTAATCTCATCGCTTAGTGGGGTTGCTCTTCCCCTCGAATGCGTCTATTTCGGCGAAATCAGTCTGTCTGGTGCAGTTCGACCAGTCGCTCAGGCAGCTTCCCGATTAAAGGAAGCTCAGAAGCTTGGATTCGGTCAGGCGGTTATCGCCGACGGGAATATGAAAGAAGGCTCCAATGCTCTCGGTCAGGTTAAAGGACTTGAGGAGTTGGGAGATCTGGTAGCAAATATTGTTGCCAGTGCACAGAAAATGGAAAACGCTTAAGGGTTTAACCTAGGCTGATTTTAACCGGCAGGCATTTTTGTTGGTTTGCCTGCCAGTCAAACAAGGGACTTGTGTCGACAGATGCCGATCACACTCTTAGACGGAATTCTACTGGTTATCATGCTGATCTCTGGCGTTCTTGCTATGATTCGCGGGTTCGTGCGTGAGGTGCTTTCTATTGCATCATGGGTCGCAGCAGCAGTCGCCGCCTATCTTTTTTATGGCAGCCTGAAACCATTTGTGTTGCAGCACGTAACCAATGACACACTGGCAACTGCCATTGCTGCAGGTGCTGTCTTCCTCGTGACATTAATCGTGGTGAGCTACATCACCATGCGCATTTCAGACTTCGTGCTGGACAGCCGAATTGGCGCGCTCGACAGAACTCTCGGTTTTGTCTTTGGCGCAGCCCGCGGCTTCCTGCTTGTTGTCGTTGCGCTGCTGTTCTTTAACTGGTTTGTTCCAGAGCCACGCCAGCCAAACTGGATTATGGATGCCAAATCCAGACACCTTTTGGTGACCAGCGGTCAAAGTTTGGTTGCGGCGCTGCCGGAAGATCCTGAACGCGCAATTATGGACCAGATTCGTAAGCAGGGCGGCACGACCGGCTCTACAACAGGCGCATCCAGTGATGAAGAAGCCCGTTACTCCCCAAGTGAGCGGCGCGGACTGGACCAGCTGACGGCCTCCGGCGAAGGCCGGAACTAAGCTTAATTTTGATATTTGGCCCAAGTAAGAACCAAGGAGTGATGCCATGAGCAGTGGCGTATCAAACAATTCTGCCGCTTTGAAAGAGCTACAGGCAGATTTTGACGGCGATACCCTGCACGAGGAATGCGGTGTTTTTGGCATTCTTGGACATGATGATGCAGCAGCACTGACGGCTCTGGGGCTTCATGCGCTTCAGCATCGCGGACAGGAAGCTGCAGGCATTGTGACATTTGATGGCGATCAGTTCCGCTCAGAACGTCATATGGGTCTTGTGGGTGATCATTTCACTCAGCAGGAAACCATCGACAACCTGAAGGGTCCGTACGCAATCGGCCATGTGCGCTACTCCACCACTGGTGAAGCTGCACTGCGCAATGTGCAGCCGCTGTTTGCTGAGCTTGATGGTGGCGGGATTGCAATCTGTCATAACGGCAACTTTACCAATGCGATGACCGTACGCCGTCAGTTGATCAAGGACGGTGCGATCTGCCAGTCTACATCTGACAGTGAAGTGGTTCTGCAGCTGGTTGCCCGTTCCCGTGAGAAAAAGATCGTAGATCGCTTCATCGAGGCCATCAGCCAGATGGAAGGTGCTTACTCTCTTGTCGCACTTACCCGTAAAAAGCTGATTGGTGCGCGTGACCCTTATGGAATTCGCCCATTGGTTCTTGGCGATCTGAATGGTGCTCCGATTTTTGCAAGTGAAACATGTGCACTGGACATCATTGGCGCTAAATTCATTCGCGAAGTTGAGAATGGCGAGGTTGTTGTTTGTACGCCGGGTGGTATCGAAAGCTACTTCCCGTTTGGTAAGCGCCCTTCCCGTCCAGATATCTTCGAGTACATTTACTTCTCCCGCCCGGACAGTGTTTTGAATGGCCATTCCGTTTATGACGTTCGTAAGCGTTTTGGGCGCGTGCTGGCGCAGGAAAGTGCTGTTGAAGCGGATGTGATTGTTCCGGTTCCAGATTCTGGTGTTCCTGCAGCTCTTGGTTTTGCAGCCGAAAGCGGTGTTCCGTTTGAGCTTGGCATCATCCGCAACCACTATGTGGGCCGCACGTTTATTGAGCCGACACAGCAGATCCGTACGCTTGGTGTTAAGCTCAAACACTCTGCCAACAGAGCGCAGATTGAAGGCAAGCGTGTGGTGCTGGTGGATGACAGCCTTGTGCGTGGCACTACCAGTGTGAAAATCGTTCAGATGATCAGAGATGCTGGCGCGAAAGAAGTTCACTTCCGTCTGGCCTCTCCGCCAATCAAATTCTCCGATTACTACGGCATCGATACGCCGGTTCGCGAAAAGCTGCTGGCTGCCAAGTATGACCTTGAAGGCATGCGCAAATACATTGGCGCAGATACCCTTGCCTTCCTGAGCATTGACGGCGTCTACCGTGCCATGGGCCATGAAAATGGCCGTGACAACGAGAACCCGCAGTTCACTGATCACTGCTTTACCGGGGACTATCCGACCCCGCTTACAGATCTGTCTGACGATGTGGACACACGTCAGGCTCCCCGCCTTGTAGAAACTGGTTAAGTTCAATGAGTTCGAAAAGACTTGAAGGTCGTGTTGCTGTTGTCACGGGAGCCTCCCGTGGCATTGGTTATTTTGCTGCAAAAAAGCTTGCTGAAGAAGGTGCGCATATTGTTGCGATCGCACGGACTGTTGGCGGACTGGAAGAACTGGATGACGAGATCCAGAAGGCCGGTAGTTCAGCTACGCTTGTGCCAGTTGACCTGACTGATTTCGACGCGATTGACCGTTTGGGCGCTGCGATCTTTGAACGCTGGAAAAAGCTCGACATTCTTGTCGGTAACGCCGGTATTCTCGGTCCGACTTCTCCACTGGGTCATGTGGATCCGAAGAAGTTCGATGACGTGATGAAAATCAACGTGACTGCGAACTGGCGTCTTATTCGTTCGCTTGATCCACTGCTACGTCAGTCCGATGCGGGCCGTACGGTCTTCCTGACCTCAGGAGCGCCACACAAGTGTCGTGCCTATTGGGGACCTTACTCCATGTCAAAAGCGGCTCTGGAGGCGCTTGTACGCACGTATGTGAACGAAACGCAGAAGACCAACGTTCAATCCATGCTCATCAATCCAGGCCCGATGCGGACTGGCATGCGTGCGAAAGCAATGCCGGGCGAAGACCCAAAGACCCTGCCGCATCCTTCCGAGATCTCTGAGGACATCGTGCGCTTCTGCTTGCCAGAAAGCCAGGAGAATGGTCGACTCTACGATTTCCCGAGCAAAGAACTGAGGGACTTCGTGCAGCTGACCAGCTAAACGGCATAAGCCTACAAATACGAAAAGCCCCGGTGATGAGCCGGGGCTTTTTTGTTGTGCAATCTGGGTGCTTTAGATGAAGCACTTATCAGTTAGCGCTTTGGTCTGATCAAATACACCCGGGCAAGCAGCAACAACTTTACAGCCGTTCATGACTGCGTTGGCGACGTCAATTTCCTGACATTTCCCACCAGCTTCCTCCAGAAGGAGCAGGCCTGCCATACAGTCCCAGGAGTTCATGTGCTCTTCGATATAACCGATGAGACGGCCAGAGGCGGCATATGCCAGCATAAGACCACCGGACGCGTTGCGGAAAAAGATCCCGCCTTCATCCAGCAGTGCATCAACTGCGCTTTTGACAGCCTGATTGCGCCCGCGTGCACTGAAGCCCAGACCGATTGACCCATTGGACAAGGAATCGCTCGTGGACACTTTCATTGGCGTACCGTTGAGTGTTGCCCCTTTGCCTTTTTCAGATGCAAACAATTCATCTGCACATGGATCATAAATGACGCCAATATATTTTTCACCGTTTTTGACACAGGCAATGATCACGCACCACTGTGGAATGCCAGAAACGAAGTTCGCCGTGCCGTCAATCGGGTCGATGATCCAAG
Source organism: Pseudovibrio sp. Ad5 (assembly GCF_001623095.1). NCBI lineage: Bacteria > Pseudomonadati > Pseudomonadota > Alphaproteobacteria > Hyphomicrobiales > Stappiaceae > Pseudovibrio > Pseudovibrio sp. Ad5. The sequence goes on along the minus strand of NZ_LMCH01000015.1, from coordinate 21,715 downwards.
TATACTCAGAAGTACCCGGTTTGGGATCACCCTCTTCTCCCACGATGCTGTCATCTGGAAATGCTTCGGTAATGGCTTTGCGGACAAGAATTTCAGTATCGCGATCGGCCTCAGAGACCATGTCCTGATGACCTTTACTCTCAATATTGAGGGTCTCCAAACGCGTAAAATATTCGTGCGCATAGGCACCAGCGCGCTTAACCAGAGCGTTGGCGAACGTAAAACGGTCTTGTGACATGATAATCCTATTAAATGTAGGGAATGCGGAAAGAGAGCGCGATTAAAAGCAGATTCAGGAAGAATTGCAACTTATTAGCGGCACTGACTGATACTTCTAGAGAAAAATTCAAGTACGCGACAGTGGTCAGAACCCTGACAGTTCCCGGTTCTCCGGGATTTAGCAAAATAAAAGGGCAGCTGACTGCTGCCCTTTTATGAAATCAAGTGAAAGCGAAATCACCTTCTCTTCTTGTGGTATGGATTGTCGCCCTTTCTATAGGACAGACGAATGGGCGTTCCTTTGATGTCAAAACGCTCGCGAATACCATTCACAAGATATCGGGTGTAGCTCTCCGGCAGATTGTCTGGCTTGGAGCAGAACACCACAAAATGCGGTGGGCGTGTCTTTGGCTGTGTCATGAAACGCAAGCGCACACGACGCCCAGACACTGCTGGCGGCGGATGGTGGATCAGAACACCTTCCAGCCAGCGGTTGAGGCCAGATGTACCAACGCGCTTGTTCCACATCTCGTAAGACCGGAAAACAGCCTGCATGAGCTTATCAAGGCCCTGCCCGTTGATACCGGACATGGTGACAATCTCAACACCACGTAGTTGATTCAGATAGCGTGCTTGTGAATCCTTGATGTGACCCCAAGCATCCTCACGATCCTCAATCAAGTCCCACTTATTGAGTGCAATAACGATTGCGCGACCTTCACGGGCACACAGGTCGATGATCTGCAAGTCCTGTTTCTCGAAGGAGATAGTGGCATCGAGCGTTACAACAACAACTTCAGCAAACTTGATTGCACGAAGGGCGTCCGCAACGGAGAGCTTTTCCAGCTTTTCCTGAACGCGTGCTTTTTTGCGGATACCTGCAGTGTCGAACACCTTCACATGGTGATCCTGCCATTCCCACTCAACAGAGATACTGTCGCGTGTGATGCCAGCTTCAGGTCCGGTCAGAAGGCGCTCTTCACCCAACATCTGGTTGATGAGAGTAGACTTGCCTGCGTTTGGACGGCCAACAATTGCCATGCGCAAAGGACGTTCGAGCGTGCCAACCGGCTCGTCGATCTCTTCGTCTTCGACATCAACATCTGTTCGTGCTTCAGTAAATTCGGAAGAACCTTCCATCTCGTCTGCAGCATCTACAATCGGGCGCAGAAAATCATAAAGCTCGGACAGGCCTTCTCCGTGTTCCGCAGAAAGAGGAACAGGATCACCCAATCCAAGCGTGAACGCATCATAGAGGCCGCCATCGCCTGCTTTGCCTTCCGCCTTGTTGGCGCAAAGAATTACAGGGGTGTCGGCTCGGCGAAGAAGGTTCGCAAAGTGCTCATCAAGCGGCATCAAGCCAGCGCGTGCATCAATAAGGAATAAGCATGCATCCGCATCCCGGATTGCTTCTTCTGTTTGAGCGCGCATACGCCCTTCGAGGCTTGCTGCCTCTGCTTCTTCCAGGCCGGCAGTATCAACGATCTTGAATCGCAGATCGCCCAAGCGCGCATCACCGGACCGACGGTCACGGGTCACACCTGGGGTATCATCAACAAGCGCTAAGCGCTTGCCTACAAGGCGATTGAAGAGCGTCGACTTGCCAACATTAGGTCTGCCAATAATGGCGACTGTCGCAGTCACGCGAATACTCCTCGTCTGGTATGCAGCATTTAGAGTAGTTCGCCTTATGCGCCCTACTCTAAGCTTTTATTTTTTAACGTATCCCAGTTTCGAAAACCGGTATCCACTTTTCGTGGGATACGTTTAGTTCAGCGCTGCAACCGCTCCGTCACTGGTAAGGACGACCATGCGTCCACCAGCAACAATTGGTGATACAAATACGCCACTGGTCACTTTCCGCGATGCGGATGCCTGACCGGTTTTTGCATTCACAGATGCAAGATAACCGTTGCTGGACATGGCGATCAGCTGGCCGTTGGCCAGAATTGGACCTGCCCAGTTGACATTCTTGGCGTCGCTTTCGCCAGTTGGCAACTTGGCACTCCAGATAAGGTTGCCGGTCTTACTTGAGATTGCATGCAATTTGTCATCCAAGCCGATCAAGAATACCGTACCGCCGGAAACAACCGGAGTATGTACGGCACCAAAATCAGCCTCCCACAAACGCTCGCCATCTTTCAGAGCAATGCCCAGTGTGCGTCCAGCAACGGAGGTTGCAATAACCTTGTTGCCTTCAATGACCGGGCTTGCAGAAACATCTGTCAGGCCAGAGAGCGCGCGTGTACGGAAGGACCGTGCAACGGTATCGATCCATTTAGGCTCACCGCTGTTAATGTCAAGTGCCATAACCTCGCCTGAGGAAAACGGCACAACAACAGTGTTGCCTGAAATTGCCGGATTTGCAGAGGAAAGCAGGCCTGCTTGTTCTGCGATGCCAGCGAATGACCATGCCTGTTCCCCATCTGACTGGTTGAGGCCGATCACTTCATTGTCTTGTGTTACAACGACAACTTTGCCATTGGCCGCTGCTGGCGCACCGCGAACCGGTGTTTCCAGTTGCTTGGTCCAAAGGACGTTGCCACCTTTATCAAGTGCATAAACATTGCGGTATGCGGTTGCGACAAAGATCTTGCCGCCGTCAAGCACGACACCACCACCTGCGGCAACTTCGTTCTCGCCTTCCAGGCCCAGGTTCTTTGTGAAGACCTTGGCGCCACCAGTTGTCAGAGCAACGAGGTTGCCATCCGACTTATAGACGTAGATGCGCTGGCCATCAGAAACCGGACGCGCAGCGGTGCGCGGGTTGCTGGAGCCTATACCAAAGAAGCCGGGAGAACGGACCTGACCGATGCTCGACGACCATGCAACACCACCGCTCACATTGATTGCGATGTTGCCCGGATCATTGCTCTTAGGACCAGCAGCGGTTGGCCAGGTTGACCCACCTGTCGCCGCACCGATCTTGGCATCTCCACCTGTTGCAGATGGCTTTAATGCGCCTTGATACAGTGGCTGACGGTCTCCCTCAAGAAACTCATCATCGCCGCCGAATGGATTTAGACTGGAAAGAGAAGAACAACCAGCCAGCGTCAGCGCAAGCGCGCCGGTTCCAATCAAAGCCTTCCAAGACTTTCTTTTGGTCTCGCTCACTTATTCAGTCCCCTTTTCGTCTTTGCCCAATGCAGAGGTAATTAGTTCAAGATAAATTTGTGCGCGTCCGGAAACATCTGACGGAGCAGCTGCATCATTCACAATTTCGCTGAAGCGCGTGCGAGCTGCATCCAGATTACCAGCCTTGTACTCAGCAGCACCCAGAATTTCCAATGCAGAAAAACGCCATGTGTTACCAGCAACAGCTAGCACTTCTGTGTGTTTTTTCACAGCAGCAAGGTCGCCGTTATCCAGCAGCAGATAAGCAGCCCGGATGTTGGCGAGGCCCTTGTAAATGATTGGTGTCGCACTGTCAGCGGCGACCGCTTCAAAAGCCTTGATGGCTTCGTCAGGTTTACCTTCCAGCGCCAACTCGGTTCCAATGCGCATCTTGGCCATCATAGGATAACCGCCAATACTGCCTTCCATGGAAACAAAAGCTGCCTGCGCTTCGGTGTAGTTGCCTGCGTCTGAAAGCTTGATAGCCTCCAGAAATTCAGTGCCTGCTGCCTGAGACTGTTTGTTCTGCCAGTACTCATAGCCGCGAAAACCTGCGGTACCTACAACGATAAGACCTGCTGTCAGGTATACAACCGGAGCAAAGCGCTTCCAAAGCTTTGAAAACTGGTCGCTTCTTACTTCTTCATCGACTTCGCGAAAAATGTCGGACATAACTTCAAATGTTCCTGCAGCAACGATTCTTAGGTTCGTGGTATCCCAATGGGCGGCGTCACATTAAAACTAAGAGAGCCGCAGGCAAACCTCTTTCTCTACCTCTTTCAACCGATTAGTGGCTTTATTAGGGCAATGAAAGAGTTTTCCCTGCCAACATTTACAAGTGTAATTGCCGAGAGAGACCACTTTGATGTCTGTCTTGAGACCTTACCCCATGCAAAAGGTCAAGCTATGATCGGTACCCCGATCAAAATTGCATGTAGTTTCCACACGAACAGGCCATAGAAAATCAAACCGAGGCCTACGGAAATCACATCGTTTCGCGTTGCGTTTGGGTAGTCCCGGCTTGGTGGATTGATACGCTCACGGCGGGCAATGGTAATTCTGACAAGAATTGCCCAGATCAAAAATGAGCCAAACAATAGTACAGAGTAAGGTTCCCCGTTTGCAAACAAGTGAGCCACAGCCCAAAGCTTTGTTGCATTGATCAACGGGTGCTTGGTGACGCGTGTGATATTACCTTTCAATTGAGAGGCAAAGAAGAGTGGAAAAACAGGCAGCATCAACAGCATGGTGACGTGACGACCCCAGCTTGGTGCGACATACCATGGCGCATAATCACCATTCCAGGCGGCACCGAAGCCATAGACGATTGCGACCAGAGCACCCAATGAAATGAGCGTGTACAGTCCGCGATATCCGTTGAACGACAGACGTTGAACCAACGTGTCCCGAAGCGCCGAGAACGACGGGATCAAATGCACCGCAAAAAATGCGGTGAGGCCTGAAATCAATAATGCCATAAATTGTTCTCCCCCAAGATCAATTGAGGGCAAAGGTATTTCACAGAGTGCTCAATTGCAAAACAATCTTTGGATCAGTCAAAATACTCAGCCTAAAGCAAAACCGGGTGCGCAACTGATCAGTCACGCACCCGGTTTTGCTGAAACACTCGCGATTTGAGAGTTTGCTTAAGTCAGGATCGGCATACCGATCAGCAGCGCATGTAGTTTCCAGACAAACAAACCGTAGAGGAGCATGCCCAACACAACGCTGATGATGTCATTGCGCAGAGCGTGTGGGAACTCTTCGACTGCAGTGTTTTTGCGATTGAATTTCTTCAAGGAGATCCGCGCCCAGATCGCCCAGACAAGAAAGCCACCGAATAAAGCAACGGAATATGGCTCACCATTGACCAGTAAATGGGAGATTGCCCAGATCTTTACTGCCAGAATAACGGGGTCTTTGGTCCACTTGGCGATGTTACCGCGAATAAACTTCGCAAAAACCAGAATGAAGACTGGTAAGAGCAATGTCATAGCCAGATGACGTAGCCAGAATGGCGTTATGTACAGCGGAAACAGGTCTTCCTCACGCGCCAGAACGAAGCCGTAGATCATGGAGAAAAGGCCTGTCAGCACGATCAGTGAGTAGATCGCCCGGTATGGATTCAGTCCAATGCGCTGAACGACTGAGTCACGAAACCCAGGAAAAGATGGGACGAAGTGAATTCCCAGAAAGATGAATAGCCCAACTAATAACAGCGTCATCGAGTGACCCTTTAGATTTGTATTTTACGTTAAAGCCCTTAGATAGGCTTGTGCACTGTGACCATACGCGGTGAAATATCAATAAGCCTGACCGTCGCTGCGTAAGGTGTTTTATACATTTACCCAATTCTTTTTCGCAGAACCCTTGAGCTCATGCTGCTTTTCTCGCTAAATCAGGGTGAGTTGTTTATCTGCATATATCATAACTTGACTGTTTGACTCCTATATTTGCGCAAGATCTAAGGTTTCACAAACAGAAACAGTGCCTGGAAAGTTCTATGTCCGAAAGTGACAGTGCAACAGAAACTAGTGAACGTCGCCGCGTTCGCCGTCGGCGTACGCTTAAGGAAGGGCGCATTGTTTTCGCGAGCCAGTCGATGGTTTTCGACTGTGTTATTCGTGATTTGTCCGATTTCGGTGCCCGCTTGAAGATGGAAACAACGATCGATATTCCCGATGAGTTTACACTCTATCTGGTTCATCTGCGCCAGCGCGTGCAAACCGAAGTCCGCTGGAGGACAGCGGATACACTGGGTGTAGAGTTTGTGGGCGAAAAAGAAACCGTTTCCAGCCTGATGAAAATCTAATCCACTCCCTTAAACGCCCACTATGTTGGGCGTTTTGTTTTGCTTGCACAGTTTCTCAATTCGCGCTCATACTGACTACCTGAAGGTTTGGGCGGGAGATGATCTGATGACACTGGCTCTCAATGATGCAGAGAAGTTACTTCTTGCACGAAAGGCAGAACTGACAGAACTCACTGCTATCTCTGAGGGAGACCGTGCAACGGTTGCGCTTGACCAACAGTCCGTTGGCCGCCTCTCCCGCATGGACGCTATGCAACGGCAAGCGATGGCTCAAGCCAATGACCGCCAACGCACCAGAGAACTTCAACGGATCGACAGCGCCCTGCAGCGGATCAAAGAGGACGAATACGGCTTCTGCCTTGAATGCGGAGACGACATTCCCGAAGCCCGACTGCGCGTAGACCCAGCCGCTCTTTATTGCATCAGCTGCGCGAAGTTGTTTGGGTAGCCTTGACGCTCAGACTACCTCTAACGCGCTCGCCAAATTGTACTGACACCCTTCTTATTTTCTCTTGCCCAGACAAGATCAAACTCTGAAGCCATCATTGAGAGGCCGTCTGTCTTACGGCGTAGGTCGAGGTAGATGATGCTCTGTTTTCTGGTAACTTGCTTCAATGTTTCAAAATACGTTGAAATTGGAAAATGCCAACCATAAGCGAGAAAAGACACAACGACATCAAAAGTACCATCAGGAAACGCGTTATGATCCAAATTGATAAGACTGACGTTTTCAGGTGCAATCCTATTGAGCTGCAAATTCTCGGCTGTGCGCATCAGGTCGTTGTATATTTCTGCATGAAGCTTAAAACCATATTTGATTTCTGTGTCTTTGCCATCTTTGTCTAAGCCGACGAAACAATGATCCGCCCCATAAAGCTCCTTTAAAACGAGCAGGCCAAATCCGAGGCCGCAGCCGATATCCAGGAATCGCCCTTTCGCAGCAAGATCCGGGACGTGATCCTTCAACATTCGAACAGCTTTGGCGATGTGTTTTCGGTATAGACGAAGGACTGCGTCTTCATCCTTGCCAATCAAATCGGTTCGCTGGCAAAGCAAGAGTTCTCTATGCTGTTCAGTTAGATATAACTCCGCATCAGGTAGATCCATTGACGACTGCCCCCAAATTTCAAAACATCAAACAGTATGTACGAACTTATAAAATTAGAAATCCATGCAAAATTAGAAGCCGAGTTGATCACTAGATAAGAAAAAACCGGGAAAGTTGCCCTCCCCGGTTTCTGTTTAACTTATTCCCACTCAATGGTTCCCGGAGGCTTTGAGGTCACATCATAAACGACGCGGTTAATACCGCGGACTTCGTTGATGATGCGGGTTGCAGCCCGGCCAAGGAATTCCATGTCATAGTGATAGAAATCTGCTGTCATGCCATCAACCGAGGTCACTGCACGCAAGGCACAGACGAACTCGTAGGTGCGACCATCGCCCATAACGCCAACGGTTTGAACTGGCAGCAGAACAGCGAATGCCTGCCAGATGGCGTCGTAGAGACCAGCTTTGCGGATTTCATCCAGATAGATGGCATCTGCCTGACGCAGGATATCCAGTTTCTCACGCGTGATACCGCCCGGACAGCGGATCGCAAGACCCGGACCTGGGAATGGGTGCCGTCCAATGAAGCTGTCTGGCAAACCCAATTCGCGACCAAGGTCACGAACTTCATCTTTGAACAGTTCACGAAGTGGCTCAACCAGCTGCATATTCATGCGCTCTGGCAAGCCGCCCACGTTGTGGTGTGACTTGATGGTCACGGATGGACCGCCCGTGAAGGATACACTCTCAATCACGTCAGGGTACAACGTGCCCTGTGCGAGGAAGTCTGCGCCGCCAAGCTTTTTCGCTTCTTCTTCGAAAACTTCAATGAAGAGCCTGCCGATGGTTTTGCGTTTGACTTCCGGATCGCTCTCGCCTTCCAGCTGACCAATGAACAGATCAGCAGCATCCACATGAACCAGCGGGATGTTGTAGTGATCTCGGAACATGGATAGAACCTGCTCCGTTTCACCCATACGCATCAAACCGTGATCAACATAGATACAAGTGAGCTGGTCGCCGATTGCTTCATGGATCAGCACTGCTGCAACAGAACTGTCAACGCCGCCAGACAGGCCGCAGATGACTTTTTTGTCGCCAACTTGCTGACGAATGCTCTCTATCGCCTGCTGACGATATTCAGCCATTGTCCAGTCGCCTGAGCAACCTGCAATCTTATGAGTGAAGTTCTCGATGAGCTTCGCACCATCGGGAGTGTGAACCACTTCTGGGTGGAACATAACACCATATTGCTTTTTGGCTTCATTTGCATAAGCAGCAAATGGTGCACCTTCAGAGGTTGCAATTGCCTCAAAACCTTCGGGCAGCTCCACAACACGGTCACCATGGCTCATCCAAACCTGATGTTTGGAGCCAATTTCGTCCCAAACCCCATCAAATAGTGGGCTTTTCCCTTTAATTTCAAGGAAGGCGCGGCCAAACTCGCGATGATCAGAGCCTTCCGCTTTGCCGCCATTTTGGACACAAAGGGTCATCTGACCATAACAGATTCCGAGAACAGGAATGCCTGCCTCGAATACGATCTGGGGTGCTCGTGGGCTCCCCATTTCAGTCGTGGATGCCGGACCACCTGACAGGATCACCGCCTTTGGATTCATCTCCTTAAAAGCAGCTTCTGCAGACTGGAACGGAACGATCTCGGAGTACACACCAGACTCGCGCACACGGCGCGCGATCAGCTGAGTGACCTGAGAACCAAAATCAATAATGAGGATGCGGTCTGTCATGCGCAGCTTCTACTCTGTGCGCATTGATTTGGAAAGGTCTTTTACGCGGAAAAATCGTGGTTCCGTTAAGGGCAGATGATGTTTTTCTGTGTGCTTTGTCCGAAGGTCCAGTCAGCTACAATATCGACTGCTCGTGTTCTTCGATACGGCTCATCATTTGCCCCAATCTGATGCGCTCCTGCACGTCTAACTGCGGCAGCAGATTCTTCTCCAGCTGTTCGAGTTGGGCCTCTAGAGCTCGCAAAACAACGCGTCCATCTTCTGCCAGGTTCAAACGGACAAGGCGACGGTCTCGAGGGTGCTCATGTTTTTTGATAAGATTTGCTTCTGACAGGCGCTTTACAGCACGCGATACAGCCACCGTATCCAATCCAATAACTGGCCCCAACTCCCGTACAGACACAGCACCCATCCGCTCCAGCGCACTCAGCACGAGCCACGAGGGAAGCGATAAACCATATTGCTTCTGTAAATGCTCGGAAAGCCGGCGCTCAATAAAGCGGCCAGTCGCGATGATGCGCAGAGGCAAATAGTTCAACAACTCGACGTTATGTTCGTCTTCAAACAAACTTGCCTGTGTCGTTATTTTCGCACGGTATTTCTCCGCCATAACCCTTTGCCCTGCGTCGGATGCTTTGCTTCATTCCATTGACCGATAAGAAAACGGAAAATGGTTAAGCTGTCTTGAATATTGGTGATTTTTCCCAGGCACTAGCCCCTGAATGTGGTTTTGATGCGTTCAATATCATCTATCCACGCCTTCCTTCAGGATCAACCCGTTCCACCTTTGACGCTGATTTGCCAACCGCTTAGGCTTCATCGTGCATAGATACGAATTTGATTCGCAGAATTGCCTGTCAGCAGATCCATCCGAATGGATCTACGGGCGGCACTGCCCAACGAGGGGGTCCGTAAAAGATGACAGAGACACTGCGCGGTACACCGGACACTAACGCCCGGCAAGAAAAAATCAATGCTGCACTTGATGCTATTGCCTACTTGGAACAGGACGAGCGCTTTGATGAAGTGATCCCAGTCTATCAGGATCTTGTTGGACGCTACCCTGATGATGTCGAGCTTCTTTTCAAGATGGCAACGATTATGTTGCGCAATGGAGATTTGAGGGAATCCGTCGCCCATTTGCGTAAAGTATTGTTCATGAAGCCAGAACACTTGGCTGCACGCTCCAACATGGGTAATGCGCTGCTTTTGCTGGGGTACCTGGAACAAGCTAAAGAAGCCTTTGATGCGGTGGTGGAAGCTGAGCCGGAGAACCGGAATGCGCTTTATGGGCTCGCAACCATTTTGATCAAGATGCATGGGCATGCAGAAGCAGAACCATATGCCCGACGCCTTGTTCAACTGATCCCAAACAGCGCCCCTGCTCTTTCACTTCTTGGCGATGCTTTGAGTGCGGAGACCAAGGCGGAAGCGGCAACCCTGAACTATCGGGCTGCGCTCAGAATTGACACGCAATATGTTCCTGCTCTGGTTGGCCTCGCGAAGCTACTCATCATTCGTAAAAAGAGTGAGGAGGCACTGGCGCATCTGGACAAGGCCCATGACCTGCAGCCTCGCAATGTTGAAGTGCTTGTCGCAATGGGGCACGCGTACTTGCTGGAAGAAAACACCTCCAGTGCTGTAGAAAGCTTTGAGCTGGCTCATGCGTGTGAGCCTGAGAACGCGGCTGCGCTCGTTCATCTGAGCATTGGCAAGCGCAAACTTGGTCTTGTTTATGCCGGAGTTTATCACGCGGCTGCCGCATGGCGGCTTGCACCAGGCAATAAGCAAGTCAGCAACGCACTTGGCGCAGCTCTTGCAGCAGCTGGTGCCACTGATGCCGCTCGCGATGTCTTGACCTCTTCATCCAGAAACAGTCAGTTTTTAGAGGAGACTGAAGCTGCGATCAAAGAGGTCGAGTATCTTGCTGAGCAAGGTTATGAGCGGCCTGTACGCGAGGAGAAAGTTATACCCGAGCCTTCAGAGCACAGCAAAAGCATAGAAGCCAGAGCTTTGGAAGAGGCCGGTGAAAGCATATTTGAGGCACAGAGTGAAGATGCCGCTTCTGAAGAGCTGGCGGAAGATGTCGTCAAGGGTAAATCTGAGGTACCTGATGAGCTTGAAGAGAAAGCCTCCAGCTAATCACATGGTTTATTTGCCGTTTCGAAACATGTCGCATTTCATATGCGACATGTTTTTTTATTAAAGCCAAGGTACTGATATCAAATACGTTCCATCATCGCGATGAAGAAGCCATCAGTACCGGTATGATAAGGCGTCAGAGTGATCATACCGCCATCCTTAAACAGTGGACGACGGGATGCTATTGCACCAAAATGCTCTTCCCAAACCGGCGCTAGATCAACAAGCTTGAAGTCAGCGTGCTTTTCAAGGAACGCTTTGACTTGCAGCTGATTTTCCGCTGGCACCAAAGAGCAAGTTGCATAAATCAGCTTGCCACCTGAACGCACAAAGCGTGTCGCAGTCTCCAGAACCTGCGCCTGATCTTCAACACGTCCATTCAGAGCGTTTTCGGTTACACGCCACTTGGTATCTGGACGACGACGCCATACACCAGTGCCTGAACAAGGAGCATCCACGAACACGCGATCCATCTTGCCTTCGCAGATATCAAGAGAACCGGTTTGCGGATCAATCGTCTGGATATTTCGCACCCCTGCGCGGGCCATGCGGTCATAAAGTGGTGCTAGACGCGTCTTATGGGCATCATAAGCGTAGATCTGTCCTTTGTTCTGCATTTGCGCAGCTAAAGCGAGGCTTTTACCGCCCCCACCTGCGCATAGATCCAGAACCTGTTCACCCGGTTGAGCGCCTGACAGGATGGACGCGATCTGAGAGGCCTCATCCTGCAATTCAAACCAGCCTTTGCGAAAGCTTTCTTCAGCCTGAACGTGAGGTGATTTGCGTGGCCCAATTACAGGTTCAAGACGAACGCCGACGGGAGACAATCCACTTACTTCTGGATGAAGGTGAGACAAACGCTTGAGGACTTTTTCCTGCGAGCTTTTGACAGTGTTCACGCGCATATCAATCGGCGCACGTTCAGAAAGAGAACGCCCAACGGCCAGCGTCTCGTCACCAAAGTTATCCTGAAAGTGCGGCCAGAGCCATTCTGGAACATTTGCTGAAATCTGGTCGTCATCGCCGACTTGCTTGTTTTCAATCAATGCGTCACGTTCAGCGTCGGAAAGCGCTTCTGGTGCGTGACGGTCTTCTTCCATCACCTGCTCCAACTTTTCCACCTGATTGCCCCAGCCCCAGATGTAGGTTGCCAAAACAAGCGCGCGCGCACTGTCAGATCCCATCGCCTGAGCATGGGAGAGTTTGTGGCGCAGCGCATCAAACACCAGATTGCCGATAGCAACCCGATCACCGGATCCTGCAAACCTATGCTTGTTGCCCCAGTCCTTCAGGGCTTCCTGCACAGGACGGCGGCGCTCATTAATCTCTGTCAGCACTTCAATTGCAGCCGCAATTCGTCCACCGTCGCGCATGAATGATCCTTAATTCCGTGAATTCTATTTTACGATTTATTTGTTTGGCTTTGCAGCGTGTATGCCAATACTCAAGGCTTTTCAATAGTGCATAGCATGTGTGAGGCAAACCTCACATCAACTCATTCAACAATTTCTTGGGTGTTGCATAACTCATATATGCTGAATTTAGCAGATAACAGTAAAAATACAGATATTTACGGCCTGCTTCCGCTACCTCATGACACATAGCGCATTTTAATAAAAACGTAGATCCTGCCTCGCAACTCATCAGATCACTGTAAACAATGCGTGTTGCGTTTCATGTTTTATCAGGTCTCCATCTTTCTGCTTGGCAATGCAATATTGTATTTCCTGAAAGCAGACCTCATCGGTGCTTCGATTGCATCCAACTCATCAGTTGGTTTGAAGCAGAACCATTACGTGTTTGCAGCAGGCGCATTTACTATGGATGCGTTGCTCTCTTCGGTTCTGACACTGGGATGCCTTGCTCTTCTGGAACTAGCATTTTCTGTCTCAGCAACATGGTATTACTCAGTGGTGTGCCTTTTGACATATTTAAGCATCCTGAGCTTCTTCACTCTCAGAATTCACCGATAACTGCGACATAAAAAATGGCTCACCCGAAACCAGAATGAGCCATCTAATTATTAGCATTTGATTGTTATCAGGCGCTTTTTACATTGCGCAAGAAGCTTGCAATGTTGTCCCGCAACAGGTCTGCTTGCTTATTCAGGATCTGAGAGGATGACAGTACCTGACTTGCAGTTGCGCTGGTTTCTGATGCGGCAGATGATACACCCGCCATGCCTTCAGCAACATTTTGAGTGCCTACAGCTGCTTGCTGCACGTTCTCACTAATCTCAGTGGTTGCGGCCCCCTGCTGCTCAACAGCAGCTGCGATAGTTGCTGTGATATCATTGACGTCAGACATGGTTTTGGTGATCGCGCTGATTGCACCAACGGCTTCCTGAGACGAATTCTGAATGCCTACAATTTGGCTGGAGATTTCTTCGGTCGCCTTTGAGGTCTGATTGGCCAACTCTTTCACTTCAGCTGCCACAACAGCAAAGCCCTTGCCAGCTTCGCCGGCACGAGCTGCCTCAATGGTCGCATTCAGAGCCAACAAGTTGGTTTGCTCTGCGATCGCTTGGATGAGTGTGACCACTTCGCCAATACGCTGCGCAGCACTATCCAGACTGGAGACTTTATCATTTGTGACCTGGGCCGTAGATGTAGCATCTGCGACGACTTTCTGAGTCTGACCGACCTGGCGACTAATCTCATCAATGGATGCGGCCAGCTCTTCTGCTGCCGACGCTACCGTTTGTACATTGGTAGACGCTTCCTCAGAAGAGGCGGCAGCCGTTGTTGATTGCTCAGTGGCATGCTCAGCGATGCCAGTCAGTGCCTTGGCAGAGACTTCCATTTCAGTTGAGTTATCCGCGACTGTCGTCAGACTTTCCTGAATGGTCTCATCAAAGTCAGTAATAAGCTCATCAATATGCTTTTGGCGAAGTGCACGGGCTTCTTGCTCCTGTTCGGATTCACTTTGCAGATTCATGCGCTCAACTGCATTGCTAACAAAGACTTCCAAAGCCTTCGCCATCTGTCCGATCTCGTCTTTACGGTCAGTGAAGGCGACAGGATCATCTACATTGCCCTTTGTCAGAGAGTTCATCCGTGCAGTGATACCGACAACAGGTCTTGCAATGGAGGAGCCAACAAACCAGAGAACGACGACACCAAAGGCAAGACAGATAAGCGCCGTAATGATAGCGTTGTTTCGTGTTGCGTTGGCAGCGGCGAGTAGTTCAGACTTATCCACGGACACAATTGCGGACCAGACCTGCTCTGTACCACGCAGTGTCAGCGGATAGGTCGCTATTTCCTTATCACCAAGCTCAACAACAGTTGGCTGCGTACCTGCCTCAGTGAGGAGTTGAGCAATCTCTGCTGGGATTTCTTCGCCTTTCAACTCCGAATTGGAGTGAGCTACCCATTTGCTATCGTTGCTAACGAGGCCGACAAACCCACTTTTGAATTTTCTGGAAGCTTCCAGACTTGCGATCAAGCCGTTAAGGAACACGTCGCCAGTGATGACACCAATTGCATTACCATTGCCATTGAAGATAGGTGACGACATGGAGACAGCCATTACGGTGTCCCCTTGTGATTCAAAGCTGTACGGCGGTGTGACAACGTCGTGACCCAGTCTGAGCGGAAGACCATACCAGCTATCAGCATCAGCTTCGTCCGCACCTGCAATACGCCACCCAACCTTGCCATCCTTGCGAGAGAAGTAAGGTGAGAAACGGCCGGTTTTTCCGGAATAATCCTGACCAGCGTGGCTAGCATCTTCGCCAATCATATTTGGCTCGAAGGAGGTGGTCAGGCCATCAATGGACGGATTGTTGGCAAAGAAGTCTCGGGCGATCTGGGCGATCTGCTCACGAGTTAGATCGGCATGGCGCAATGTTTGTTCGAGCTGGTCTGCAAAACTTGCCGTGATAATTTGTGCTTCGCTAATTGTTTGATTGGCCAGATCCGCTTGAACCTGGGCATTCTCAATAAGTAATTCCTGACCGGCCTCTTCTGAGGAATTGGACATAAGGACGGAAACAACTGTGATAAGTGCAATAAAGCCAAGCAAAAACACGGCATTCGCAGCGGCGAATATCCTTAGGCGCAGTGACATGATTATTTTCCATTGAATTAGTTCAATTTATTCTCAACCTCTCTATCCCTGAAAAATTAATTGCAACTTAAGTCTAGTTCTTTTCAAAGGAAATCTAGTAATACATTTTGACGCACTCACCTGATACCTATTTAAACCATTGCATTATATAAACTAATTACCTCAAACGAATATCTTACCAATATACAAAACTAAATTCTCTACGTGAGATCACTCTAGATATAGATGAATATTTATATTTAATGTGCACGCATCACATATCTAAAAAATCAACTATGGCACGCATTTCGATACTTCAAATTACTTTGCCGGCGAAATTTAATCTAATATATTTGCTCAGTTACGCGCCTTTGCAGCCTTAGGCCAAGAAGCGCAATTACACCCCCACTGCAGGTCAGATCATTTACCTACTTTCTAAATGGCCGTTTCGGCCGTGGCTATGACAAAGCGCCAGCTGAACTGAAGCCAACCATCCTCACCATCTCAAGGATGGAACATGCTGCTCGTTCAGCGAGAAGCAATCAATCTTAGAACCCTTTCAACCCAAATCACGGGACACCCAAATGGCAGATGCAGGCGGCGGCGCAGTTGGGCAACTCAGAGCCTTTGTAGAGTGCATTGAGCGCCTCGAAGAAAAAAGGCCATCCTCGCAGATGACATCAAGGACGTTTACGCAGAAGCCAAGGGCAACGGCTTTGACGTGAAAGTCATGTGCAAAATCGTATCCCTTCGCAAACGCAAACCTCATGAGCGCGAGGAAGAAGAAGCGATCCTCGATCTCTACCTCGACGCCCTCGGCATGACAGGTCCTGTCGCGGAGAATGCTTAAGCATGACAGAGCCGATGAACTTCATTCCGTTGCCAGAGGGCAACTACATCAACCTGACACCCCGGGCCTCCTCCAGGATCACCTGGCGTACTCTGGGCATTGTGTTGGGCCGCGTGGCTGCCCTGCACAATCTGACGGATACGTTCTTTTCGCAGGCGCAGTTCAACATAATGGCAGCGCGGTTCACACCGCGCGCTCTCCGGCCCTTGATGATGACGACCGGCCTACAGGTCATCCTGGCGCATCTGGCTTACACGGAAGCTGAATGCGATCAGGCTCAAACATTGGTGCACCGTCCAACCGGTGGCCTGTGTGAGCTGGCAAAAGCTTTGAGTGAGCTCATTCCGCGCCAGGACAAGCTAAGCATGGTTGAAACCGCCAAGCTGGAGGAGATCCGCCGAGCAGCGGTAACGACCACCCTCAACCAACTCTCCCGCAGAAGCATGTCAGGCCCAACCCTGCCGTTAACCTCCACCATCATACCCCAAAGCCTTGAAATGGCCGCTCTGGACTGGGCGGAGATGATGGAAGAGAGCTGTGCAAACTTCCAACCGAAAGGGGTAGCCGCATGAACCCGATCGAACTTCTCACCACAGCAGAAGCCGCAGACCGCCTGAGAATTTCCCCGCAAACCCTAAACATATGGCGTTGCAAGGGAACGGGACCTGCGTTCTGCAAAATCGGACGTACTGTGCGCTACACCACTGAAGCGCTTCAAGAGTACCTTATCCAAAACACCTGCAGGCACACGGGAGGTTGAAACCTTCCCCTGCAATCAGTCGCGTGAAACAGCATCCAGAACAAGGAGGCCAATCCAGGGAAAACCAATGCGCTTGAAGTACTTACGAAACTCAATACTGTAATTTGCACAGTTTTACACCGAATGACTCATACATGTAAAATATACGAAGAACAGCCCCACATAATATATGTAATGATTAAATATACTAATGAATACTATTTATGCAATTAAATATTGCAAGAATCATATTTAATTTTATACTTACATGATTGCTTTTATATTAAAGGATGTAGAAAATGTGTAAATTATGCATGATGAATCAACTACATGTAACTGCAGAAAGCATATCCTACAACTCAAGCGTAACGGAGCAAAAAGCGGCCCTCAGCGCGCAAGCTGCCGATCAGGTTACAACACAGGTCGAGGTGGCGGATTTCTTCGCAAATACTCTAGTCTTGAATGAGGGAGAAGATGCTGACGCAGGGCCGTCGACGCAATACCTCATTGCCGCAGGGGATAGCTTTTCAGGTACACTTGAAACCAATGGGGACCGCGACTGGGTGGCGATCGACCTTAGTGCGGGATCAAATTATACGATCAACCTTAATGGGAGCGGAGCTGCGCCGGTTACAGATACTTATTTAAGAATATACGATGCCTCCGGAAACCTAGTTGCGTTTGACGATGACGGCGGGTCTGGTTTAAATTCATCTTTAGACTTCCTGGCATCCACGTCAGGCAGATTTTACATCAGCGCCGCTGCCTACTCAGATGGGCAGACCGGAAGTTATACTGTCAGTGTGGAGGAGACCTTGCCTCCATCACCGCTGGATGCGCTCGATTGGGGTGGTTCAGCTGTAGATACAACAAATATTTCTGTCTACTTTGCGCAAGCTGGCGAAGTTTTTGATGGCCAAAGTTCAGATGGCTGGACGCAGGCGCAGATTGATGGTGCGATGGCGTCGTTAAACGACTTATCGCAAGGGACAAATCTCACTTTTTCGGTAGCAAGCAGCTCAAATAATGCAGAGTTTAAATTTGTAACATCTGCCTTTGGCGGCAGTACTTATGCTTATATGAATCCTCCGAGTGAAGCAAATCCAGGTGTAGCCGTTTTCAATACCTCTAATATGAATTTAGCAAACCTAGATCCAGGCTCACTTGAGTACTTTGTGTTTCAACATGAAGTTGGTCATGGACTGGGTATGGCGCACCCTCATGATACTGGTGGCGGTTCCAGTGTGATGAACGGGGTTTCTAGCTCACGCGGCGATTACGGTGACTTCGATCTCAATCAAGGTATCTATACCATGATGAGTTATAATGTCGGCCATGCAGAGCTTTATCCGGAATGGCCGAGTACTTATGGCGCGACGGTGGGCCCTATGGCGTTCGACTTGGCGCTTCTACAGGAGAAATACGGAGCAAAAGACGCGAATATAGATAATAATACATATCTCCTACCAGAACTTAACGGTTCGGGCACATTTTATTCGTGCATCTGGGACACCGGCGGCATCGATACAATCGCGTATACGGGCTTCAGCAGCGTCAATATCTCGCTTGTAGCCGCTACTCTTGATTACAGCAGCACAGGCGGTGGTGTACTCTCCTATGCAGAGGGTGTACGCGGAGGGTATACCATCGCCAATGGTGTTGAGATAGAAAATGCTTCTGGTGGCGCTGGCAGTGATACTGTGGTTGGAAACTCCTTGGAGAATGTACTTCAGGGCTTCTCCGGCGATGATTTCCTTGATGGAGCTCAAGGAGATGACCTTTTAGAGGGTGGTGCGGGACGTGATACCTTTAGTTTCACGAGTATAGGTGACACTGACACTATTGCTGACTTTCAGGACACAATTGACTTTATTCAGCTCGGCTCTGAATTTGGCGCGGACTCCTTTACAGAGCTGTCTTTGACCAATAGAGATGCCGACGTCATTGTCGCCTTTGGAGATAGTGAGATCATTTTACAAAATACGGATCTCTCACTTATTGGCGCCGAGGACTTCATCTTCGTATAATTTAGAATCCCAACATTGGGGTGTAAGGTAAGCGTTTGGTGAAGGCGACCTACCAACCAGCAATGGGCCCTGTTACGCTGACTTTGCAGCGTAACACCACAGCATGAGGTCGTTGATGTGAGTGATCTTGTGATCAGCGATTTGGATCAGAAACCACGTGAGCCAGGCTTGAAGGGTCCAAATTCTTGAGCTTGGCTGTTTCGATGAAGGTATAGGCGATTGCCGCAGCTTTGCCGCCACCTTCTGATCCCATGAAGAGATAATTTTTCCGCCCAAGAGCCGCAGGTCTCATTGCCCGCTCAGCGGTGTTGTTGTCAAGCTCCAGCGAGCCATTGTCGAGATAAGGCCATGTTTTGGGCGGCCGCGTGAGGGCCAACAACGGACATTCGAGGGTTTCCATCAAGAGTTGAGGCAAGATCCGAACGCTGATGCCGTGGAGCGTTTCAAAGACCGCTTGTCACACATCAGTTTGGATCCCTTCTAGCATGAGAGCCCAACGCGGGCGCTTAACAGAACGCAGAGCTCTCAGACGCAATCTGGGCTATGCACGAAACAACTACCGAAACCTATCTACACGCAAAATTAGCAAACCTATTCAGATCGGCTCTACGCAGAACGCACGCTATTCACCCAAAGTGACATTGAACCCTGAATGTTGAGGTTGCCTCTAAATGGCTTAGAGCCTACCAATAGTAAATACCGGCTTTTGGGGCGGTTGGCCTACCTCCACTAATTACTTTTTTTGCCATGATTTCAATAGAAGTCTTTGCTGTTGAGGGTGATATGCGGCGCAGTCTTTATAGCTGGTTCAAAGGAAAGCAAAAGAAACCTCCTTCATCTACGTCCACACATCAGCTTGACTTTGAGTCCCATGTCCCAATCGGTGCTCAAGTTAAGGAAATTGCATTGAAAATGCAGGAGGAGAGTAGTCCAGAGAAGCGATACACTTATGATGAATTACACGACATCATTGTTGAAACTAAAACTCTTGCGATTGGCATGGCACGTGTCTATCCACCCGACCCAACAAAATTTGCATCCTCCTACTTAGGAGGATTGCCCCGATTACCTGCGGATGTTGCTTGGCCTCGGGATCCTATCTCAAACAAACCACGGATGTTTCTAGGCCAAATTGATTGTGCAACCTTACCTCGCTCAACGGAGCGTTATTGGTTGCCTAAAAGCGGTACGCTTTGGTTCTTTGCTGGCCCAGATTTAAACGCATACTTTGATGCGACTGAAACTGATACCGACGAAAGCCATGTTATCTATCGTGGTATAGATGCGAGTTTTCTTTCAGAGCGCAATCCGCCTGATGCTCCCCCATGGTGGGAAGGTCCATGGGGTGAAGGTAAATCGGGTCCGGTATTTGGCCCCCAGAAACTCCATGAAATCAAAGAAGGGCCATTCCCGACGGTACTCGCAAAATGGCCGCTAGAGTTTGCCTTATTCAATAGTTATCGCGATGACTGGAACCAAAGCAGCGCACTCGAAAGTGAAGGTAAAACAGAAGAGGCTAACTCTTCAGATATACCTCGCATTAAGCGAATTGCTTTTAATTGCAGTGAGCAATCAGCTTTGCGCGAAATACATACTAAATTACTCTGGGAAAGCTGGATTGCAACTTTTGGAGTAAGTGAGACAAGAACTGATCCGCATTTTCGACAAGCACCTTGGGAGGGAACATTAGATACCCCAATCACTTGGCTCGCAGTTCGCAGATTTTGCGTTACTATGAACCATGACCTAAAGCATAAGCTAAAGAAAGAGGAGTTAAGTTCCGAAAATGAAGAACTTATTCTGCGTGCCATTCACCACCTATCGTTTTGGCTGAATGAGGCCGACAAGCACCCCATTATGGGAGTGATGCCAGATAATCGACGTCTGGAGTTTCTGAACTCGTTAAAATCTATTGCAGACACCAGCAATCGGGAGTTTGACCTCAGAAAGTCAGTGCTAGATCTTAGGCAAACTATCTTAGGCAGAGAATTGAACCGATCTATTCACGATGTTTTAAAAGACCAAATTTGGCACCCTGAATGTGGCCCAAGTGGCTTTCCACCAGAAATAGTTTGGTATGAGAGCCATTATCACAAACCATTGAGCCGTGTTGAGGTTTTTCCTACACGCAATCCGGATGGGCCATATGAACGCGTGCAATACCATTCATTGTTCCATCGGTTTTTAGGCGCCCAAACAATCATTTACCGTAATGAGAACCCACCTGATGGGTACATACTCTTAGCTGAATTTAGCTACGATGATGGAATGCGTTTGATAATCGGGGACGTGAATAGTTTAACTATTTGGATCCACCCTGATCATCTGTTGAACCGGGATTTCTCAAAGGTATCGATTGTTGCCAGTTATGGAAAAGACACCGTTATGCATGATCAACTTTTGGAAGAAATGCGCGAAAAAACTTGGTAAGCTTGTTCCACATCGGTCCACATGGCTTCGACAGGGAAATGGGCAAAGACAATATCCAGTTCAATGTGCAGTTTCTTAATGACTTAGTTAATCGGTTCTCAACCACGGTTGGAAACATGCGAAGGTCTGCAATGCTCACGCGCTACGTGTCAGGAATGTCTAGAAGTTCGGGCCATTAAGTATGGACCGCCTGCATTTCGCAAGAGAGTTTTTACTTGGAACCTTGAAGTCGCTACTATGTATCCGATCTGTTTATCGGCACGCGGGCCGTGGCCTTGACGGTAATACGCACGTACCTACAGTCTAATTAGCGGACAGGTTACTTATGAACCATTATGGCCCTCTGACTTTGAGTGCGTTCTTTCTTCCGTTCCATGCTTATGCTCTGTCGCGAACTTTTAAGGAGGTGTCCGTCGTCAAAGATAGTTGGACAAAATTGGCTTTCGATTAGTGGAGTGTCTGGCCCAATTGCGTGTTGATGTTAAGCGGCTTGTGCGTGGTAGCGCAAGCGTCGGTTTTGAATAGTTCTGCGTT